>JAEZDR010000182.1 GCA_023433265.1 Bacteroidota bacterium | reverse complement strand
AGTCCCACTCGTCCCACCTGTCCCACCATCTCCACTCTCTCCCGCTTTCTGCAGTCTAAGTCTCTTACCTTCCCTTTCCCCCTTTTCCCACTACTCACACAACCACTTCCTCCAGTCCTCACCCGTTTCACTCTCTCCAGCTGTTGATGCTTCATTCTCAAACTCTCCAAACACCTCAATTATGTTAGCTGCGCTATAGTTGCCGTTATAGAACCAGCTGTAGGATCCATTAATATAATCCAGTTGGTTTAGCATCAATACAACAAATGTCACCGGAAAACCCCTCGGTAGCTTCGTCTCAACACTAAGTGGCTCCATTGTATTCAGCGCGTTAAACGCAATAAAATCACTCTGGCTATGGCTCGCCTCCCACCTGTTCTCTTCAAAATCTATCCCTGCCACGCTTAATGTAAACGCAAAATGGGAAGCCCTGTGATACCTGCTCGGTGCATACCCCTTTGCCTCCAGTCTCAATACCTCATCATCTATCTCAATGCGGGTTTCCGACATCAAAATGCTCATCAGGTCGGTATCTCGGTTAAAGCGGTATCCCTTAAACTTTCTCACACTATCTGTTTCAAACGGGTGCCTGTCACCGCTCCTTGCATTTCTGAATATTTCGTATCCATACCCTAAGAACCTGGAGTGCTCAAAAGGGCGCCGCACTTTTTCTATCACCGGCCCAAATGGCTGCCTTATCAGCTTCATCGCTTTCGAACAATCGCCAAACGTCAGCGCATTCTTCTTCGTCTCCGAATACTGCGGAAGGCTATCAATCATCTCCTTCGATGGACCCGTAGCCAACCTCGAAATAATTCCATCAACTCCTTTAATCGTATAATTTGTTCGCTCACCTACTCTCCCTATCAAGCGGTTCGGACCCCTAACTCTTGCCATATAATAGTTTTCCTGCCCAATTTAACCTGCTCCACTATCCCAAAAAATGACAAAAAGCAGGTTTTCCCCATGCTTATAGGCTAGTTATCGGGAGGTTGTCCAATGGTTGTCCCATAGTTCTCCCATAGTTGTCCCATAGTTGTCCCATTGTAACAGTTAACCTAAGGCTACCCAACACCGCCATAACACCATCCCAAAGCCTACCCTAAATGCATACATACCTTACCATACAGTTACCATTAGCTTACAATGAAGTTATCATAAGCTTACGCTCAGCTTACTTCATTCTCCCCCTAAACGCATTTTCCCCTTTCCCCGCGTCGTGCTTCCACACAACCTTCTCCCTACCCCTGTAACACTCCATAACCCTTACTTTTGCCCCAAATTCCTTCCTTAACTATGAACCTGGTAGAAGAACTGAGATGGCGTGGGATGATTCAAGACATAATGCCCGGCACTGAAGAACAGCTTAACAAGGAGCTTACCAACGGCTATGTTGGCTTCGACCCTACGGCAGAAAGCCTGCACATTGGCAACCTCGTGCCCATCATCTTACTGGTTCACCTGCAAAGGGCAGGTCACAAGCCTTTTGCCCTCGTTGGCGGCGCTACCGGTATGGTCGGCGACCCCAGCGGCAAGAGCGAGGAAAGAAACTTCCTTAGCGAAGAAACCCTTCAGCGCAATGTGGCAGGTGTGAGAAGGCAGTTGGAAAAATTCCTCGACTTCGATCCCTCCAGGCCCAATGCCGCTGTGCTGGTTAACAACTACGACTGGTTTAAGGAAATGAATTTCCTCTCCTTCATCCGCGATACAGGCAAACACATCACGGTAAACTACATGATGTCAAAGGACAGTGTTAGAAAGAGAATCGAAGGTGAAACCGGCATCAGCTTTACAGAGTTTACTTACCAGCTTATCCAGGGCTACGACTATTTCCACTTATACACCAACCATAATTGCAAGTTGCAAATGGGAGGAAGCGATCAGTGGGGCAATATCACCACCGGCACCGAACTTATCAGGCGCAAGGCTCAGGGAGAAGCTTTTGCGCTTACCTGTCCGCTCATTACCAAGGCCGACGGCAGCAAGTTTGGTAAGTCAGAGAAGGGCAACGTATGGCTCGATGCTAATCTTACCTCTCCCTACCAGTTCTACCAGTTCTGGCTCAACGCCGCAGATGAAGACGCCAAGCGCTGGATTAAGGTGTTTACTTTTCTTACCCATGGCGATATAGATGGCATTATTACCATCCACGAGAATGATGCTAGCCAAAGAATACTTCAAAAGAAGCTGGCCGAAGAGGTTACCCGCTTTGTGCACGGAGACGAAGGATTGAAAGCAGCAATTGAAACAACAGAGAAACTCTTCGCCAACCAGAACGCACCTGCAGAAAGCCTGGGTGCTGAAGAATTGGAAGCGATGGATGGTGTAGTGAAATATGACTTTCCCCGGTCTCGCCTCACGGAAGGGGTCGATGTTGTCACGCTCCTAGCAGACAGTAAGGTCTTCCCCAGCAAAGGAGAAGCAAGAAAGATGATACAGGGAGGGGGTGTTAGCCTTAACAGGCATAAAGTTGGTGACATAAGCATGAAAGTAACCGCTGAAAACTTACTTCATGATAAATACCTGCTGGTACAAAAAGGAAAGAAGAACTATTACCTGCTCTCAATTGTATAATACACCGTCGGCTGCATGAAGAAAGTTTACTTCATATCCGGCCTCGGCGCCAGCGATGCTGCTTTTGCTAACCTGCGCTTGCCGGGAATAGAACCTGTGCATCTCAACTGGATGGCTCCCGATAAGAAAGAGAGCATCGAGCATTATGCCCAACGCATGAGCGACAGGATTCCCGCTAATGAAGAGCCGTTGATAGTTGCCCTTTCTTTTGGAGGAATGATTAGCGCTGAGATTGCGAAGCTTAGGCCAATAAAGAAACTCATTCTTATTTCAAGCGCCAAAACATGTGATGAGCTTCCTCCCTATTTCAGGATAGGTAGAAGCATACCCATACACAAGATATTTCCACTAAAAAAGCTGGGCAGTAACGAGTTGGTGATGAAGCACGTGTTCGGTGCAAAAACCGAGAGGCAAAAGCGTGCCTTGCGCGCAATCATAGAAACCTCAATGAGCGGCTTTAATGAGTGGGCAGTGAATGCCGTTGTACATTGGTGCAACAAAACTATGCCTGTTAATGTAGTACATATTCATGGAACGAAGGACATACTACTCCCCTTCAAGTTTGTAAAGGCTGATTATGCCATCAAGGGTGGCACACACCTCATGGTGCTTACCCGCGCGCAGGAAGTGTCTGATATTATTTTGAAGGAACTAAATAAGGTTGGATAGCTTTTGCTGTCTTAGCACTTCCCATATTGCCTTAGCCAAAACATGGTTCCCTTTATCATTTAAATGAACACCATCGCTGGTAAGTACACCGGCATATTTATGCTCCGGGTTATTCTCCCGCAGGTAATGGAGAAAAGCATTCCGGGCATCGCATAAAGGAAAATGAAACTCTGTTGATAGCTTCCTCACTACTTCGCAATAGTCTTCCAATGCTTCATTTAAATAATTAGAACCATCATGTTGTTCTCCTATAACGGTGGGAGTACATAATATTATGTTCACCTGGCTTCTCAGTAGTTTGTTGATGAGCTCCCTGTACTGCTCTTCAAAATGAGACAAGTTGTTTCCCGTGCCTTGCATCTTGTGCCAAACATCGTTTACACCAATCATTATGATTGCCAGTTTTGGATTCTTATGAGCTACATCCTTATCTGCTCTCCTTACAAGGTCGGTAACTTTATTACCACCGATGCCGGCGTTTATAAATTCGTAATTAGTCAGATTCTCATTTTTAAAACAGTCCTGCAACAGGCCTATAAACCCACCCGCCATGCTGCCCTGCTGAGTAATGGAATCGCCTAAGAATACTATTCTCTTCTTTCGTTTATCCGCCTGGTAAGCCAGGAAGAGTAAAAACGCGATGAAAAAACCTAGTAAAAAGAGTTTTAGAAACACTTGGCTGGGGTTGTTGTAAAGTTGCAACTATTTAAAGAAGAAGTACACAGCTAGTATAAGACAAGCACAACCAAGTAAATGGTTGATTGTAATCCCCTGCTTAAACACATACAGGGAAAACGCTGCAAACACAATCAGCGTAATAACTTCTTGTATCACCTTAAGCTGCCATACATTGAAAGGTCCACCATAGCTTTCATGTCCTATCCTATTGGCAGGAACCTGTAAACAATACTCAAAAAATGCAATGCCCCAGCTTATCAGGATCACGGTGAAAAGACCGGCTCCTTTCAGCCAATGTATGTCTTTAAACTTCAGGTGCCCATACCAGGCAAGGGTCATGAACAGGTTGGAAAGTGTAAGAAGGATAATTGTATTAAAAGCTTTCATTGCAGAAGAATTCTATTTCTCATCGAATATAATAAAGAAGCCCCTGCAAATGCAAGGGCTTCTTTTTATTACATTAGTAGAGATTAATACCTGTAATGCTCCGGCTTAAACGGACCTTCTTTTGGTATGCCGAGGTACTCAGCCTGGTCGGTAGTAAGCTCATCCAATACAACACCAATCTTAGACAGGTGAAGTCTGGCAACTTTCTCATCCAGGTGCTTAGGCAGAACATAAACCTTGTTCTCATAGCTCTTGTGATTATTCCACAGTTCTAATTGAGCAAGTGTTTGGTTAGTGAACGAATTACTCATTACAAAGCTCGGGTGACCAGTAGCACAACCAAGGTTAACCAGTCTTCCTTCTGCAAGAAGAATGATGTCCTTACCGTTTACGTTGTAAATGTCAACCTGCGGCTTGATAGTGTCTTTTGTATTACCATAGTTGGAATTCAACCAGGCAACGTCAATCTCAATATCAAAGTGGCCGATGTTACAAACGATAGCTTTATCCTTCATAGCTAGGAAGTGATCGCCTGTTATCAGGTCGCGGCAACCGGAAGCAGTAACAATAATGTCTGCTTCTTTAACTGCATCAATCATCTTCTTCACTTCAAATCCGTCCATTGCAGCCTGTAGTGCACAGATAGGATCAATTTCTGTAACGATAACACGGCAACCGGCACCAGCCAAAGAAGCTGCAGAACCTTTACCTACATCACCATAACCACCTACAACTGCTACTTTACCTGCAAGCATAACATCAGTTGCACGGCGAATAGCATCAACAAGGGACTCTTTACAACCGTACTTGTTATCGAACTTGCTCTTGGTAACAGAGTCGTTAACGTTGATAGCAGGAACAGGCAATGTACCCTTAGCCATTCTCTCGTAAAGGCGGTGTACACCTGTAGTAGTTTCTTCAGAAATACCCTTCACATGCTGAACCAGCTCAGGATATTTATCAAGAACAATGTTGGTAAGGTCTCCACCATCGTCAAGAATCATATTCAAAGGACGATCAGTGCTGCCAAAGAACAGTGTCTGCTCAATACACCAATCTGCTTCTTCAATTGTCTGACCCTTCCAGGCAAATACACCGATACCTGCAGCAGCTATTGCAGCAGCAGCGTGATCTTGTGTGGAGAAGATGTTACATGAACTCCACTTCACTTCAGCACCAAGAGCAACCAGTGTTTCAATCAACACAGCAGTTTGGATAGTCATGTGAAGACAGCCGGCAATCCTTGCACCCTTAAGAGGCTGAGAAGGACCATACTCTTTACGCAGAGCCATCAGGCCCGGCATTTCCGCTTCAGCAAGGCGTATTTCTTTACGGCCCCACGCTGCAAGGGATATATCCTTCACTTTATAAGGAAGGTTCAAATCAATCTTTTGAGATACTGTTGACATAATAAGGTTTTGTAGACAGCAAATCTATAAAAAGCAGAATAAAACAACAGCAATACAGCAAAGAATAGAATAAAATATATAATTTGTAGCCTATTATAGAATAAAATACCCGTACAGCGATGCCGAACAGCACTAAAACAGACAATTTATCTAAGCCCGCTTATAGGCCTGACGAAACAGACCTTAAGATATTGGCCCTGCTACAGCAGAATGCCAGGGCTACCGTAAAAGAGATATCGGAGAAGGTACACCTAAGCACCACACCTGTATACGAGCGCATCAAGCGAATGGAAGAGGCCGCCATCATCAGGCAGTACGCCACACTGGTGGATGGAGAAAAGCTGGGCCGTGGCCTAAAGGTGATTTGCTATGTAAGCCTAAAGCAGCACAATAAAACAGCAGGCGCCAAGTTCATCAAGACCATACACGAGTTGAATGAAGTGGTAGAATGCTATAACATTAGCGGCGAGTTCGACTTCATGCTCAAGGTTGTCGCTGAGGACATGAACGCCTACTACGACTTTCATGTAAACAAGTTAAGTCCCATTGACAATGTGGGCAAAGTGCAGAGCGTGTTTATTATGGGAGTAATTAAAGAGACACACCAGTTGGTATGGTGAGGAAGCGCCATTACACGGTCAACAGCATTAAATTTGCAGTACAAGAGCCATGACAACGAAAGAGAACATATTAAAGTTGCTAAGGAACAAAAAAGCTGAACTAAGCAGTTACGGGGTAGTACAGGTAGGATTGTTTGGTTCTTATCTCCGCAATGAACAAACAGCTTCCAGCGACATTGATTTACTTCTCGACTTCGACCCTGCCAAAGAAACATTCGACAATTTCATGGCAGCCTGCGATATAGTTGAAAACCTGTTTGGAAGCTATAGAGTAGAAGTTGTAACCCGAAATGGCCTTAGTAAGCACATTGGACCTCACATTCTAAGCAATATCGTGTATGTATAGGCATCCAAACGAATATTTGCAACACATTGCAGACGAGTGTAGCTATCTGTTGTCATTAAAGAATAAAGTAGACAAAGAGCAATTCCTCGAAGATGAAACGCTGAAGAGAGCAGTCGTTCGAAGCCTGGAGATCATTGGAGAAGCTTCTAAGAAAATACCCAAGGAGTTTAAAGAAAGATGGACTACACTTGAATGGAAGAGCATGTCAGGCATGAGGGACCGGCTTATTCATGACTACATGGGCGTGAATTACCTTATAGTTTGGGATGTACTAGAAACCAAAATACCTCTCCTTGACCAGGCGCTGCGCCAGATCTCAGAGGACGAGGGAGAAAGTAGCTGAAATATGTTCATAGGCAAAGTCAAAAAAAGCCGCCTTACGGCAGCTTTCATCTCTTATAGAAATGGGCTCTATTAATCCTTCAAGATCGTCCTGCTTATCACTATTCTTTGCACCTCACTTGTACCCTCGTATATCTGCGTAATCTTGGCATCCCGCATCAATCGTTCAACGTGGTATTCCTTTACAAACCCATAACCTCCGTGTATCTGTACTGCCTCTGTAGCAGCCCACATAGCTGTTTCAGATGAAAATACTTTGGCCATTGAGCCGCTCAGGGTATAGTCCATACCATTGTCTTTCTCCCATGCTGCTTTCAGACAAAGCAGCCTTGCGCTCTCTACCCTTGTTGCCATGTCAGCCAGTTTAAACTGTATCGCCTGGTGGTGCATGATCTCTTTACCAAAAGCCTTTCTTTCTTTTGAGTATTTAAGCGCAAGCTCGTAAGCACCACTTGCTATTCCCAATGCTTGTGAGGCGATACCAATACGGCCACCCGCAAGCGTTTTCATGGCAAACTTAAACCCGAAGCCATCCTCTCCTATCCTGTTCTCCTTTGGCACTTTCACATCAGTAAACATGATAGTGTGCGTGTCACTGCCCCTGATACCCATTTTGTTCTCCTTTGCAGCAACCGTTACACCTGGCCAGCTTTTCTCAACAATGAATGCATTAATCCCTCTGGACCCTTTTGAAACATCGGTCTGGGCTATTACAAGATAAACAGAAGCTGAGGAACCATTGGTTATCCAGTTCTTCGTACCGTTAAGCAGGTAATAATCGCCTTTATCTTCAGCCGTTGTTCGTTGAGAAGTGGCGTCGCTGCCAGCTTCCGGCTCGCTAAGAAGAAAAGCTCCGATATATAGCTCACCATCTTTATTACCTTGTGCAAGGGGTGTTAGGTACTTTACCTTCTGCTCCTCGCTTCCGTAAGCTTCCAGCCCCCAGCATACAAGGCTATTATTCACACTCATACAAACACTGGTGCTTGCATCTACCTTGCTTATTTCTTCCATAGCTAGCACGTAGCTCACCGTGTCCATCCCCGATCCACCATACTTAGGATCTACCATCATACCCATAAAACCGAGTTCAGCAAGCTTCATTACCTGCTCTTTAGGAAACTTCTGCTGCTCATCTCTTTCAATTACTCCTGGCAAACACTCGTTTTGAGCAAAATCCCTTGCTGCCTTTTGAATCATCAAATGTTCTTCGCTTAGTTGAAAATGCATTTAGGTTGAAATTTATAGTGATACAAACACCTGTTAGTTTGCGCAAAAATAAGTGCAAACCTGAGTAATTGAAAGAATAATAACTAAAGACTATTGCTATGTCGGCGAGCCCGTTATACTAAACTGCCATGCCCACCATTTCGCGCGCACCGATCAGGATGCTGGCTATCGTGGCAAGAATATTCCGGTAATTAGGCCCAAAACCTTAAACATGGCTTAAATAGGGAATAAGAACCCGTTAAACCGCAGGGAACACATAGGTTAATATTATAAAATGCACTTATTTGCACCCTCGTTACAGTATCATAGTAACAACCCTTTTTTGATTACTAAACCCCCTCAAACGCATAGCACCGGCATCTTGCCGGTGTTTTGATTTGTAAAGGGTTTTAACAATTAAACACCTTTTGGTTAGGTGCCTCCATCTGTTTTTCGGCTACTTTTGCCAAGCTTAATTTTCTCATGAAAAAGACACACATCATCGCTCTTGTTTTTATTGCAGCTTGCATAGCAGTACTCATCAGCTTTATGGGCGATGTTACTACCTATGATACGGTGGCTTCAGCTAAAGAGAAAGAAGGGAAGTTTGTTCACCTCATAGCCAAGCTCGATCAAAGCAAACCACTGGAATATGACCCGGTGAAAAATCCCAACTACTTAAGTTTTACGGCTATTGATACATTAGGCAATTCTATAAAAGTGGTTTACCATAATAATAAACCAACAGATATGGAGAAGAGCGAACGCCTTGTACTTAAAGGCAAAGTACAGGGCGATCATTTTGAGTGTAAAGACATTCTGCTTAAGTGCCCTTCAAAATATAAAGACGATCCTAACGCTGCCAAAAAAATGGTAGTAACCAATTAGCTATAAATAATAACAGTCTCAAGACAAATACTGTCTGCAGGCTACTCTCCACCCCAAGAGAAATGGAATACATAGGCGAACACCTCTTACCCGGACAAATAGGACATTTCTTTGTTATTCTTTCGTTGGTTGCCTCATTGGTGGCAACAGTAGCTTTTTTCAAAACTAATCATGTGGTTATACCACAGCATAAACAAAGCTGGTTAAGAATAGCAAGGGTGGCATTCTTACTGGAGACTGTATCGGTCATTGCCATTTTTGTAGCCTTATTCTACATCATCAGCCATCACTATTTCGAGTACAAATATGTTTGGCAGCATTCAAGCCTCGACCTCCCATCCGAATATTTGTTGAGTTGCTTTTGGGAAGGACAGGAAGGTAGTTTTATGCTATGGAGTTTCTGGCATTGTGTGCTGGGCTGGGTGGTAATAGCAAGGGGCGGTAAATGGGAAGCACCAGTGATGGGTGTAGTAAGCTTTGCCCAATTCTGCCTTGCTACCATGATAATTGGTATTTACATTTTCGACTATAAGATTGGTACAAATCCTTTTGTATTGATGCGAAATGAAGGGTTGCTGGATAATGCACCTATATTTAGGGGCGAGAATGGTGAGTTGAGGGCAGACTATTTAAGTTTTCTCAAAGATGGTTCCGGGCTCAATACTTTGTTGCAGAACTATTGGATGGTTATTCACCCGCCGGTGCTTTTCCTTGGCTTCGCATCTGTGCTGCTCCCTTTCGCATACGCAGTTGCGGGGCTAATTAATAAAGATCACAGTTGGGCAAAACCTGTTATTCCCTGGACATCTTTTTCTGCTGCTGCTCTTGGTTTAGGCATTACGATGGGTGCTGCCTGGGCATATGAGAGCCTCACTTTTGGAGGTTATTGGGCATGGGACCCCGTGGAAAATGCTTCACTTGTACCCTGGCTCATTCTGATAGCAGGATTACATACTAACCTTGTTTACAGGTCAACCGGCTATTCACTCCGAACTACTTATTTATTCTACATACTTGCGTTCGTTTTTATTCTTTATTCTACATTCCTAACAAGATCAGGAGTACTTGGCGATACTTCAGTACACGCCTTTACCGGTGCTGATATGAATGTGCAGTTAATTAGTTTCGTACTGGTTTTTCTGCTTCCCTCTCTTTACCTGTTCTTCAGGAACCGTAAGCATATTCCAACCATTCACAAAGAAGAACAAACCTATAGCCGTGAGTTTTGGATGTTTATTGGATCGCTCGTTTTCTTCCTTTCGGCGATTATTATAACCAGTAAAACATCAGTCCCTGTTTTCAACAAGATATTCGGTACTGAAATAGCGCCTCCTGAAGATGTGGAGTTTAGCTATAACCAGGTGCAGATATTCATTGCTATTCTCATAGGTCTATTAACTGCAGTTACACAATACTTCCGTTACCGGGATACACCAAAAGCTTTGTTTGGACGAAGAATCCTATGGCCAACAATCGTTTCAGTAATCTTCAGCCTTCTTATCAGCCTTTTTGGTAATGTTGATTACGATAAATATGGTGCAGGCTTTCTCATTGCAATTCACCTCGCTGTTTTCGCCGCTGTTTATTCCGTAGTGGCAAACGCCAGCTATATATGGCTGGTATTAAGAGGCCGTATAAAAGCTGCAGGAGCATCAGTGGCCCACGTAGGTTTTGGGCTAATGCTTGTCGGAATTCTTATCTCATCAAGTAAGAAAACGGTATTAAGCTGGAATACCACCGGTATTTCAATCTTAGATAAAGATGGCGATGAAAATCCTGCTGAAAACCTTACGTTGTTTAAAGGCGTAAGAACAGACATGACCACCTATCATGTAACCTATGTACGGGACACAATCAATGCGGCTGACAAAAAGAAGCATTTTGAACTAAAGTTTGAGAAAAAGAGTAACGGTGAAACCTTCTTCTTGTATCCTGACGTAATTAAGAACAATAAAGGGATGGAAGGCTTTGCCGCTAACCCGGATGCCAGGCATTACCTGCATAAAGACATCTTTGTCTATGTAACCAGCTTCCTCGAAGCAAATGCTAACGACACCACTACATTCAGGCCTGTAAAAATGAAGGCCGGAGACACCACGTTTTATAGCAATGGTATGGTAGTGTTGAACAAAGTGCTGGTTAACCCTCCAAACAATGAAAGAACAATAATGCCAGGAGAAAATGCCATGATGTTCGACATGACGGTTATCTCCAAAGAAGGAACGTTTTATAAATTAACGCCCGGCCTTGCCATCAGGGGCACTGCTGTGCGAGATCTTCCTGATACTGTTCTGGCCCAGAGCCTGATTGTGAAATTCAATAAGATCTTGGATCAGAACGACGGCACCATGGAGCTGGGTTTCAAGGAAAACAAAACCATGAACGACTTGCTTACACTAAAGGTGTATGAATTCCCCTTCATTAATGTTTTGTGGCTCGGCATCGTCGTAATGACGATTGGATTTATTATGAGTGTTGTACAGAGAACAAGAAAGCCGAAACTTTCCGTAGTAAATCCACACGTTAAAACGAAGCCCGATCATACGGAGGCTTAAATAAAGCCCCGAATAAAGTAGCCGTAATACGCTTCAGCCAAGCTTTCTTGATGCACTGGATTCGCTGGAGCCGTCCTTTATCCCCCAATTCGAACCAACCTTAATGCAACCGCAAGCCACATCCGGGGCAGCAGCGTACCTAATATCCTTTGAGCTGACTAGGTTAGGCTAGCATAAAAAAAGAGGCTGTTCTACAAGAACAACCTCTTAAGTATTTGCAACTAAACTAGTTCTACTACTTTAACTTCCTTTCGTCAGAAACTGTAAGTATCTTACGACCTTTCAAACGGCGGCTAGCTAAAACCTTGCGTCCGTTAGCTGTTTGCATGCGTTTACGGAACCCGTGCACAGATTTGCGACGACGATTATGTGGTTGAAATGTGCGTTTCATTTTTAATTTTTTAAGACTTAAACACTATGATTTTCAACTTTCAGGCTTCAGCCACCATGCTGCTACCCGGTGAAAGGACGGCAAAGGTAATAGATTTAACCCAAAACAGAGCGTGCTAAGTAAGAAAAAAGGGAAAACTATTGTTAAGCAGTCACCATCCAGCTAGGGGCATAAGCCGTTGCTTTATACGCAATATTCTTATGATCAGCCATTTCTATGCTTACTTCCACATAAAACTGTTGCAATGTGTAAGCGGAGTGGCTGTACTCACTGTCGTGGTACTCTCCTATTAGTTCTGCATCTGTCGATACAAGGATTGCCTGTTCAATTACAGGAAGGAGGTTAAAATCTGAAGGTGTCATTGCTAAGGAAAATTAGTTTTCTTCTATTCTAAAGATAGTTATTGGCCTGATAAAATATTGGCCATCTTCTGGCTTATTGTATACTTTTCTAACAATATTCATGCCCTTTACTACCCTTCCAAATGCCGCATAACCTTGCCCATCAGCATTGCTAGGGCCTCCATAGTCAAGGCCCGGCTGGTCTTCCACGCAGATAAAGAATTCTGTACTTGCAGTGCCTGTATCAGTCCTTGCCATGGAAAGAGTCCCGTCTATATGCCGTAACCCGGTTATGCTTGTTGGTTCATGCGGTATATTGACGGTATTTGAAGGCTTATTTTTCTTTTGCCAAATTCCACCTTGTATTAACTCTGTTTTCGGAGCATTACTTGGTTGGTTTTGGAGGTTCAATACTCGGTAAAAGCTTGACCGGTCGTAATACCCCTCCCGAACGTTCCGCAGAAATGATGCAACAGTCAAAGGAGCTTTTTGTGGGTATAGTTCCACTTCAATATCGCCCGCCTCGGTTACAATAGTGATTCGGTCGCCGCTTTTCTTGCCCTGGCAAGCAAGAATAAAGGTCAAACTAACCAGGATTAATATCTTATGAAGCTGCATTAAAGTAAGATAATTCGTTTCTGAAGTCGAGATACGGGTGCTGCTCTTGCAAATGCTTAGTTTTTTGCAAAAAGCTGTTAAGAAACATTTTATGCTGTTCCGATCCGGGGTTGAAAGGCTTGTGCTTCTGGGCTATCACCACTTTCCTTATTTCCTCCATCAACTTTCGGGAATCCTCACTCATGCATGCATTCGAAAAATGTTCGAGTACGAACGTAGTCGCTGCATAATTAGGATGAACCATATCCACATCATAAAACCTATAGTCACGCAGTACATCAATCACAAGCTCGTAAGCGGGAAAATAGTAAAGTCCACTAAATTTTGCAACAAGATGATGTACTGCTTCAAGCAAGCGTGCCTTACTCCTGTTGTTTTGTACAACACCATCGCGTATATGGCGAACTGGGCTAATGGTAAATACAATTTTTACATCAGGATTATACTGTCGCAATCGATGAATTGTATTATCAAGCGCAGAGATTGTTTCTTCTATAGAAAGCAAATACTTATTGAAGAACTGCGCCGGCGCTTTATGACAGTTGGCAGCATGGCCCTTCGAAGAAACCTGCAAGTGTGCAGGCATTTCTTTAGAAAATTTATAAACGAATGACGAACCCAGGGTAATGATAAGCCAGTCTGTTTGTTTTAGAAATAGATGAGCAGCAAGTTGCGACTGATTGATGGACTGCAGGCATTCCTCTGCGGTAATTCCTGAGTACCTGCTATGATGTTGCCAGCTATGCCAACCATCATTAAAACAGAAGATGTCTTCAGGGCCGTACTGTTTATTTTCGATATAACTTATAAGACTATTGCAAACACTTATCGGATCAAACAGAATTCCGTTTGGGTTTTGTAATAGGTTGAACTTTACATCCTGGAGGTAGTTACCAATATGCTCGGTAAAACAACTTCCCATCAATAGCAACCGGTGCGTATATTGAATAGCAGGCTGAAAAGGTTTTATATCAATGGGAACCTGGAACTGCATTATATGAATATTTCAGAGGCAATTTGAAGGCTTTTTTGCAAAGCGTTAAAGTCAATGTTGCTTAGTTTCTTTTGCTCCTGTAGCAAATCCAGAATATTGACGGTATCCATGTTACCAACAAGGTCGTCCTGTGCCATCGGGCAGCCTCCAATCCCTTTTAACGCACCGTCAAAACGCTGGCAACCGGCATCTATTGCCGCCTGTAACTTATGTTGCCAGTTGCTAGCACTAGCATGAAGGTGAACGCCAATCGTAACATTTCTATACTGCGGAATCAAAGCATTCAACGCGAATGAAATCTGCTGGGCTGTAGCCAGGCCAACCGTGTCAGCAAGTGAAAGAATCCGCACGTCCAGGTTTATCATTTCATCGGCCCATTTAAACAGGATTTCCTCGTTGTAATCGTCTCCATATGGATTTCCAAAACCCATTGACAGATAAACAACAAGTTGCTTTTTATTCTTCAGGCAGATATCCTGTATTTTCTTTATGCGCTCAATACTTTCAAGCTGCGTACTATTTGTGTTACGCTGCTGAAAGGTGGGTGATACAGAAAAGGGGAAACCGAGATAACTTATTTCAGGAAAAACTACGGCGTCTTCCGCTCCCTTGGTATTGGCTACAATGGCAAGTAGCTTGGAACTAGTGCTCGTAACATGCAAACCGGCAAGCACCTCGCTTGTGTCGGCCATTTGGGGAATGGCCTTGGGCGAAACAAAGCTCCCAAAGTCGATGGTATGAAAGCCCACCTGTAACAGGCTATTAATGTACCTTATTTTATCAGCAGTAGCAATCGGGTGCTTCCAACCTTGCATAGCATCACGTGGGCACTCAACAATTTGCATCATTAAGCGAAAGTAGCAGTTTAAATTATTGTGTGGAAGTAGAGACCAGGTTAAGCAGCAGATATGAACTTTTCAACGGTGCGTTCAATGGTTCCTATATCAAAAGGCTTTGCAATAAATACATCACCGCATGTATTCAGAATCTCCTCTTTTGTAAAATTGCCTGCAGAAATCAAAATGTAAGGAATGCGCTTTGTATCGTCCTGCTGCTTAACAAACTTGCACAGTTCCCTGCCATCGATTTCAGGAATGAAAATGTCTGAGATGATTAGATCCGGTTTCTTCTCCTTAATCTGCTCTAGGTAATACTGGAGGCTATGTATATGGGTATATTGGTCTACCTGGTACCCTTTTGACCTAAGAAAAAGCCCAAGGACTTCTTGTATATCTTCGTCGTCTTCAACCAAAAGGATGCGTTTCATAGTTTCAAGCAAACGCAATATTAATACATTTTCCTCATCAGTTATCATGCCGTATGCTAATTACACAACGAAGTGGTAACATCCTTTTTCCTAAAATGGAACAACAAAAAAAGAAATCGAATACACCGCCAGCCTTCTAATGCTGGCACGCCATGCGATCTGCAACCTCCTCAGCTTTTTCAGCGGGCGTACGCCGAATCCTTATTCGCGCATCCACAGCAACCAGGTCCGTACGGGAACCGAGCAACGGGTTGATATCCATTTCTTCAATTTCAGGCGCAGCTTGCAACAATGCACTCAGGTTAAGTATTGCATCGATTAGTAATTGTTCATTAACCCCTTCTTTACCTCTTACTCCCTGTAGAATCGGAAGCGACTTAAGGTGATGGATCATAGAATGCGCTTCTTTTTTACCAACCGGAACGAGGCCGGACGCCACGTCCTTAAATACTTCGACAAATATGCCCCCAAGGCCGCAGAGAAGCTGGTGGCCAAACCTGTCTTCTTTTTTAGCCCCCATATATACTTCAAGCCCGCTCAACTGCCGTTGAACTAAAACACCTTCTGCACCTTGTATAGCCATCAACTTTTCAAAATTATGAGCTACCGCTTCCGTAGTGGACACTCCAACAATAACACCCCCCACATCTGATTTATGAACAGGGCCACAAACCTTCATTACCACAGGAAGACCCAGGTCAATTGCCTGGAATACAGCTTCGGTTTGCGACCTGACAGTATGTTGGGCAGCAACGGAAATACCTGCTGCAGATAATAAACCAAAGACGGCGCCTGGCTCCAGGTAGCCATCTTCCGAAGCGGAAATAATACTCCTCACTTTAGCTACATCAATTTCTTTGGCAGGCTCCTCTTCATACGGCTGATTCAATCTATTAACACGGGAGAGAACATAACCGAAGGTAACCTCATCAGTAAAATTAACGTGACCAAGCTGGTGGAAATGATGCACCTCTTGCGCCGCTTGTAAGGTTGATGGAAGTATGGGGAAAATTGGCTTTTTACTTTGTTGCATTTTTTCGTGAAGAAGGACATAAACATCATCAACACTCCACATGCCCGTGGTACCAAAAACAACGACCGCACCATCCACATCATCAAAATCATTATCTACCGCATCCAAAATTTGTCCAAGCTGCTGTGCAGTACCTGTGGCTAGGAAATCGATGGGGTTTGAAACAGAAGAACCTGGAAAAAGTTTTGCGAGGAGTTCATCGGCTTTTTGCCCTTCAAGTGTAGGAACTTGCATTCCTCCTTTAACCAGTATATCGGTAAGCATCACCCCCGGGCCTCCTGCATGCGTTATAACGGCAAGCCTGTTTCCGTTAAGACGAGGAATGGTAAATATGGCCGCTACATAAACGAGCTCCACCCTGCTGTAACACCTTATAATTCCAGCCTTGCGAAACAAAGCACTCACTGCCGAATTGGAACCTGCAAGTGCCCCGGTGTGCGAAGAAACCGCTCTGGAACCCGCATCGGTTGATCCTGATTTAATAGCTGCTATCCTGCAACCCTTGTTTACAAGCGAGCGCGCGTGCTTGAGAAATCGGTCTGGATCATTGATCTGTTCAAGATAAAGCAGCTTGATCCGGGAACTAAACTCAGGATCAAAAGTTTCATCCCAGTACTGAAGAACATCTTCAACACCAATATGCGCGCTATTGCCAATTGAAAATATATCCCTGAACTTTAATCCCCTCGGTATGGCAGTTTCCAGGATATAAACCATGGTTGCACCCGAAGCAGAAACGCAGTCACATCCCCTTGCGTCATATTCAGGAATGGGACCTGCAAATACACCTTTATAGCTCCCGGTAATTATGCCTATGCAATTAGGGCCAATCATTGTTCCGCGCACTGATTCTGCAATTTGTGCGCAGCGCGCTTCCATCAGCTTCCCTTCACTACCCGACTCACTAAAGCCTGCTGAAAGTATGATAAACCCCTTGCAGCCCTTCTCTTGCGCTAATACCTTCATGATATCCTCAACAAATGCAGCCGGCACGGCTATAATTGCAAGGTCAACGCCAGGAATATCAGAAACTGATGCAAAACAAGGTACCGTTTGCACGGATGATTCTTTAGGGTTGACTCCGAAAAGCTTTCCCTTGAAACCATTGCTAAGAATATTGTGAAGAACCTTTCCCCCGGGTTTACTTACGTCGTTGCTAGCACCTATAACAACTATTGAGGCAGGATTTAATAGTTTACTATTGATCATATACTTTGCTGAATGAACGCAAAGTATGTTTAAATGCTTGCAGAAAGGTTGATGCAAATCATACAAACGACAGACTAATATTTGAAAATACCTGATTATCGCCCGATCCAAAAGCAGTTAAAACACTTAACAATACCGCCGCTATAGAATCGCCTTCCGGTTCTTCTATCTTACCAATAGGGATAGGCTATAGGCTTTTGAACCTGATTTCACTTTCACAAAGTAAGTTCCCGGGAGCATATTGGAAGGCAAATTGAGCAGGTGATTTTCGGTGGGCTGCTGATGGATAACTATTGATCGTTGGATTTGCTGTCCCACAGCGTTGTATATGTCAACCTGGTAGGTTCCTGGCAGGCAATTGCTGAGATCGAGGTAACATTTTTTTGTATAGGCCGGGTTGGGGAATAATTTAACTTGAACTACGCCTACACCCTTGATTTTTAGAACATTGCTATAACTAATTTCCCCATTCATATCTACTATCTGCAACCGGTAAAAGCAGGAGCCATCGGGCATCTCATCATCAACAAATATGTAGCTGTTACTTGAAGAATTTTTCGCTTCTACGCCGCCGATAGTTTCAAACTTTTCACCATCGATTGATCGTTGAACCAGGTAATTAGAAACACCTGTTTCATTTAGCGTAACCCACGAAATCCTGGCAGTTTTGTTTTGCCTGCTAGAATTAAATGAAATAAGATCCAAAGGTAATAGTGACGACTGTGCACGAAACAGCAAATGGAAACGGTCTGCTGCTTTTGTCAGGCTGTCTGAGGTTACGTGAAAAGTAAAGAAAGTAGTATCGGTGGCACTGATTTCTGTTTCTACACCGTTATAGTCATCGTGGACGTATACCGCAATACCTGGAAGATTAAAGTTTTTCGGCAAAAAGGTGATCCGGTAATTTGAAGCTACCAGCCCCGTTGTGCGGATGTGAACCGTATCGAAAACACCAGGAAGCTTTCTTTTATCAATGCTCATGGATGCGCCGCCACGCCAGGTAAAAATATTCTCGTAACTTCCCATTAGCTTGGAGGCATCCTCCCCTAAGACGTAATTATTAGAGTACGAATTATCAAACGCCATGGTAAAGCCATCCAAAGCAATCATCTGCAATGTATCGCGATGGAAGGTTACACTTAAAATTGGCTTTGTTCCGGCAGCTTGCGCATGTTGAAGAGGGGAAGCAGCCGTTGAATTGGTGGAAACAGATAATAATGCAAACAATACGTTTGCGGCAAGGATAATAGATAACAAATTCTTTTTCACAGATAAAGATTTTATTCGCATCAGCCGCACAACTGTTGCTTTAGTCATGTGCAGCTAGTGGAAAAGGAGCACAATATTGTTGCATTTTGCTGATAGAAAATGCTACGCGAAGACCCGGCAATACATTGAATTCTTTTCCAAAACACGGAACAGGCTGTGAACAATTGCTGACAACTTTATTACATAAGGGTTTCCGGCGATGTCAAAACACAAAAAGTATGACTAAACGGTATGGAAAAAGTTGAAAATTTTAAGGTGAGCAACCATTTAAACTGTAACTTTAAAACGCATTTCTCCTAAACACCATCAAATTCAACAATACGCCAAAAGCTCTTTAATGGGCCGGCATCGCCATAAACCGGGTCGCATTTAGGTAAAGCAAGTTTTTGAATATTGATTTCAGCAGTGGACTTCTCTTCTTCTTTCCCGTAATTCATATCATAATCCTGGCCGTCGGGATAAGCGCCTATGCATCTGAAATCTTCACTGCAAGCAAATGACCTGTGGGCAACACCAGCAGGAATAATTATAACGTCGCCGGCTTCCACCGTAACCATTTCGCCTATAGGCCCCCCAAACTGCACATCGCAAGTTCCGTTAATGATACCCAGCACCTCGTGGCCTGTGCTATGGTAATGATGGAAATTCTGTATGCCATCTACCCAACTATTTGTCCATCCATGAGTCAAAAACACTTTTCTAAAAATGCTTTCCCTTCCTACATCACCCACAAGTACTCTTTTGTAAATGATCGTGGGCAGCATCGGGTTGTTTGGAAAGTCCTTAAACTGTGGAAATTGGAGTTTTATAGTAGAAATTGCCTGATTAATTGGCGTATTCATAGTTATTTTAGATTACATCCACAATTGATGTGCCTTACATAAAAAACAAGACATGAACCGGTACGAAATTAAAGCTAAGGCCGAGGTAGAAGCATGGAAAAGAAAGATGACAGCTCATCCCGGACTATTTTCAAAGGGAACTGCAGCATTGCAAAGTAAGATAAATACGTACATACCCGAAAAAGCACATATTGCCATTACAAAAGCCATAAAAGCAATGGTGGAGGCAGTTCTATTTGGTAGCGGTTTTACAAGCACAACAAAATATCATGAACGTCAACTAATGTTGATAGAATGGAAAGTGAAAAAGAAAATCGATTCGTACAGCACAACAGCAGCTATTGAAGGTGGAGTAACCGGATTGGGAGGACTACTCGCGGGGCTAGCTAACTTTCCCTTATTTCTTGCAATAAAAATGAAGATGCTTTTCGAAATAGGCACACTCTATGGGCATGATATGCAGGCAATACATGAGCGTGTATTTTTGTTACAGCTATTTCAGCTCACATTATCATCGCAGCAAAACCGTAGGCAGGTATTTCTAAATGTATTTAAACCTGGCCGCAATTTCAATGACCAGCAAGCCGGTGATTTCGACTGGAGTAAGTTCCAACAAGAATATCGAGACAGTATGGATCTGGCAAAACTTGCGCAGCTGATACCCGGAATAGGAGCTGTAGTAGGTTATGTGGTTAACCGGAAATACACGAAGAAACTGGGTGATTATGCTATCAATGCCTATCGGATGAGGCGATTCGAAATGCAAGGCGAAGGCTAAACAACTACTGCACTAATATTTCGTCACAAGCTATCAAAGGATTGCGATTTGGACGCGATCGCCAGTAAGGTAGTTTGGGAATATTGGAGGCCGTAAAACGTATATACCTTGACTGCAACGATTTCTCAAAACGGAAAGCTACGTGATGGATTTTTAACGCAAAATCTTCATCATCGGCCATAAGTATTTTCTTAGTTGACACAGGCGTGAATTTTACACCATCATCAGAAGTTTCCACATTTACGGACGAGGGGAGAAATATCCAATGGCGAGGATCATACATAAAGTTTGTTGTTATGCTACTGATGGTTTTCTCATTTCCGAGATCTATCGTTGCCTGCAAATCTTTTGTACTTGTAAGTAACCAATTATAGCTAAAGTCTGAAAAACCAAATACCTCATCGATGAGGGTATGCTCCTTTTTTGCGGGATATTCTATAACAAATGGATTTGTCAGTGTAAGTTTCGATCCCTTAGCAATATTCTTTCTATAAGGCTCCGCAAAAGCTACATTCCATTCCCTCAGGTAATCACCAGGAGTTGTCCCACCTTCGGATAACTCTTTTACCCCCGCCTTGACTGCAGCCGCCACAAAACGTTGCACTCTTGCCGGGTAGCCGGGTTTAACTACAATTTCTCCGTCCTCATTCAATGTCCTGTAGCCAAACCGCTCAGCTCCAAAGAACCTTGCCTGCTGCAAAACTGTATATTCAAGTGAAAGGCGTAACCTGCTTACGCGTTCATAATAAAGTTTATTTTCTTCTACTAATGCTTCTGCTTTATCAAGGATGGCAGAATATTTATCTATCAGGGCAGGAGACAAATAGTCAACATAGTTGTTAATTGGATTTCCGTAAATATCGAGATTTGTACCAGTCGCTTTCACAGCCTCCGACAACTTGTTAATGTAAAAGAGAACGTGAGGCGCGGCGGAACCATAATACATTTTACAAAAAGAGTTTTTCAGGCTGTCTAGATCGAGATTCGGATTCCAAAGAAGCTTTGCCGTGATATAACTTTTTATCTCAGCCAGGTCGCTATAACTATTCTCACTGCCTTGGCTGAATACACCTTTTACCTTATGGCGGACGAAGTAATTAAGGTCTTTTTGCAGGTTGTCGAGGTTCGGAAATGGTGCGAGGTAATTAGTAAACTGTGTCGTGTAATCCCAGATAAACAAGTTATCAGTGAGCTTTCCCCAACCTTGCAAATGAGATCGGAATGAAGCTGCGGCTCGATCCTTTTCAATTGGTAATGTCCGGTAAGCATCAATAGTACTCAACATTATAAAAACGTTGCGGGCAGGTTTGGTTTTAGCGGGAGGCTTACTTGTTGATGTGTATGCGAGCGTGGTAAACCTGTGGTTCGGAAATTTACCAGCTATCTTGTTAACAAACCTTATAAGCGAACCGGAAGGAGCACCCTCCTCTTTGAGAACTTGCGCACAAGCATCACAGTGGCAAAAATCCGCTTCATCATTCGCGCTTATAGAATAATACTCGGCCCAGGGTTTAACTTCAATTTGCTTCCTAAAATATTCAACTGCAAGATTAAAAACGTTTGCATTGCTCAGGCAAAGTTGTGTAGCTTGTCGCTTTCCGTTATAGAATGA
This sequence comes from Bacteroidota bacterium, assembly GCA_023433265.1. Lineage (GTDB taxonomy): Bacteria > Bacteroidota > Bacteroidia > Chitinophagales > Chitinophagaceae > JAEZDR01. Next base: position 32,076 of record JAEZDR010000182.1, on the reverse strand, counting down.
AAAATATTCAGGATGCGATTTGAAATATTTAGAAGGGGGGATAATTTTAAAGTATGAGTGGCCCCAAATACCCCATAGATCTTCAAACCGGTGCAGCTTGTTCCATACAAGGTATTCATTATCGAATGAAGGAGGATAGTACACTTCCCTATAAATAAATGCCGGTGCTTGAACCGAAGACCAATTACCAGGAATAGAGAAACCCGGGTTTATAACAGCAACCTCACCATCCAATTTAAAAGTGCCTGTCGTACGCTCAATCCATTCAAAAATACCGTACAATAATCCGCCTCCTTTACCTCCGCGGATAAAGCTTTCCCTCTCCTGATTAATAATTCGGAAACCTTGTTCGGATATGGATTCCCTAATTTTAGCCAAGCCCTTGTCAGTATCTCCAATATAAATAGTTTGGCCTTGGGCGGCGTTTCCTTCCTTGGCGATTGTTACCACCGCCCCTTTCAGCCCTTCAAGATGTTTCTTCAACTCAACTGCAGCTTTCTGTTCTACATCCGTAGGCTCCGAGGGAACGATGATGTGATAGGAATCTGCCTGTACAATAGCCGTGTCTTTTTGTAACGGTGCTTTGTTCATGCAGCCGGTGAAAAGCAGCCAAAGCAACCAGGTGGCGGAATGCATCATCATTAATTAAAACCTACGTTGAAACTGAACGTATAAATCGTACTGGTTAATAAACACTCCGTCGGCAATTTTGTAATTTATCCAGGTTCCGCTTAACAATAGTTTGTTTCGGTTACCGAAGGAACGCTGATAGGTTGCGCCAATTGATGTTGTTACAAAGTTGAGTGAAGACCCGATTAAGTATGTTCTGCTAAAGTCGTCAGGTGAGGTACCAAAACCAAGCGCCAGCTGAATATAGTCGCTATTATCATTAAGGTAATACCTGTTTGTAAGGTTATATGACTGAAAAAAGTTACTTTGTTGAAAGATGAAGAAGCCTCTCAGATTCGCCCAGAAATCTCCAAATTCCTTTGCTCCTGACGCTACTAAAGAAATTACAGAACCATCGTTTTGAGTGAGCAGGTATCGGGCGCCAATCTCAGCTTCCCATTTTGGAAAATTATGAAAGAAGGAATAGCCCCCGCGTAAGCTTGGGAATACTAGACCGTCAGCAACAGAAGCCACGGCATAGCTGTAATTTGAGGAGTCGTGGTTGTAATAAGTTTCTGCATCAAGTTGGTAGCCGGTTCCAACATCCCTTCCAGCAAAATTTAACCTTGCAGCAAAATTGCCCCTATTGTAAAAGCGCCGATACTCCACGGTAGCAATATTAGCATTCGAACCTTGATCAAAAGATGATTTGAGGAAGAATAGGCCGAACTGATTCCTGTATGATTGCCCCTTCAGGTATTCGCGATATTCCAGGTTTTTGGCACTTGGATGCAGCATATAGGCTGTATCAGCATGAGCTGAGGCTATGACAAAATTTTTCTTACCCTCCATGATAACAGCTTTTTTCATGTGGAAATATTCGCTGTTTGGATAATACGCTAGCCCTTGGTTTACCAGAACAAGTGCAGTATCATACATTCCCTTATCAGAAAGAAGATTGATCGAATACATTAATGCCAAAGTATCTGCAGGTGCCAGATCAAGCACTTTCCTATATTCTAATAGTGCGCTGTCATAAACAAATCTTGCCGCGTATTCGCGTCCTGCACCGGTCACTTGTTCCAGGTATGCCTGTCGAACCTTACTATTCGATGGAAAACGAACCATTAATTGGTTAGTAATTCCGTAAGCTTCCTGGAAACGATGCATATCCTGCAATATTGAAGACTTCTTTAAAAGCAAGTCGCGACTGGAAGGCGTTATTTGCAACGCACGGTCAGCATAATACAATGCTGAATCCAAACGATGCGTACCGCTCTCCAGATTGATTAAATAGTTTAATGCATCTATATTTTCGGGGGCAAGGTCAAGTACAAGCCGCAATTGTTCCCTTGCCAGGTCTGGCTCATCTTGTTGCAAATAATCGCGGGCGGCCGCTAACCGCTGTTCTATGTAAAGATTAGTATACTTTTTATTATCCGGATTACGGGAAAGTAATTCAGAGGTAAGATTAGCAGCCTCTTCCCTATTACCGAGCTTCTCATGGATTGCAGACATTCGCAGAATAAGCTTCTCATCGTCAGGATTTAAGGTAAGCATGTAATCCACCACATCCATGGCTTCACTATGAGCATTCTGACTAATTAGGATATTTACTTTTCGCTCAAGGGCATTATAATTATTAGGACTTACCTCAAGAGCCCTGTCCAATTCCATAAGTGCTGTATCATAAATCTCTTGGTTCGCATAATATTGCGAACTAGCAATCTTCAGCTCAACCATCCGGTTTCTCCAGTTAGATGAACCACTACGCTGGTAGATTCTGTCTGCTAAAAAGGAAGCTTCCGTAAACTTTCTGTCTATTTCCAGCAAGTCAATCTTTTGACCAAGCAATACATCGTCATTCGGGTACAATCGCATGCCTTTATTTACCCAGTTCATCGCTTCTCTGTAGTTGCCACGGCTTGTATTAATGCCTATTACCCTATTCATGGCTTCCCGGTTACCGGGTTCCTTTTCAAGCACCGACTGGTACTGCATTAAAGGGTCCATAGTTAAATAATATCGGGCAGCCTCTAACCTCAGTTCGCTCTCGATCCTCGACGCTTTTGCATCACCAGGGTAATATCTTTTTATCTGCGCAAGCACTTCTAACGCTTCAGCATAAGCACGCATCTCTTGCAGGGTCCCTAATTTACTCATAAGAAGCTCATATGAATTAGGATTTCTAATCAATGCGAAGTTTATCCTGTTGAGCGCAGCCTGATGATTCCCTGATTTAATTTCAATATTGTACAATGCGGTCAATGCCTCCCTATTAGAAGGATCGACGGCGAGAGCACTCTCAAAGTTCAATCGGGCTTGTGTAATACTACCCCTCTTCATGTAGTACCTTCCTAGAGTAAGTTTATGCTCAACATAAGCAAGCACCGTCCTGGTATCGGTGGGAAACCGGTCTATAATCTTATCAGCAAGACTAATTGAAGCCTGGATTCTCCTTGTTTGCTCGAGCAGCGAAAGCTTCTTTAACAATAACTCTTTATCGTTTGGAAAGAAATACAATCCATCGTCTGCAAAACAAAGCGCCTCTTCGAATCGGTTAGTACTAGCCTCAATATTAATTGCGTAAAAATATGCATCCTTATACCGCGGATCATGGGTGATGACATGTTTGATATGAAATCGGGCACTATCGTAATTCTTGGTAAGGGTATATAGCTTGCCTATTAGGAGATGCATGTCCATGAAATTCTCCCTACGGGAAAGGCCTTGCCGGCAGAGATAAATTGCCGTCTTATAGTTCCGCAGTTTTGTTTGTTTTACCGCTTCATCATAATACTCATCTGCGTTGTCCCTTCGAAGCACCTGTTGCTTTTGAGCAGACGCTTCCAGTTCAAAACAAAAGCAAAGCAGCAGAATGAAGGTTAAGGGTTTTAGTAACAACATGTTTCTTATTTATTGAACAGGCTGAGCTTTCTGAGTTCCAAATCCCTGCCGTTGCATATTACCCCAGATCAATTTCTTGTTCACTATAAAGTTATAATAGCCTTTAAGTGCATAGAATACAATCAATGGATGATATATAAGTGGTTCGAGGAAAGCCATTGTACTTAACGATAATACTTCACGCCAGGTTTTATAATACCTGAAGGTTAATTGATCCCACAAAATTGCAAGAGTCGTTATCATAACTGAGTACGTATATACAAACAGTATGAGAATTGTGGCATAGTGCCAGTTAATTTGGTCTGTAGCTATTATATAGATATAGTAGATGATTCCCGTAAACTCAATAAGCGGAGCGAGAAACTCAAAGAACAAAGTATAAGGAAATACAACGAGGCCCATTTGGCCATATCGCGGGTTGAAGATTACTTTGCTATGGATGGTCATCATTTGTGCTAATCCCCTACCCCAACGCGCACGTTGCCTTCCAAAAATCTTTAAGTTAGGTGGTCCTTCCGTCCAGCACTGGCTTGTAGGAATATAGCGAATTGAATATTTAATTTTATTATCTACCATGTATGTAACCATCCGCGTCACCAGGTCCATGTCCTCTGCAAAAGATTTATGGTCATAGCCACCGGCTTTGGTTGCAATTTCTTTATCAAATAATCCAAGTCCTCCTGATACGTTAGGAACGCAATTTATCAAACTCCATCCCATCTTACCCAACACGTACGCCCTGATGTATTCCATTTCCTGGAATCGTGGCAACCAACGCTTTGGCGCTCTAACTCTGGTAATAACGCCCTCATCCACTTCGCAAGAATTGGCAATACGGAGTGTAGCGCCTGTTGCAATTACACGCCTGCTTTCTTCCTCCACATGAACATAACCGCATTCCGGGCAAGGATCACCGATTTCTTTTACCTTCTTATTTTCCTCATCCATGAAGGGCTTGATAAGCTTGAGTAAAGTATCCTTCTCAATAATACAATCCACGTCTGTACAAAGAAAGTAATCGAACGCGGCTGCATTGATCCCTGCATTTGAAGCATCAGCCTTACTCTTACCATTCTCTTTGTCAATTACCATTAGCTTCTCATAAGCTATGTTAGTCGACTTAAATATCCTTCTTACGGGCCGGGTTACTATCTTTTCATTATATGCAAACTCAACTTCCACCATACTAAACTCAGTAATGAGTTTTTCTAACGTATCATCAGTGCTACCATCATTGATAATAATTACTTCGAAACGCGGATAATTGAGCGTTAACAAAGACCTCACGTTCGAGATAATCGTAATACCTTCATTAAATGCTGGTGCTATTACAGAAATACCGGGAGCTAAGGGCGACTGAAGAACTTTATTATAGTCTGTATACTGATTTTTCCGGTGATATTTATTGATACCAATAAAAGAAAGAATGGCCAACGTAGCATAAAACAAAAGCAACGCCGTTCCGTAAATGAATACGAATCCTTCGTAAAAATCTCTTAGATAAATTAAGAACGGTTGCTCCATATATTTTATCCTACAGCTACGCTTGTTTTTTTAGCCGATTTAAATCCTCGTCTTTGCATATCACCCCAGGTATGCTTTCTACCAGTAAGGAAGAAAAAATATCCCCTGAGTGCAAAAATTACGATAAGTGGATGGTATAATATAAATTCAAGGAAAGGTGTTATGCAAAGCGAAAAAACTTCTCTCCAGGTTTTGTAATAACGGAAGGTAATCTGATCCCACAAAATCGCTATAGTGGTTATCATTATCGCGTAAGTGTAAACAAACAAAAGCAGCACCACAGCAAACTTCCAGTTGATAAGACCCATTATCGTCATCACGATATAATAGATAATTCCTAAAAACTCAACGATTGGCGCCAATAGTTCAAAAAAGAAATTGTAAGGCATAATAATCATCCCCATTCTTCCATAGGAGGGGTTTAAAAACATCTTCATATGCGCGTGCATCAACTGTGCAAGGCCTCTTGCCCAGCGCGTACGCTGCCTCATAAATATCTTGATGGTTTCTGGCCCTTCTGTCCAACAAAGCGTCAGGGGTATATACCTGACCGCGTATTTAATCTTATTGTCATGGGCATAACGCGACATGCGAAACATCAACTCCATATCCTCACCAAAAGATTGATGGTCGTAACCACCGCTTTTTATCGCAATTTCCTTATCAAATAGTCCAAGTCCTCCTGAAACGTTCGGTACAGAGTTAAGAAAGCTCCATCCCATTTTTCCCAAGACGAAGGAACGGATATATTCTACTTCCTGGAACCTTGGAAGTAGTTTCCTAGGAGGACGCATACGCGTAACAACTCCTTGTTCCACTTCTGAAGAATTCGCTATTCGCAATGTTGCTCCCGTGGCGATCACTCGATAATCTTCCTCTTCCATCACTGGCTTAATAAGCTTTAAAAGAGTATTTTTATCAAGAATGCAGTCCACATCTGTACAGAGGAAATACTTATGCGCCGCTGCATTAATCCCGGCGTTGGTTGCGTCGGCCTTGCTCTTTCCGTTAACCTTATCAACTACCAGCAATTGATGATAAGCGGGATTCGTTGACCTGAAAATTCTACGAACGGGTTGCGTTTTAATCTTAGCGTTATAGGCAAATTCAACTTCCACAAGTTCAAACTCATGGATCATCTGTTCCAGGGTATCATCCGTGCTTCCATCATTAATGATAATAACCTCGAACTCGGAATAGTTTAGAGTCAAAAGCGACCGGACATTAGAGATGATCGTCAATCCTTCATTGAAAGCAGGCGCAATAACGGAGATCCCTGGCGCCAGGGGCGACGATACAAGGTGGTCATAATTAATATAACTGTTCTTTCTTACAAAACGGGAAATGGCGAGTATTGAAAATATAGCAAGGAAAGCGTACAAAACAAGCAAGGCAGTACCATATACAAACACTGAATGTTCGTAAAATGTTCCCAGCAATTGCCATATTGAAGTACCTTCTTCCATCAGTATTTAATAAGCGGATTCATGCAATGTTTCAGTATAAGCAAATGTTCAGGCGAAACAGTTGCCAGCAATCCTTGTATTACGTCCCTCGCCATCCATTCGTTTTTCACTAAAGACCTGGCTGCATTTTTTCTTAGGTCAAAATCGGTAGCATGTAAAAATTCATTACGAAGGAAATCAATATACTTACCACTTTCTATCCTACCTATAGCTTTTAATATCTCTATTTGGCAGTGAACGGGCTGGTTATTATAAATATTAACCAACTTTTCTTCCACTTCCTCCACCTTCATCTTCCCAAGACAATTGATGGCATCCGCCCGGAGGTAATGATCCCGGTTATCCAACAGTTTAATCACAGCTGGTATTGCAGCTAGCTGATTATAATGCACTATAAGCTTTAGACAAAACGATACAACAGATTTATTGGAGGAATAAGTAACCCATCTGGCAAAATTTGGGATTGCAATATCTTTAGTTGAAGTGATAATTTTAAATAACTCTATCTGGTCCCACATTAACAGGGGCTCCGTTGCTACATCAAAAAACTTGAAAGGTTCATTTTTACTTAGTTTGATATAAGCATGCCGCGCTTCAGCCCTCAGTTCTCTTACTTTACTGTTGGTCAGAGGAAGGATGTTTACATCTGCAATTGTAATATCCATGTTGGTAAACTCCACCAACGCTTGCACTTTTTTATCCCACCGGGGCGATTTCATTTTTCTGAAGGATTCTTTATCCAGTTCCAGGTCTATATAAACAAGACGGAGAAGTTCGCCTATGGATCCAACGAAGTTCTTTCTATACTCCATTATCCGGTCAATCAACGCCTGGCGCACCCACCGCTTCCTAAACAATGGTCTTCTGAACCCATCTATATTTACTTCAATCTGGTCTATCGGCAAATCAGCGAGGATACCATCATTGAGGATAATATTTTCGGTGATAATGTTATCAATTTTAGGATTGATGCGGGCTAACATCAAATCTCTTTTGTGCCCTTCAAAGCGGCGGAAAAGAATAGACAGGTAAGCAATTATAGTTGCAGCTAATGCTACAAAAATAAACACCACGGCTATCTTAATGACGATCGGGAAGTAAAGGAAGTCGTAAATGAACATCCTAAACAGCTCACCCGAAAAGAGCTGGGTAAAGAAATCCATATCAGTTTATTTGTCTCCTGGTAAGCAGCCTTTTCACTCTAAGAATTAATTCTCCGGCCATGATTGGTTTTTTTAAGTAATCATCAGCCCCGAGTTTGAATCCTTCCAATACAGAGTCTTCATTGCCTACACTGGAAATTATTATTACCGGAATACCATTCCCCTTAGCTTCTGTTTTTACCTTGCTGATTATTTCAAAACCATTCGCGTAGGGCATCATGATGTCTGTAATCATCATGTTGTAATTGTAGTTGTTCTCCTCAAGTTTTTGTAGGCCTTCCTTTCCATTCCTGGCAACATCTACGGTAAAACCTTCTCGTAACAGGATTTTCTCAACCACTTTTTGCATGATTTCGTCGTCTTCAATTAGCAAGATTCTACCCATTAAATGATCAGGTTTTATTGTTTAGGGTATGCGTTGCCTACTACTGGCAAAACACGGCAAAGACCTGTTACCGTAACTGAATAGACTAGGGTACAGCAGAGGAACTGGTCCTTACTTGTTACAAATATATTGAAAAGCAAGACTATGTGCTAAACCTTAAAAAGAATTAATTACCCTAAGGATCCGCTGCTAAAGAATCTGCTTTTACAATTGTTAACCCGTTAAACAAGGCCAGGTCATTCATTGAGCGGTGGGCAATAAGCCTGTAACTGGAATCTGTTGGGTTTAATGACCCTATACGGTAGTAGTCGCCTACTGATTCGGGAAACATTTCATCCCGCGTGGTAAGGAAAACTTCATTTACCGTTTTTTTTCTTGCATTATAAGTTATGATCATCTGGAACCGATCCATTTCATAAATATGGATGATAGCACTGTCTTGGTCCTCATCTATATTTTGACTGTTGGGCTCGCCCAATAAATCAATATTATTTGCAAGCGTATTATTCATCACTTCAGGTACCGGGAACAATGATGTCAATTTCTTTCTTGCAACAGGCCGTTCACTATTCGTGCATGAGCAGACCCCGGTAAGCAACGCTGTCAGTACTAATAAAAAATTTATAAGTTTCATAGAGTCAGGCATTTAGGATTGGTAGTTTTACAAATTTAGCAACTAATAAATTATATAAACCACTACTTCCTATCTTGGCCGGGTAAGGTGAAGAAATCCAAAGGCTATCAAACAGTAATTAAATGGCTGGCAAGTGAAGGCCTCAAGCCTTTTGATTTCCAGGAAGAAACCTGGAGCCAGATCATTAAAGGCTATAGCGGTATCGTGAACGCCCCCACCGGTTTCGGCAAAACCTACTCCATTTTCTTAGGAAGTATCATAACATTTATCAACCAAAAAGGCGCCGATTACTCAACCAGCAAAAACAACGGCTTGCAACTTTTATGGGTAACTCCGTTACGAGCACTTGCAAAAGACCTGTCCAGGGCTATGGAAGAAGTAGTGAGCAAATTAGAACTGCAATGGAAGGTGGGTGTCCGGAATGGGGACACAACTTTAAGCGAACGGCAAAAACAAAAAAGGCATGTACCAGAGATTCTTATCATTACACCAGAAAGCTTACATCTGCTGCTAAGCCAGAAACACCACGAGGATATCTTTGGCTCACTTAAAATAGTGGCGGTAGATGAATGGCATGAGTTGATTGGGAGTAAACGTGGAGTACAGGTAGAACTGGCGTTGTCCAGGTTAGCAGCAATCAATGCACGCACGAGCAGGCTGGGAGCGATGAATACAGGACTTTTGATTTGGGGTATCAGTGCCACCATTGGAAACCTGGATCAGGCACTCGAAGTTTTATTAGCCCCGGGTGCGATAGTAGGAACCAAAAAACATTGTCTTATTACAGCAAGGCTAGACAAAAAAATAGCAATTGAATCTATTATTCCGGATGAAATTGAGAAGTATCCCTGGGCGGGACACCTGGGAATAAAACTGGCTGAAAAAGTATTACCAATTATTGAACAAAGTCGCACAACGCTCATTTTTATCAATACAAGGGGAATGAGCGAAATGTGGTACCAGCGGCTACTTTCCATTGCTCCCGAATTGGCAGGCGCATTAGCACTTCACCATGGCAGCATAGACCAGGAACTTCGGGTTTGGGTGGAAGAGGCTCTGCATGAAGCTAGGCTTAAGGCTGTAGTATGTACAGCCAGCCTTGACCTGGGAGTAGATTTCAGGCCGGTAGATACTGTAATACAAGTTGGTTCGCCAAAAGGGGTCGCCAGGTTCTTACAACGTGCGGGCAGAAGCGGTCACCAACCGGGCGAAACTTCCAAAGTATTCTTTCTTCCTACGCATTCACTTGAACTCGTGGAAATAGCGGCAATAAAAAAAGCTATCGACAGTGGCCTGATTGAGAGCAGGGACCCACTTACCTTATGTTTTGATGTTCTCGCTCAATATCTCTGTACCTTGGCAGTTGGCGATGGATTTAGGCCTGGCGACATTTATAAAGAAATAAGGGAAACCTATTGTTTCCGAGATATAAATGACCACGAGTGGCAGGAAGTACTGTACCACATTAGTAGTGGAGGCAATGCTTTACAAAGCTATGACGAGTATAAAAAAATAGTAATCGAAGATGGTATTTATAAAATAGTCAACCGGAGAATAGCTATGCGCCATCGCATGCACATAGGCACAATTGTTAGCGATGCTATGCTCAAGGTTAAGATGCTGAGTGGTGGTTTTATAGGCATGGTAGAAGAATCCTTTGCAAGCAGGCTAAGCCCTGGTGATATCTTTACAATTGCCGGTAGAACATTAGAGTTGGTAGCTATAAAGGATATGGAAGTTATAGCGAGAAAATCCAGCTCCACTAAAAGTAACATTCCAAGTTGGATGGGAGGCCGCATACCGCTTTCCAGCAGCCTTGGCCATATGCTCCGTGTCACGCTGGATGAAGCATTTAATGTGCAGGAGGAAGAAATTGAAAAAGGGGTACTCCAACCGCTGTTGTTATTGCAGGAACAGCTTTCCCATGTTCCTAAAGTGAATGAGCTGTTAGTTGAACTCATTTACACAAAAGACGGTTATCATTTGTTCGTTTACCCGTTTGAAGGAAGGCTGGTACATGAAGCGATGGCTGCACTATTAGCTTATAGGTTAAGCAGGCGTACCGCCATCTCTTTTTCAATTGCAATGAATGACTATGGATTTGAATTACTTGCCGATATTCCCATTCCTTTAGAGGAGAATAACGTTTACCAATTGTTCAGCCCTGAAGCCCTGCTGGAAGACATCCAGAAAAGCGTGAATAGCGTAGAAATGGCTAAAAGAAAGTTCAGGGACATTGCTGTGATAGGCGGATTAATATTTCAGGGTTATCCAGGCGAACATAAAAAAGCAAGGCACCTGCAAAACTCAGCGTCTCTTCTTTTCAAAGTATTAAGCGAATATGACAATAATAACATTTTGGTAAGGCAGGCATACCAGGAGGTTTTTACCCAGCAAATGGAAGAAGTAAGGCTAAGACAAGCGCTGGAAAGAATACAAAACAGCAATATCACCATAACCTATCCCCCGCGACTTACACCTTTTTGTTTTCCGATCAAGGTAGATAGTATGCGAGAGCATCTTACCAGCGAAAAACTGCAAGACAGGATCAAAAAAATTCAACAACAACTGTCCAAAGGGCTTTAGTAATACAACCTAACCATTGTGTTACTAACTTTAAAATCCCAAACCATTCAAATGAAACGTTTATTGTTACTATCCATTGTCTTCATTAATAATATAGCCGACGCACAGTCGATAGTTAAAAAAGATCCTTCAATAGAAAGAATGGTTGCAGAAATATCTGCCGATTCGTTAAAAAGCTACGTTGAAGCTATGGTTAGCTTTGGAACGCGCAACACCTTGAGCGAACAGGACAACCCGCAGCGGGGTATTGGCGCCGCCCGCAACTGGGTTCTAAATAAATTCAATAGCTTCAATGTAGGCAACAAGCGAAAATTGATCACTTATATAGATACTACCACGTTGCAGCCCGACAAGCACAGAGTAGATGTACCCACCTTGCTTGGCAATGTGTTAGCTATCCTTCCTGGTGCGGATACGGCCGACAAAAGAATATTTCTCATCGGCGGGCATCTGGACAATATGCGGGGCAATGTGATGGATAGAGCAGGTGATGCTCCAGGGGCGAACGATGATGCCAGTGGCGTGGCAGCAACACTTGAATGCGCAAGAATTCTCGGCAATTCGTCCTTCCCGGCAAGTATCTATTTTGTTGCCTTCAGTGGTGAAGAACAAGGACTGCTCGGTGCCCACTTCATGGCTGAGAAGATGAAGAAGCAAGCGATTTCGATTGAGGCCGTCCTTAATAACGATATGATAGGCAACAACAACACTAGCGAGACGGGCATTATTGAAAATACCAGGGTACGTGTTTTTAGCGAGGGCCTGCCCGCGTTTGAAACAGAAAAGGAGGCGGCAACAATAAGAGCGTTAGGTTTAGAAAACGATGGCAATAGCAGGCAACTTGCAAGATATCTAAAGGAAACCGGCGAACGTTATGTAGAAAACATCAATGTTGTCCTTATCTACAGGAACGACAGATTTCTGAGAGGCGGAGATCACACGGCCTTTGTACAAAGAGGTTTTACTGCTGTGCGCCTCTGCGAAATGAATGAAAACTACCGGTATCAACACCAGGATGTCAAAATTGAAAACGGCGTCGAATACGGGGACCTGCTGAAGTTTATGGACTTTGAATACCTGCGTAAAAACACCGCCGTCAATCTTGCCACACTTGCCAACCTGGCTAAAGCCCCAGCTAAACCTGCCAAAGTAAAGATGGAGGTGAAAAAGCTGGGCAACAATACAAAGCTCTCGTGGCAACAGCCCGCTGGGACAAGAGTCTCCGGCTACTACGTGTTGGCAAGAGAAACCAGCAGCCCAATTTGGCAACGAAAGATTTATACCACAAACTCAGAAATGAACCTTCCCCTTTCAAAAAATAATTATTTCTTCGCCGTGCAAAGTGTTTCCGCAGAGGGCAACGAAAGCCTTCCTGTGGTTCCAACGGTACAGCGATAATGGGAATACAACTTCAATAATACCATGAAACCACTCTTTATTCTTTCTGTTGCTGTTATGTTAATTAACCTTAGTTGTAAAAAGGATGAAACAAGCGAAGGCATAATAGTTATGAAAGACGTAGCGTTCGGCAACCACATATCTCAGAAGTTTGATGCTCACTTGCCGGCAAACAGAAATGAACAGACCACAAAGGCCCTCATCCTGATTCATGGTGGAGCTTGGATTTCAGGTGATAAAACGGACTTTGACTCCACAATAAGAGTCCTTGCTTCGCAGCTACCGGATTATGCTTTCTTCAACCTGAACTATCGTCTGGCTAATCTTTCAGGCGATAACAAATGGCCTGCACAAATTGATGACATCAATGCTGCCTATTCCTTTATTATCAGCAAGTCTGGCGAATATAAGTTTAACCCTAGCAAAGTAGTTATTGGAGGTGCGAGTGCTGGTGCGCATCTTGCCTTGCTTAAAGCTTATAAGTTTGGCACGCCGCCCGGTATAAAGGCCGTTGTTGACCTGTTTGGTCCCACTGATATGAAAGGCATCTATGAATACGACGCCAACTATGCTTTTCTCTTTAACAGCTTTATGGGCGGCCCGCCTACTGCAAACCCAGCGGTCTACGAAAATGCTAGCCCGTTATACCAGGTAAGCGCATCAGTTCCCCCTACGTTGATATTCCATGGGGGTAAGGACATGGTTGTTCCCATAAAGCAAAGTGATAGCCTTTCTGCTCGTCTGCAGGCGGTGAATGTGGCCACTGAATACTATGTTTATCCTAATGAAGGGCATAGTTGGTATGGCCCGAACCTGCAGGATACCTATCAAAAGATTATTGCTTTTATTAAAAAACATAATCCCTGATACAGTACCTTGCCCCAATAGAAAATGTTGATTGGCAATGCAGCTTGTCTTTAAACCGTTTGATCTTCTCACTCCACGCGAACTTTATGAAGCAGTCCGTCTACGCAACGAGGTTTTTGTAGTAGAGCAGAACTGTGTTTTCCAGGATGCTGACGGTAAGGATGGCAATTGTTTCCATCTGCTTATTTATAAAGAAAATGTGCTCGTAGCTTACTCCCGGTTAGTTCCTCCCGGCATTTCATATCCTGAACCATCAATAGGCAGGGTTGTTACTAGTTTGCTCGTACGTAGAAAAGGTATGGGTAGAATATTGATGAACCAATCCATCGAGCGCCTTTATGGATTGTATGGCCGGGTAGATATCAAAATCGGCGCACAGCTATACCTACACGACTTCTATGGCAGCTTTGGATTCAAACAATGCAGTGAAGTTTACGATGAAGATGGCATTGAGCATATCGAGATGCTGCTAAAGGCCTCAAGTTTACCTTTAATGGCCGCGATTGATGAATAGCACCGCAGCCAAATATCTTATTGTAGCGGGAATCTTCCTTATCTTACTGGGAGTTGCCGTCTATTTCCTGGGTGATAAACTAAACTGGTTTGGCCGCCTTCCCGGAGATATTCGGGTGCAGCATGGAGCCACTCGTTTTTACTTTCCAATTGTTACAATGATATTGGTAAGTATTGTCCTTACAGTAATTATCAATATTATCAGAAAGCTCTTCTAACAAGGCAACCTCCTACTTCATTTCCTGCAACATGGCCTTACCTTCTTCTTTTAGACGGGCATCATCGGCTGTTCTTAGAGGAAGTTTTACCAGCATATTAAGCACTGCAAGTGCCTCTGCCGGCCGGTTGTTCTGTTTGTACAGTGTGGCAAGGGTATAGAAGTTTTGCGCATAGTAAGGTTCCAATGCCTTGCATTTTTCCATATGATAAACTGCAGAGTCTAGCGATGCAGCCGGCAACCCTCCCATAAAAGCTTTCATAGCCGATTTTGCAACCCACGACATGTCTGACACCTGGTAATGCCACTTGCCCATGATATAATTCGCCTTACCGTGGTTAGTATTTATTGCCAGCGCGCGCGAAGCATACAGATAGTTAATTCTTACCCATTCAGCTACTTTTTTCTTCTCTGTTTCTACCTCAGCCATCGCGCCTGCATAGAGTGCCATCGTATAATTTACCTCGGCGTGGTTGGAGTCAATAAGCCATCCCGCCTCAACATAGGGCTTCGCCAGTGCATAGGAGGCAGCCCGTTGTTTCTTATCTGGTATGCGGGCACCCCCAGCTAACAGCAGTTGCGCGCTTTTCACATTGGCTGTCATATCATTTGGGTAAGTGGCTGCCAGCTTTTTGTAGCTGGAGAGCGCTTTTACTTCATCCACCTGCCTTTCCCAGTTCTGTGCCTCTTTGAGTAGCGTGTTATAATCCTGGCACAAACCAACACAACCAAAAGACATAACAAATAAACCGAGCATCACACTTTTCATAGGTACTAAGTAACAATAAAAAAGCATCTGTTTACACAGACGCTTTCTTAAACGATAAGTTTATGATTTATTTTTCTGCAGGGTGGCGCTTACCGGCTAATAGTTTTTCCAGCGTTGCTTCTATGCGCCGTTGCTTGGTATCAGCTCTTTTGGCACCCTGAATCCAGGTAACATACTCTTTCTGGTGAACAAAAGACAAAGTTGAGAAAAACTCTTTGGCTTTGTTGTGCTTGATAAACAACCTTTCCAGTTCAACCGGGGGAACCAAAAGCTTCTTCTCAAACTCAGCACCCATATGGGTACTAAGGCTCGCCTGCATGTTTGCAAACGAACGTTCCTGGTTGGGTAGTTGTTCTGTAAGTGTAAATCTGTTCGCCATCCATACATGGTCTAGGGCTACCTGCCTAACGGTTTCAAAGCCGTTGTCAGTTAAAACCTGCCATGCATTATCCCTGTTCAGGTCGCTGGCAATCTTGCTGGTAACTTTTGGAAATGCTATCCATAACTTGCTATTGTTGTGCAGTGCCGTGAACACATCTTTTAAGATGTTGCACAATTGGGTCTGATTAACAGCAAATATTAAAGCAAAATCTATTTTCTTTGACTTCAATAATGGTGTTACGCTTTTTGAATAGGATAGCTTAGCAAACTGTTTCTCGATCGATGAAGGAAGCCCTTGTATCAGGAGGTTCTTTTCATCTTTTAATTGCAATTTTTCAAACATGCTTTGTTGTGTAGACATCCTTAAATTTCATTAAGGTGAACGGAAGAGGTGGCAAAGCTAACCCTTTACCTGCATTTTCTGGTAGCAAAAGGGCCATTTCTTTGCCAGAAACAGCCCTTTGAACTTATAACAAGTTGATTTACAATAACCACCAGTAATGTTAATTACTTCATGGGGCGGTAGTAATTCTTGACGGTTTCATCCATTATTTGTTGAAGCGCCCTTATCCTGCTTTGTTCTGCAGGGTGGGTACTGAGGAATTCCGGTGGTTTGTTTCCCCCTCCGGCTTGTTGCATCCGCTGCCAAAGTGGAATGGCTTCCCGGGGGTTATACCCCGCTAAAGCTGTATATCGTAAACCGAGTTTGTCCGCCTCTAATTCCTGGTTTCTGCTGTGAGGCAACATTCCAAAAACATTGCTGCCTACACCATATGCCTGCATAAAAAGGTTCTGGGTAGCTGCAGGCTTGTTGGAAAGAGCAACAGAAAGAGCCATCCCTCCCATTTGTTGTAACAGTCCGTTACTCATTCGTTCACTACCATGGCGTGCTATCGCATGTGCCACTTCATGGCCTACCACAACCGCCAGGGCAGCTTCGTTCTGTGTGATGGGCAAAAGACCTGTATAAACTACGATCTTGCCGCCAGGCATACACCAGGCATTTACTTCCTTGCTATCCACAAGGTTATATTCCCATTGATAGTCTGCCACCTCATTGCCTAGCCCCTGCTGGGTATAATAACTGGTGATAGCAGAAGCTATACGGGCTCCTACTCTTCGCACCATATCGGCATCCCTGCTGGAAGAAGCGCTAACTACACGGTTCTGCGACAAAAATTGACGGTATTCCGTTTGTGCCATTGATTGTAACTGGCTTTCTGACACAAGGCTTAGTTGCTTGCGGCCTGTGATCGCATTAGTGGTACAGGCTATAAAAATAATGGCAACAGTAACTGATAATAATAATGATCTGATACCCATAGTATAAATGTTATGGTTTGAAACTCAATATTTATACCAATGGAACTGCCGTAAACGGTAAAGGTTTAATTAACTCTTCCGGCGTTCTTTACGGCGATCTCTATATTTAAGAATAGGAACTTTGCTTTCAGTGCCTTTTAATAACCGGTTGATATTCTTTTGGTGGGTGAGTATAACCATCAAGGCAACAAGAACAGCAAATACCCGGTATAATGGTTCCTTCTCGTTGAATACGAATAAAATGAACACTGCAAACGCAATGCTTGCCAATATTGAGCTGAGGGACACAAAACGTGTTAGATAAAGAACTAACAGGAATACGCCAACGCAACAAAGAGCAACTAGTGGCTGTATCGCTACTGCCATTCCGAACAAAGTGGCCACACCTTTACCTCCTTTGAAGTTTGCCCAAATTGGAAATATATGGCCAATAACTGCAGCAAGTCCCAACCCCACCATCAGGTTGGTTCTATCCCACTCGTCGTGTACATAATGCGAAAGAAACAGGTAAAGCGATGCAGCGGCAACCCCTTTCAGCATGTCTATGATCATAACGAGCGTACCCCACTTCTTGCCTAATACCCGATAGGTATTAGTGGCGCCTGAATTTCCACTACCATATTCGCGGATATCGATACCGAAAAAACGCTTACTTATCCATACCGCAGTGGGTATGGAACCAATCAGGTAAGCTAATACTATCAACATTACTTCATTCATCTGCCAATAATTGGGGTTAGCAAATATAATAGGTAAAGCCTAAAAAAAGAGCCAACGAAAAAGCGCTTTTCATTACCGTTGAAATAGCATACACAGCCACTTATCTCGGCTATTAACCTCTAACAACTGAAAACCAGCAGCCTCAGCTGCAACTGTTACATCCTCCTTGTCATCTTGTAGGAGGCCGCTTGCAAGTAAAAGTTTTCCACTTGTAAGCGTATTGTATATAGCGGCGAGATTCGATATAATGATGTGCTTGTTAATGTTTGCTAACACCACATCGTACTTCTTGCCATTTCCGATACGGTCATTCTTAAACACATTTACTTTTTCTGAATTGTTCTGTGCCACATTTTCCAGTGCATTGGTTATGCACCAGTCATCATTGTCTACAGCATCTACTTCCGCTGCACCTAGTTTCTCGGCAAGAATAGCAAGTATCCCTGTTCCAGTACCGAAGTCCAACACATTCGCTCCTTCCAATAAAAGCTTTCCCATTGCCTCCATCATCATATAGGTGGTAGCATGGTGGCCTGTGCCGAAACTCATTTTCGGGGTAACGATAAGTTGGTGTCTTACCCCGGGTACCGGTGCATGAAAATGCGCTCTGACGGCCACAAAATTATTCACCACCACCGGAGTAAAATTCGTTTCCCATTCTTCATTCCAATTCCTTTCAGGGAGCTCGCTTACAGTATGAGACACTTTAAAACCATTCAAGGTGTTTTCCAATTCCGTTTCACTAAACTGTTCCTTTTGAATGTAGGCCTTAATGCAATGTTGCTCTTCTTCAAATCCGTCGTAACCAATTTGTGAAAGCAATGCAATCAGCATTTCTTTAACCTGCTGTTCAGTAGTTTCAATTAAGACTTCTTTGTAGGCTGGCATATATAAATAAAAATCCCAAACCCGGGTAAGGGTTTGGGATATATCAATGATTTAACCTTAAGATACTTTGAACATCCATCCAAAACGATCTTCAACTTTACCTTCTCTAATGTCGTCCATTTGCTTTTTCAAGCCAGGTCCGGCTGTAAGTTTCGCAACGTCAAACTCCATTACGTAATCTTTATATCGCAACTCCTTAATCATAGAGATGGTCGCTGCAGTGCCCGTTCCGAATACTTCCTTTAAGTGCCCTGCTTTATGAGCTTCTATTAATTCGTCAATTGACAGCTTACGCTCTTCTACTTTGTAACCCATCTCGCGCAACAAAACAATGGCGCTATTACGGGTTACTCCACCTAATATGGTACCCTCTTCAAGTGAAGGAGTTATCACCGTGTTTTCAAATACAAAGAACACGTTCATAGTACCTATTTCCTGGACGTATTTATGTTCAAAAGCGTCAGTCCATAAAACCTGGTCATAACCTTTTCTTTTTGCTTCAGCAGTTGGGTGCATACTTGCTCCATAATTACCGGCTGCTTTTACATATCCTATTCCACCGGGGGCTGCTCTTGTGTACTTTTCTTCTACATAGATACGCATTGGTGCGCTGTAATAAGGGCCGGTAGGACTACAAATGATCATAAACTTATAAGTGTCAGACGGCTTCACTCCTATTACAGGATCGGTCGAGAACATAAACGGCCTGATGTAAAGTGAATGGTCAGCCTTCTGAGGTATCCAACTTTTATCCAGATCAATTAATAATCTCATTCCTTCCATAAAGATCTCCTCAGGCACTTCAGGCATCTGCAAGCGGGCTGCAGATATATTGAAACGCTTATAGTTATCTAAGGGGCGGAATATATATGGGTTTCCTTTCTGGTCTTTATAAGCTTTGATTCCTTCAAAAATCGCTTGTCCATAATGTAATGCAGCCAGCGATGGCTCCAGGAGTAAAGGCTGATATGGTTTTATCTCGATATTCTTCCACTCACCGTTTTCATAGTCGGCTTCAAGCATATGGTCGGTGTAATATCTACCAAACGGCAGGTTGTCAAGGTTCAAATCCTTCAGCTTGCTGGTTTCAGCCTTTGTTATATTGAATTCCATAGCTGCAATCATAACATTAAATTTGCGACAAAGAAACGGAAAAAGGGAAAACTAACACCTGTTATTTGTCATGTATTACCAACAATTTAGCATACCGGCGAGCCTGCTCGCAGACTTGTATAAAGACAACCTCGTACTCATTGAGGGCGAGCACGATACGCGGAAAAAAAATCTGGCCCATCAGCCATTGCAAATGGCCGAAAAGCAGTGGTTTCTAGGTGATAATAAACAGAATATGACGATCATTATCAATGATCCTGATTCGGTGTTCATTGCAGAAGATCATCTTTCAGTTCTATCCCGCATCTTGGCTGCCTGCAAACTCACAATTGCTGATGTAGCCATCATTAATACCGCAAACAGCAACAAGCCAATGACGGAGATTAAGGAAATACTTGCACCTCGTTACTGCCTGTTTTTTGGTGTAAATCCATCATTACTGTTACCTTTTATGTTCCCGCAGTATAAGTTGCAGAAATATAGCGAGTGCACCTACTTATGGGCCGACGGCCTTGACGTTTTGATGCCTGACGATCAGAACGCAAAAACGCTGAAACGCCAACTTTGGGATTGCCTTAAAGAAATGTTCAACCTATGAGCCAACTCCCTACGCTGGTTTTTGCAACTAATAATGCTCACAAAGTATTTGAAATAAACGCAGTTGTAACCATTCAATACAAGGTAGTTACACTCGGGGAAGCCGGCATTTCAATCGACATTCCCGAGCCCTACGAAACGCTGGAAGAGAATGCACAGCATAAATGCCGTACCATTCATAAATTGGTCAATCGCGATTGTTTTAGCGAAGACACAGGCCTTGAAGTAAAGGCCTTGAACGGTGAGCCGGGCGTAAAAAGCGCTCGTTACGCAGGCGATGAAAAGAACTTCAATGCAAACATTCACCTGTTGCTTGCTAACCTGACCGGCACAAAACACCGGGAAGCGAGGTTTAGGACGGTTATCTGCTTAATTATGAATGACGAAGAGTTCCTGTTCCAGGGAATCTGCCAGGGAACCATTATTGACAATCCAAGAGGGACCAATGGGTTTGGGTACGATCCCGTCTTTGTTCCTGATGGCAGCGACAAGACCTTTGCAGAAATGAGCCTTGCTGAAAAAAACGAATACAGCCACAGGCGCAAGGCCGTTGACGAATTGATAACCTTCTTAAAACTAAGACATGGATAGGATAAAGATTACTATCCCGGACGGGTTCCTATTTTCCACCTCCATTGAGATTAGGATTACGGATATCAATTACGGAAACCACGTTGGAAACGATAATTTCCTCACCCTCATGCACGAGGCAAGAGTTAGATACCTTGCAAGCTTTGGTTTTACTGAAATGGATTGCGGAGGGGTGGGTTTAATAATGAGCGATGCAGCAATCGAATTTAAAAAAGAACTGTTTTACGGCCATACTGCTATCGTAAGTGTGAAGGCAGGAAACATAAATCGGGTAGGTTTCGATCTTTTTTATCAGATCGAATTTACCGGCAATAATGGCGAAAAAACAATTGCGGCTAAAGCCAAAACAGGTATGTTATGCTATGACTATAATAAGAAGAAAGTGGTGGCAGTACCGCAAATGCTTTCGGAAACTTTGAATTAATATCATGACAATCGATATCCTTACAGTAGTACCGGAATTGCTGGAAAGCCCTTTTAACCACAGCATTATGCAAAGGGCAAAAGACCGGGGGCTGCTTAAAGTAACCCTGCACAACCTGCGCAAATGGGCAATAAATAACCACGGCCAGGTAGATGATTACCAATATGGTGGCGGGGCTGGTATGGTAATGATGTGCGAGCCCCTTGCCAATGCTATTGACGAACTAAGTAAGGAAGCTCCTTTTGACGAGGTAGTTTATATGACGCCCGATGGCTCCACTTTCAACCAGCGAACAGCAAATATGCTGTCGCTGAAAGAACGGATTTTGATCATCTGCGGGCATTACAAAGGCATCGACCAAAGGATAAGAGACCATTATGTTACAATGGAAATATCTATTGGCGACTTTGTGTTAAGTGGCGGCGAACTTGCAGCAGCTATGGTGGTAGATGCAATAGGCAGGCTTCTGCCCGGTGTACTTAATGACGAAACCTCTGCCCTCTTCGACTCGTTCCAGGACAACCTCCTCGCGCCACCGGTATATACCCGCCCCGCCGAGTTCCGCAATTGGAAGGTGCCTTCTGAACTCCTCACCGGCGATCCTAAAATTGTGGAGAACTGGCGCTTTGAACAATCCATACAAAGAACAAAGGACCGAAGACCTGATTTAATGGAAGGAAGCGGGTTTAAATAGTGGCTCGCTTCACCCATCAACTTCTTTTTTTCTAACGCTTTCCAAAGTTCCTTAAGGTTTGCATCTACCGCTGCTTTAATTTATGCCTGCTTTTAGCCTGGATTAAACCCCTCATGAACCTAGGGTTTGCCTGATTTTTTCCTAAGTTATAACTAGACATTTCCTAACTTATGCTTGGCTAATTCCTACCTACTGCCTACCTACTGCCTACCTACTGCCTACCTACTGCCTAGCTTATGCCTAGCTTATACCTAGCTTATGCCTAGCTTATAACACCCTTATATTCCTACGTAGTTGGCCTTTTTTTATAAGTAAAAATACTTATCCTAATAATCCGCCATCTTCCCATAATAGCATGACATTTGCACTTTTTGCATACCATGAAATTCATGAAGACATTTTTATCGCTCGTATTCTCACTAGTTATTTTCTCTTCTTTGAATGCACAGGCCGACAATGAGATCCAGGTTTATGCATCCCCAACTATCGGTAATAAACGCACGATAGTTGAGCTGCATAGTAATTATACTTTTACCGGCCCAAAAACGCTGGCTGATGCTAAGACCGCACGATGGCTAAATGAAACGGTTGAGATTACCCATGGCTTTGCCGAGAACTTTGAAATTGGCCTTTATACTTTTACCGCTTTAGATCCAAACGGAAAATTCCAGTATCTCGGTAGCCAGATTCGCCCGCGTATAACTGCTCCCCAAAGCTGGAAATGGCCATTAGGTGTGAGCTTGTCCGCCGAATTCGGATTTTTTAGACCGGACTATTCTTCACCCTACGTATGGGGTGGCGAAATAAGACCCATTTTTGACGATACCTGGGGCAACTGGTATGTATCCCTTAACCCGAATATTGACTTTGTTTTTTCAGGCAACGACAAGGGCTGGAACTTCGCTCCTCAATTAAAAACGCAGTATTCGATACAAAACAAATGGGGCATTGGTTTCGAATATTACAGTGCGTTAGGTGGGTCTAACGGCTTTCTTCCCGGCAGCATGCAAGAACACCTGGTTGGCCCGATGATAGATTACCTGGCAAACCCCGACTGGGAACTCAATACCGGTTTCCTGTTTGGCCTGACGCCTAATTCAAACCAGGTTGTATTTAAAGTTCTTGTGGGCAGAAGGTTTGGCGGCTCAAAATAGTTGGTTTCAAGCCCCCCACCCTGTAAAAAAGCGCCACACGCACATCGGGCTGTTCACCACTCGTCACCGGGGGATCTGATTTTTTACCTTTTAACTAAATCGTAGCCTATTGCTTCGCCTATTTTGGACAAAAGTTCAAGATGATAAAACTGGTTTTTCTACACACTTTTCTTTTCGTATTAAATACTACCTGCTTTGCGCAGCAAACAGGTAGCCTGGCTGGACAGGTGAAGGATGGTAAAGGAGTGCCCATCATTGGCGCAACCGTCACGGTAAAACTACCTGACAACAGGATCGCTAAAATATCAGCATCCGGTGATGCAGGCAGGTACGAAGTAACCGCTCTAAAACCAGGTAAATATTATCTTGTATTTACAGCTATTGGCTTTGATTCGCTACGTTCAGAAGCAATCGCAATTGAGGCTGCAACAGAAACAACCTACAACGCAAGCCTGCAAGCAACAAACAACCAATTACAAGCGCTAGAGGTAACAGCGAGAAAACAGTTTGTGGAAGCTAAGCCAGACAGGCTTATACTTAACCCCGATGCGTTGATTTCTACCAGCGGCTCAAATACATTTGATGTTCTTGACAAAGCTCCGGGAGTAATGATAGACGACAATGGATAGCTTAGCTTAAAAGGAAAAAGTGTTGTCGTGTTTCTTGATGACAAGCCCTCCTATATGAGTGGTTCGCAGCTAATAGAATTTCTCAAGTCACAATCCGCAACAACAATAGACAAGATTGAGATAATGAGCAACCCACCTGCAAAATACGATGCTGCCGGCGGTGGGGTTATTAATATCAAAACGAAAAAGTCAAAAGTCAAAGGGTTTAACGGAACCGCGACGGCTAGTTACCTGCAAGGCGTTTATGCACGCACCAACAACGTCGTCAGCTTAAATTACAGAAACAACAGCCTGAACCTCTTTGGTAACTTCAGCCAGGTTCTAAATAACAACTTCAACGATTTATTTATCGACCGGGATTACTTTAAGCCATCAGGCGCCGCTGACTACACTTTTGAACAACGCAGCTTTATTAGAACAACTTCCAATTCGTTAAATGGAAGATTAGGAGCAGATTTCTATTTAAACAACAAAACAACCTTAGGAGCTATAATAAGTGCTAACAGCCGCAACTTTTACGGCCGTACCACAAACACCAGCTACATTGTAGATGAAGGCGCTACTATAGATTCTATTATTACAGCCGACAACAAGGATAAAGGTAGATTCACCAATACAAATGCGAACCTAAATCTCCGTCACGACTTTAGAACGAAGGGAGCAAACCTTGCAGTAGACCTCGATTACCTTGTATATGAATACGACAATAACCAGCAGTTCGAAAACAAAAGTTTCTTCAATAACGGTAGTTCAAAATATCAAAATTTCCTAAAAGGTCAGCTACCTGCCAACATTAAGATCGCTTCCTTTAAGGCAGACCTAAACCAACCGCTCCATGCAGGTGTAATTATGGATGCAGGTATTAAAAGCAGTTACACAAAAACAAATAATCTTGCGTCCTATTTTATTGGAACAGCGCCTTTCGGGTTAGAACCTGACTACGACAGGAGTAACCATTTCCTCTACGAAGAATCGATATATGCAGGCTACATAAACCTTTCGCGTGAATACAAACGGTTTACTTTACAGGCTGGTCTAAGGGTTGAACATACAAAATCGAAAGGGCATCAACTGGGTAACCTGATGAAGGCCGATTCATCTTTCGATAGAAAGTACACCAATATGTTTCCTACAGTCTATCTTTCTTATAAGCTAGACACAGTTAATAAACATACGCTTGTACTCAGTTATGGAAAGAGGATAGACCGCCCTCCCTACCAGGACCTGAATCCCTTCATCTCACCTCTTGACCAATTTACCAATTACGTGGGCAACCCGTTGCTTCAACCCAGTTTTACGCAAACAATAGAATTGCAGCATATTTACAAAGGAAGAATTACTACTTCGTTATCACATCATCGCATAAAGGACATTGTCCAGGAAGCAATCGAGGTGTATGGCAACAACTATTACAGCAAACCCGCCAACGTTGGAACCGCGGATATTTCAGTACTGTCAATAAACGGCAATCAACCCATTACCAGGTATTGGACCCTTAATGTCTATACCGACTTTCAACGCCGCCAATATACCGGGCAGTTATACAGTGGCAAACTGGATACGACAGCTTTTTCCGCTACTGTTAACATAACTAATCAATTTCAACTAGCTGGTGGCTGGGGCATTGAGGTATCCGGCAACTGGCGCTCCAACATTCTCGTAGGACAAATTGTATCCGGTAGATTTTGGGCGCTCAACGCAGGCGTTCAGAAAAAAGTGTTGAACAATAAAGGAACAATCAGGCTCAACCTCCGGGATATATTCTACACACGCCTCAATTGGGGTTATATCAATAACCTCAAAGACGCAAAAGGATATTATCACAACCAGTACGAAACACGTATTGCATCAATTAGTTTTTCTTACCAATTCGGCAAAACATTCCAGTCGCGTAAAACAAGGGCAGCGGGTGGGGCACAGGAGGAACAAAACAGGGTTCGCAGCTAGTTGCAACAAATAAGAAAGAGGCCGCAATAAGTGCGGCCTCTTTCTTAATACAAAGCCATCGCTTAATTCGATATTAATACTTCGCCAGTCATTTCGTTCGGCACAGGCAAACCCATTACGTTTAGAATTGTCGGGGCAATGTCGCCCAGTTTACCTGGCTTCACAACTCCCTTCCACTCACTATCTATAATAAATAAAGGAACAGGGTTAGTGGTATGAGCGGTATTTGGAGAACCATCATCGTTCACAAGGAAATCTGCATTTCCATGATCCGCTGTTAAAAACACGGTATAGCCAGAGCTCAAAGCAGCCGTAACTACCTGTTTAACGCAGTTGTCAACCGTTTCCACCGCTTTTATAACAGCGTCCCAAATACCTGTATGGCCTACCATGTCCGGGTTTGCAAAGTTCAGGCAGATAAAGTCGGCTGTACTGTTCATAATCTCGGGTAACAATGCGGCAGTTATTTCGTTCGCACTCATTTCGGGCTTCAAATCGTAGGTGGCCACTTTCGGGGAGGGGCACATGATGCGTTTCTCCCCCTCAAATGGTTCTTCTCTACCCCCACTAAAAAAGAACGTAACGTGAGGATATTTTTCCGTCTCAGCTATCCTTATTTGTTTCTTGCCGTGAGCGGCAAGCACTTCACCAATCGTATTTTCCAGGTTATCCGTTTCAAATATCACGTGAACACCCTGGTACGTCTTGTCGTACTCCGTCATGGTGGTATAATGCAGGTTGAGCTTATGCATTTCGTACTGTGGTAAATCACTCTGGGTAAGTACGGTAGTGATCTCCCTGCACCTGTCTGTTCTGAAATTAAAGCAGATGACTGCATCTCCATCTTTTATTTTCGCCAAAGGCTCTTGCTGCCCGTCTACAATTATTGTAGGTAAAATGAATTCATCAGTTACATCCTTCGCGTAGCTCTGCGCTACCGCTGTTATAGCATCCTCTGCTGAAACACCCTGGCCGTGTACAAGAGCGTCGTACGCAAGCTTCACCCGCTCCCATCGCTTATCTCTATCCATGGCATAATAGCGGCCGCTAACAGAAGCAATGCGCCCAACGCTTCCTTCAAGGAAAGCCTGCAGATCGCTAATGTAACCAAACCCACCTTTTGGGTCGGTGTCACGGCCATCAGTAAACGCATGAATAAAAACGTTTTCCAGGCCTTGCTGCTTACATACGTCACATAGAGCCTTGATGTGATTGATATGACTATGCACTCCGCCGTCACTTACTAATCCCATCAGATGCAACGGTTTTTTATGTTCTTTAGCATAACGGATTGAAGCCAACAGGTGCCGGTTTTGTTGAAGTTCCCCGGTTCTGATTGCGACGTTTATCCTTTGTAATTCCTGGTAAACGATGCGTCCGGCGCCAAGATTTAGATGACCCACTTCACTATTACCCATCTGTCCTTCGGGCAGCCCCACCCATTCACCAAACGTTGTTAATGTTGTGTTAGGAAAACGGTGGTATAGCGACTTAACGAAAGGAACATTGGCATGTTGTATTGCGTCGGCTGAAACCACTTGGCCATGGCCCCAACCATCCATGATTATCAGTATAACTTTCTTGTTTTGCATTATAAAAAGAGGTTATAATTGTTAAATGTTACCTTGGTTTGGTAAAAGGCCGCAAGTTACAGGTTGAAAATAATGGGAATGCAATTAAATTAGTTGCAGAATCGGCAGTCAAAGTATTGCTCAAAGTATAGAAAATGAAACAAGTACTCATGGTTTTGGCAATCGGCTTAATGGCTTTTAGTTATAAAGCCGTTGAATTAGACGGCATTATAAAAGCTCTGGCTGAAGGAAATGCTCAACAACTTTCACAGCATTTCGACGAATCTGTTGATATTAAGCTGCCAGGCAAAGAAGATTTGAAACAAGCAGATAATAAGGTAGCAGAAAGTGTATTAGCTGCTTTTTTTAAGCAATCCCGCGTTAGGAACTTTGAAGTAACATCAAAACGGGAAATGACCGGCACCATGTACCTCGCCGGTAAGTTATACTGTGATGTAAAGGATTATAATGTTACCCTCATGATTAAGAACAAGGGGGATAAACCCAGGATTATAACCATTAGAATAAACTAAATCAAACTCCCGCTTATTGCGGGAGTTTTTGTTTGCAAAAGCTAGATTTGCTCTATGAGCAGTTTTGATGATAAGCTAAGGCATCTTGTAGATGAAGCACTTAAAGAGGATGTGGGTGATGGCGACCATTCTACACTTAGCTGTATACCAGCAGGCCAAACCGGAAAAGCTGTGCTTAAGATAAAAGAGGAAGGTGTATTGGCAGGTGTTGCAGTAGCAAAACAGATCATTGCTTATGTAGAACCCTCAGCCAACCTGGAAATATTTAAAAACGACGGTGAAGAAATGTTGCCCGGCCAGGTAGCTTTCGAATTGACTGCTTCCATACATACAATATTAAAGATTGAACGGCTGGTGCTCAATTGTATGCAACGCATGAGCGGTATAGCTACGCTTACAAGACAGTACACAACTTTGTTAGCGGACTCTTCTACGAGGTTGCTGGATACAAGAAAAACTACCCCTAACTTCCGCCTGTTAGAAAAAGAGGCAGTTAGAATCGGTGGCGGTCTCAACCATCGTTTCGGCCTGTACGATATGATTATGCTTAAGGATAATCACTTGGACTATGCAGGTGGGATTGAAAACGCAATCAGTAAAGCGTGGGATTATGTGAACCGCGTTAAGCCCGGTATCAAGATAGAAGTTGAAACCCGCAGCCTCAGCGATGTTGAAAAGGTATGCAAATACGGCAAGGGAAAAGTTTTCAGGGTTATGCTTGATAACTTTAAACCTGGTGAGGTGGCAGATGCCGTGAAAATAATTGACGGGGCTTTTGAAACGGAAGCCAGTGGTGGAATTAACCTTTCGACTATAAAAGATTATGCTGCCACAGGGGTAGATTTTGTTTCTGTCGGCGGCCTCATACACCAGGCAAGAAGTTTAGACCTAAGCCTCAAGGCTGTAATAACTAAATAGCATTTCATGTCGTCAAATAAAAAACACAAGCCCGATACGCGGGGATTTATTTACAGTACCGACCCTAACTTCAACTTCCAGGATGAGAGTAATGAAGTACAGGAAACTCTTGAAGCAGCCAAACAGCCCCTGAGAGTAATTATTGACACGAAACGCCGGGCTGGAAAAACAGTTACGTTGGTTGCCGGCTTTATTGGAAAAGAGGAAGACCTGGAAGCCCTTGGTAAACAGCTGAAAAACTACTGTGGAACAGGGGGCAGCGTAAAAGACGGGGAGATTGTTATACAGGGCGATCAAAAAACGAAAGTGCTTCAGTGGTTACTAAAGAACGGCTATACTAAGACAAAAGGCTAAACCACTACCGGTTAAACAGAGCCGGTTCCTTTTCAATAAACATTTTTGTTACCCGTGGAAACGGAACTTCATTAAGCGATTGAAAGCTTGTCCATTTATAGCCATCCACGGCAACCTCTTTTTCTAGCTTCACAACCACGAATTTGGTAAAAATCGTTTGGTGGGTGAGTTGTTGTTTCATGTAATCTGTTTCAATTAGAACCTCAAAACCCGTATCTCCAATCCATTGTTGAATGTGCTTTCCTTCCGATTTTACTTTTTCGCTATGCTCCAATGCCACAAACTCGTAAAGATGCCGCCAAACGTCTTTCGCCTCTCTTCGCTTCAGCAATACCCTGGTGCCGGAAATCATCACAAACTGAGTAAAGAATCGCTGTTTTATTACAAGGCGTTTTGACTTGACAGGTAAATCATTGACGGTGCAATGTTTATAAGCAATACAATTGTTGCGTAACGGGCAGCATTCACAATCGGGCTGCGGCTTACAAACAGTGGCCCCCAAATCCATAATGGCTTGATTATATAGCCGG
Organism: Bacteroidota bacterium; assembly: GCA_023433265.1. Taxonomy (GTDB): domain Bacteria; phylum Bacteroidota; class Bacteroidia; order Chitinophagales; family Chitinophagaceae; genus JAEZDR01. The sequence continues at coordinate 2,671 of JAEZDR010000182.1, read as the reverse complement.
GGGTGGCGCTCATCTAAAGTTTGATCTGCAAGGCTCGTAAACAAACGCTTGCCCTCCACCGTATCTATGGGGTCGGCAATTCCGTAGATTCGCGATAACACCCTAAAAACATTCCCATCCAGTACTGCTTTGGGTTCATTGTATGCAAAGGATGCTATAGCCGCGGCTGTATATTCACCAACTCCTTTAAGCCTGATTATTTCATCATAGGTATTCGGGAAAATCCCTCCCCTTTCGTTGGAGATATAACGAGCGGTTGAAAGCAAATTCCTGCACCGGGAGTAGTAACCCAGGCCTTCCCACAACTTAAATACGTCGTCGTCTGCAGCAGCAGCAAGCTTCCCGATGTTGGGAAAGGCAGCGATGAAACGGTTATAATACGCAGTACCCTGCGATACCCGTGTTTGCTGTAATATCACCTCGCTTAACCATATCCTATAAGGATCTTTCTCACCCTTCCAGGGCATTTCTCTCGAATTTTCCGTGGTATGCCAGCGTAATAAAGCTTCTCTAACTGCCTTGCAATTTTGCAAGGATATGGATTCAGGGGTGAGGGTTCTAGCCATCGGTTTATGCCTGAAAAGTAGAAAATAATAAGTATCTGAAAGCGGCCGTGGCTACGGGAAGAGGTTTCTACGTTATCCACTTTAAGCAATTGTAGCAGCAACCTGTTAATTATCAAACCGGAACATTTGTTGAAATTGGTGCATCTTTTTTCCTTTGGTCTCGTTTTTGTTATTTAATTTAGCAACACAATCTGTTGAATCTTAAACAATCACACGATGAGAAAATCAGATTTAATAAACAATATTTCAGATAAAACCGGCATTCCTAAGGTTGATGTTTTGGTAACCTTAGAAACCATGTTGAAAGAGATTAAAGAGAACCTTGCGAAAGGTGAAAACATCTATATACGCGGTTTTGGAAGCTTTATTACTAAGAAAAGGGCGGCCAAAATTGGTCGTAATATTAAAAAGAATATTGCCGTGGAGATTCCCGAGCATTATATTCCCGCTTTCAAGCCTTCAAAAGAATTCGTTAATGAAGTAAAGCAAATGCATAAGCCTCAATAAATTTGGGGCAAAACAGCATTAGTGAAGAAACAACAGATATTATTGCTATCAGGAGGGATAATCCTGGTAGCAATTCTTTTTATTTTTGGTAATACTATTCCAAAAAAAGTAGCAAAAGACTCCGGTCCAGTAGCAACTCCCCTCAGTCAGCCGGCTTTTAACACAGCACAACTTATTCAAGAATCCCGGAAAAGGCTTTCCCCGGAACAGGTTAGTTATCTTGACGCCCAAGAAGCCAGGCTTTCACAGGACAATCAAAAAATTGCAGCTTTACGAACCATCGGAAACTTTTGGATGGATTCGGTACATCAGCACATACTTGGCGCTTATTATTTTGGAGAAGCAGCCAAGTTGGAAAATTCTGAAAAAAATCTCACCTTTGCAGCCCATTTGTTGTTAGAAGAGCTGATGAGCGAGCAGGAGCCTGCGATGCAAACCTGGCTTGGAAACAACACAAAAGTTCTTTTTGAGAAGGTACTTGAGCTAAACCCCGGTAATGACTCAGCCAAGATAGGCATCGGCGCCTGCTACATGTTTGGCAACATCTCTGACCAGCCAATGGAGGGAATCATGCGTGTAAGGCAGGTGGCAGAGAAAGATACGACCAATATGTATGCGCAGTTTATGCTCGGCTTAGGTGGTATTAGAAGCGGTCAGTTTGATAAAGCCGTGAAAAGGTTTGAAACTGTGATAAAGAATGAACCCGAAAATTTAAGGGCGGTTTTTCATCTTGCAGAAACATATGACCGACTGAGCGATAAGGCTAATGCTATAAAATGGTACACTGTTGCCAGGGATAAAATACAAGTACCACAAGCGAAAGAAGATCTTGGGGAAAGGATTAAAGCTTTGCAGTTGAATTGATTCATTAATAAAAATTGTTTTTACAATGCCTTGTGGTAAAAAAAGAAAGCGTCATAAAATTGCGACGCATAAAAGAAAGAAGAGACTTAGAAAGAACCGTCATAAGAAGAAGAAATAACTTTAAAATGCCGGGTAAAACCGGCATTTTTTAAACTGTTCTCTATTTCCCTTTATTCTCTACCTGCAACTTTACCTTTTCCTTATCTACAACAGGTGGCCGCGGATAGCGAGGGATATGTAAAAGCATAGCTGCTACCGGAAAAGTATTGCTTACCAGGATATATTTATTGTCCCGGGACAAAAAGTTGCAAAGTGAACAAAGAATTACTGATTAACGCCGCAACCGGCGGAGTTGAAATAGCCCTACTTGAAGATAAGAAGTTGGTGGAACTGCATCATGAAAAAGCAGACGCCCGCTTTGCTGTAGGCGACCTTTACCTGGGAAAGGTAAAGAAGTTAATACCTGGCTTAAACGCTGCTTTTGTTGACGTAGGTTTTGAAAAAGATGCCTTTCTCCATTATACTGACCTAAGCCCCTACGTTCGCTCTATTTTAAAGTTTACCCAGTTAGCCATAAATGATAAAACGGAAAATGGACTAGAATTTTCCAATTTCCAGTCGGAGCCTGAGATTATTAAAACAGGCAAGATCAATGAAGTGCTGAACGGTAAACCAAACATTCTCGTACAGATACTTAAAGAACCAATTGCTGCCAAGGGCCCAAGGCTTAGCTG
>JAEZDR010000180.1 GCA_023433265.1 Bacteroidota bacterium | reverse complement strand
CTGTTGCTCTCTCCTGTCTCTTCCATCTTTTTGCTGTCGTGCATTTAAATCTTCAGCATTCTCATAATATTTCAAAAACCTGTCAAACTCAAGCGCTGCCACACGGGTAAGCACTTCTTCTTTCGATACTTCCTGGAACTTTTCCTGGAGCATAGGCAGGTAGGTTGTATAGTCGCCATGGCTTATGTCCGCCTGTAGCAATTTGTCCATAAAATAGAAAAATTGTTTTCTGCAAACATCCTTACCAGACGGTAAGTCAAGCTTATGAAAAGGCACCTGTATCATCCTTTCAATTTGCTTCAGCTTGTACAGTTCCCTTGTATGAACAATCGACATACTCACACCACTCTTACCTGCACGTCCGGTACGGCCACTACGGTGCGTATACACTTCAACGTCGTCCGGTAGTTCGTAGTTGATTACATGGGTAATACCTTGTACGTCTATCCCTCTTGCTGCTACATCGGTAGCTATTAGCAGTTGCAGGCTCTTATCCCGGAACTGCCCCATTACTTTGTCTCTCTGACCCTGCGACAGGTCGCCATGCAATGAGTCAATGTCATAGCCTTCTCTCGTGAGGCGTTCCGAAATTTCCTGGGCGTCAGCCTTCGTCCTGGTAAAAATGATCCCGTAAATTCCCGGGTTGAAATCTATTAACCGTTTCAGCGCTTCGTAACGCTGATGCGAAGAGGTTACAAAGTATTGATGATCTACAGTTTTCGTCCCGGTATTTGCCTTACCTACGGTTACTTCAGCAGGACTGTTCATGTAGCGCTTGCTCACTTTCCTAATTTCTGCGGGCATAGTGGCACTAAACAACCAGGTGGCTTGCCGGTTTGGCGTGTTTTGAAGTATGAACTCAATGTCTTCCTGGAAACCCATATTAAGCATTTCGTCTGCCTCGTCCAGTACAACGTATTCTATTTCACCCAGGTCTATCGCTTTCCGTTCTATTAGGTCTATCAGGCGGCCGGGAGTAGCTACAACAATCTGTACGCCCCTTCTTATTTGTTTTATTTGCTCGCTAATGCTGGCCCCGCCATATACGGCAACCGTTTTAGCCTGGCGTAAATGTTTCTTGAAACTGTCTATATCCTTTTGAATCTGCAGGCAAAGCTCCCTGGTTGGACATACTATCAAAGCCTGCGGAGTTTTTTGCTCTACCTCAATTAACTGTAACAAAGGCAAGCCAAAAGCTGCTGTTTTACCGGTTCCGGTTTGGGCAAGGCCAATAAAATCCTTTGTTCCGCTCAACAATACCGGAATGGCCTTCTCTTGTATCTGTGTGGGTGTTGTAAACCCAAGGTCTGTTATTGCGTTTAATAATCGTTCGTCTAATCCTAAATCTTGGAATGTGGGCATTGAAATGGATTTTCATTCAAAGGTAGTTGCTACTAACCCTCGAATTAAATTTATGTATAATAAAAAGCCCTCCTTAGGAATAAGGAAGGCGTCTTTAACGATTGCTTGCCATATGAAACTCTTCTGTTAACTACCTAAACAAGCAATCTTGCGGTAGCTACAATTATTTGCCTGCAGGAGGAGTAGTAGTTGTAGTATCTCCAGCTGGAGGAGTTGTCATGGTAGCAGTGTCAGTTGTTACTGGAGGAGCTGGCTCAGTAGTAACTTCTGGAGTTACAACAGTTGTTGTATCTGTTGCTTCTTCGTTAGTCTCACCATTTGAACAAGCTGCGAAAGCACCGATTGCTAACACCAATAATAATTTTTTCATTGTTTGATTTTTTATGATTTTCAACATTAATACCTTTATCAAAAAAAGGTAACCTCGTTTTTTGCAACTTTTTTTAAATATTTTTTTCCGATCCCTTTTGGGTTACTTTTATTCATATGCCCGTATTAAGAATTGACAAGGTGAAAGGCGATACCAACGAGCAGGTTTTATTAAAAGGACTGGCAGAACACGACAGGAAGGCTATAGAAACCATTTATAAAGAGAATTATTCAATGGTTCAGGCTTTCATCTTGAATAACAACGGTTCTTACGACGACGCAAGGGATGTATTCCAGGAAGCCATGGTAGCCCTTTACGAAAAGGCTAAATCAGAATCATTCGTACTCACCTGTCAAATCAAGACTTACGTCTATTCGGTTTGCAGGCGATTGTGGCTCAAGAAGTTACAACAAAGCGGTCGCTTCGTAAGCAGGGTTGAAGGGTTTGAAGATACCATACCGGTGGAAGAAGACCTTGCCTACCACGAAAAGCAAAACATGGATTTTGCAATCATGGAACGGGCGCTTAACAGCCTTGGCGAACCTTGTAAAAGCCTTCTTGAGGCCTATTACCTGCAAAAAAAAGGCATGCAGGATATAGCAGCAGAATTTGGATATACAAATTCAGATAATGCTAAGAATCAGAAATATAAATGCCTGATGCGTTTAAAAAAATTGTTTTTTGCTCAATATAACATCGGGGAGTAAGTAATGGAAGATAACCTGCTTTTGGAAACTGTCGAACGCTATCTGCGCGACGAAATGGGGGCTGAAGAGAAGGCTTATTTCGAGCAATTACGCGAGTCAAAGCCTGAAATTGATATGCTTGTAGTAGAGCATAAGCTGTTTCTCCTTCAACTTGAAGGTTTTTCAGGTCAAAGCCATCTTAAACAACTTCTTGCCGAAACCCACGATAAACTGGCCTTCTCTGGTGCTATCAAAACATCTGACCCTGTTGAACAGGGTAAAGTAAAATACCTCTGGACTAAGTACAAAAGGGTAATCTCCATCGCAGCTAGTATAGCAGGTGTAACAGCATTGTTTATCAGCGCCCTCGTAACCTATTTTACGCCCTCTGTAGATCAACGAAAAATCCGTCAACTGGCACAGGATGTTGAAAAAATAAAACAGGCCCAAAAAGTACAATCACATCGCATCAACCAGGTAACTGCCGAAATACGGTCAAAAATACCCCAGGATGCTGTGTTAACCGGGGGTGGCTCTGCTTTTCTTATCGACGCTAAGGGCTACCTCGTTACAAACGCTCACGTTCTACAAGGCAATAATGCTGTAGTCTCAGACAATAAAGGCCGCGAATTTATAGCCAGGATTATCCACATTGACAAAGTCCGCGACCTTGCTATTCTTAAAGTGCAAGACGTTGACTTCAAGGCGCCTAAATCTCTCCCTTATAGCATCAAGCGCACCACAGCCGACCTTGGTGAAGAGTTATTTACACTAGGCTACCCCAAGAATGACGAAATTGTTTACGGCCGTGGATACCTGAGTGCAAGAACCGGTTTTGATGGTGACACAGCAACCTGCCAGATATCGCTTTTCGCAAACCCCGGAAATTCAGGTGGACCCGTTTTTAATAATAAAGGCGAGATAATTGGCGTACTTAGTTCCAAGGAAGTCCAGGCCGAAGGCGCTGTCTTTGCAGTAAAAAGCCGCGAAATCTTTAAACTTGTTGAGCAGTTGAAGCATACGGATACCAGCGTTGCCAAAATAAACCTCGCCAATAGAGGCACGATACGTAGTATGGACCGCGTGAAGCAAGTAAGAGAAGTCCAGGATTTCGTTTACCAGGTTAAGGCTTACAATACTAAATAACCATCCACTTACTGACGTTTCTTCCGTCGCTTTCTTACATAGATTTCTTCCAAAATCGGGGGGTGACTCCGTAGTAAAAGCGTAGTGAAAGCGTTCAGATAGCATACAAATAGGGTAAAATAACCCTTCCAACACTCCCATCTCTGCCATTTTGACGCGCCTTAAGGTTGTTACCAAGGTTAATCCTTTCTCTTTAATACAGCTACCGTCAACCTACTAATGCAGGTAAGTTTGCCTTGGTCGTCGTGCAGCCTTATATCCCAAACGTGGGTACTAGTGCCAAGGTGTATCGGGGTGCATCTGCCCGTAACCACACCGCTTCGTGCTCCCCTTATATGGTTTGCGTTTATCTCCAGCCCAACACACATAAACTTCTCATGGTCTACTACTAAGGCTGAAGCCACACTACCCAACGTTTCTGCCAGTGTAACCGATGCACCACCGTGCAGAAGCCCGTAAGGTTGTTTTGTCCTATGGTCCACAGGAATGGCACCTTCAAGAAAATCATCTCCAAGAGTTGTGTAAACAATACCCACATGCTCCCCCATTGTACCCTTATTCAGAATAGCCAGGTCTTCCAGTCTCAGGTCTTTTTTATACCAAATGCTCATGCTATTTGTAAATACTTTTTCTAACGGGTTCAGGCAAAAAGGGGCTCGCATCACCACCATTCCTTATCACGTCTCTAACTAATGTTGAGGCCACACTTGTGTATTGCGGCGCGCATGTAAGAAAAATGGTTTCAATCGCCGGGTCAAGGCTTCTGTTCATGTCCGCAATTACCTTTTCGTACTCAAAATCGCTTACATACCTAATACCTCTCAAAATAAACTTTGCACCTATGTTTTTACAGCATTCAACTGTTAGGCCCTCGTAAACTATTGCATCCACTCTTGGTTCTTTATCGAATATTTCCCTTATCCAGGCCAACCGCTGTTCATCATTGTACATGGGCTGCTTGTTAACGTTCACGCCAATTCCAATAACGATCTTGTCAAATAAATCGAGGCTCCGATTTACAATGTCAACATGTCCATAGGTAACGGGATCAAAAGTGCCGGGGAAAAGGCAAATTCTTTGCATGCTAAAAACGGTTCAATACACAAACATACAATAACCACCCTATAACTAAGAACTCTATGTAATGGCTAGAGTTGGTGATACAAGACTTGCATATAACACGCAAAATCATATTTTTACAGCGCAACAGAAATCCTTGAATGCAGAACGCTAACGAGTTTGAGGCACTTTTTAATTTCGCCACCATCGGCATCATTCTCTGCGACGATAAAGCTGAAATTATCAAATTTAATCGCCAGGCCGAGGTGCAGTTTGGCTATAACAAGGACGAGGTAATTGGAAAGAAGATCGAAATCCTTATCCCCAGCAACTATAAACACAAGCATGTTGCCGATCGCACTGGTTTTTATAAAGACCCCCACCCTCGCACAATGGGTGCGGGAAGAGATTTGTTTGCGCAACGTAAAGATGGCAGCGTTTTCCCGGTTGAAGTAAGCCTTAGCAACTATAAACAAGGCGACAACACCTTCGTCATCGCGTTTGTCATAGATATTACCGTCCGAAAGAAAAATGAGGAGGTAGTTTACCTTCAGAAGGCAGCTTTAGAAGAAAACAGCCGCCTGATAAAACAGCTGAACATCGAGCTCGAACAAAAGGTTGAAAACCGAACTAAAATGCTAAAGGAAACGCTTGCTGCCCTCGAGAAATCGAAGCAGGAGCTTACAGAAGCATTCGATAAGGAAAAAGAACTCGGCGACCTGAAATCCCGCTTTGTCACAATGGCATCGCATGAATTCAGGACACCGCTCAGCACCATTCTATCCTCCGCTTTTCTATTGCAAAAATACCGTCGGGAAGAAGAGCAGGATAAACGTGACAAACACATTCAACGTATTAAGGGGGCGGTGAGCGATATGAAAAACATTCTTGAAGACTTTCTTTCCCTTGGAAAGCTTGAAGAAGGAACGGTGCGTGCCCGGCTGGAAGACCATACATTCCATGAATGCGTTGAAGAGGTTAAAAATGTTATAGGCAGCTTTGAACAAATAGTGAAAAAAGGCCAGAAGATTCAATTTTCACATTCAGGTGCAGGCGATGTCTATACCGATATTTCGATCATTAAAAACATTCTCCTTAACCTTATTTCTAATGCTATCAAGTTCTCTCCTGAAAATAGTGAGATACATGTTGAACTCAACAAAACGGAGGACGAAATCTATGTCAGCGTAAGGGATAGTGGCATTGGTATTTCAGAAGATGACCAGCAACATTTATTTGAGCGATTCTTCCGTGCAAAGAATGCGGCAAACATCCAGGGAACCGGCCTTGGCCTTCACATCGTGGCCAAATATCTTGAACTGGTGAACGGTAATATTGAAATGGAAAGCCACCTGAACGAAGGCACTAGCTTCTTTATACACATACCTTTATACAACATTAACCAAACAGCCCTTTCATGAAAAAAATATTGCTCATAGAGGACAATGACGAAGTACGGGAAAATACTGCCGAAATACTTGAGCTATCTAATTACAAAGTTTTTACAGCTGAAAATGGCAAGATAGGCGTTGAGGTTGCACTCGACGAAATCCCCGATCTTATTATTTGCGATATCATGATGCCCGTATTAGACGGTTATGGTGTTTTGCATCTGCTCAGCAAAAACCCGTCTACAGCTTCCATCCCTTTCATCTTTCTTACCGCAAAAAGTGAAAAGAGCGACTTCCGCAAAGGAATGGATATGGGGGCGGACGATTATATTACCAAACCCTTCGATGGAATTGAGCTATTAAACGCCGTAGAAACTCGTCTCAAAAAGTCCGACTCACTAAAACAATCCTACTCTCACGATGTTAAAGGCGTAAACGAGTTTCTTAACAATGCCCAGAATGTTGGAAGTGTAAAACTTACCTCGGATGAACGTGAGGTAAACACCTACAAAAAGAAACAAACCATCTATCGCGAAGGTCAACGTCCTGTAGCCGTCTATTTCGTTGTTTCCGGCAAAGTAAAAGTGAGCCGCACAAACGACGACATGAAAGAACTTATCACTAATATCTATGGAGATGGGGAGTTCTTCGGTTATACAGCTATGCTGGAAGAAACAAACTATAAGGAAACAGCAGAAGTACTAGAGGATGCCGACCTGATGCTTATTCCAAGAACCGACTTTTTACAACTCGTAAATAACGATCCGCAGGTAGCTCGTCAATTCATCAAACTGCTGGCTAAAAACGTGGTAGAGAAGGAAGAAAACCTGCTTAACCTCGCCTATAGTTCTCTCCGAAAAAAAGTAGCCAATGGCCTCATTCATGTGCTTACAAAATTTAAAGGTGAAAAAGAAGCTCTTGAAATCTCGCGCGAAAACCTGGCAAATATTATTGGGTCCGCAACAGAATCCCTTATCCGCACCCTTAGCGATTTCAAAAGCGAAGGGCTGATTGATATCCGCAAGGGTAAAATCGTGGTGCTCAACGAAGCAAAACTTCGAAACCTCTTATACTAAAAAAAGATCCCGGAACCGGGATCTTTTTTTAATAATATGCTGAAAATAATTACTTATTGAAAGAGCTGAATAGTTCCCCTTCCCTGTTTTGTTGTTCTAATGTCCAGTCGTGAGTTAAGGTTGTTTCAATCCACATATTACCGGCCTTTCTATACACTTGTATGGAAAGGTCAAATAGATTCTTAAAGTCTTGTTCCAATTCAGCAACCGTTCTGGCTCCATCCAGGCTCACCTTATCAGTAGCATTCACTCTGTATTGTTTCTTTCTGCTGTCATAGCTTAAAGGTTTAGCCACAAAAGCCTTCTTGACATCACTGCCAAGAATCTCAAGCTTAAGGAAAGGGTAAGCCTCGCCAAACTGCTTTTGTATGTCCTGCAATTGTATTTCTCTGTCAACGCTAATTTCCATAAGGCCAAACTTTACCTGTTACTAATTGATAGTACCACTCACATAGCAAATATATTTTTCGCCCTTTCCCTTTTTTATGACGGCGGTCAGTTAGCACGGTGATTTTATTAGCCGTGGAAAACAACCTTTAACACAACGTGTATTTATTACATCTGAAACCGTTAGCTTTTTAGGGGATGGCGGTTTATATTAGCTGCAAAATCCGTTCTTCAATGGCCACTATTAGCATAACCTGCCCCAGTTGCAACACCCCATTTGAACCTAGCGAAGTGTTCCTGAAAGAATACGAACAAAAGGCCCGGGAAAAAATGAAGGCTGAGTGGCAACGTATTAAGAACGATATGGACGCCGACAAAAAGAGGCTTTCCGAGGAAAAGGAAGCGGTAGAAAGACAAAAAGCGCAGCAGGAACAAGAAATATCCAGCCGGATCGCCAGCCTTATGCAGCAAAAAGAGAAAGAGCTGGCAAGCCAGTTACAGGACGAGAAACAAAAATTGCAGCAAGCCCTTGAAGCCTCTATCCGTAAAACGTTAACAGCAGACTACGAAAATCAGCTCAGGATGCTTCAGCAAACCGCCCAGGAAAACGAAGAAAAACTGAAGGCTGCGCGGCAAAAGGAATTTGAATACCTGCGCAAAGAACAAGAACTGCAAACAAAGGAAAAGGAGCTGGAATTAAACTTACAGAAAAAGCTTCTTGAAGAGCGGGCTTCATTAACGGAACAGATCCGCAAGGAAGAAGCTGATCGAACAAGCCTGAAAGAAACGGAGTACCTGCTGAAAATGAAAGAGCTTGAGAAGCAACTTGAAGACCAAAGAAAACTGGCTGAAGAAATGAAGCGCAAAGCTGAACAAGGAAGCATGCAGTTACAGGGCGAAGTGCAGGAGTTAATGCTCGAAAACATGCTGCAGGCGTCATTCCCATTCGATGCCATAACACCTGTTGGCAAAGGCGTTCGTGGCGCTGACTGTATTCAATGCGTTAGAAACCCTCTAGGTCAGGAATGCGGCACCATCATTTACGAAAGCAAAAGGACAAAAGATTTCTCGCCTGATTGGATTGAAAAGCTAAAATCAGATATGCGCAGCCAGGGTGCAGACGTAGCGGTGATTGTTACGCAGGCTTTCCCAAAGGATATGGAAAAGTTTGGTGAAAAAGACGGTGTCTATATCTGTTCGTTTAGCGAGGTGGTTAGTTTAGCGTCAGTGCTAAGAACAAGCATCCTAAAAATACACACGCTTACCAAAAGCCAGGAAAACAAAGGCGAGAAGATGACTATGCTTTACAACTACCTTACAAGTACGGAATTCAGCGAACAGTGGAAAGCCATAAGGGAAGGTTTCATGAGTATGCGCATCAGTATTCAGAAGGAAAGAGATGCCATGGAAAAGCTATGGAAGGCAAGGGAAAAGCAACTGGAGAAAGTAATGCTGAATGCTGCAGGAATTAAAGGGTCAATCGAAGGTATAGCAGGTGCCGAAGCCATCAGCTTTAGCCTTGATGATAGCGATGATCTTTTATTACTACAGTAAAAAATATTGCTTGTTTCTTCTCTTTCCATTCTTCTTTAGTATGTTTATGCTTTAGCATCTGCTATGAGCGAAAACAAGCAATTCAAACCCACCCTAAGCCTGCTGGACTCCACAATGATTGTGGCGGGCAGCATGATCGGATCAGGTATTTTCATCGTAAGCAGCGACATTACCCGGAACGTAGGCAGCAGTGGCTGGTTGATAGCCGTCTGGGCTATCACTGGATTCATGACGCTTACCGCCGCCCTCAGCTATGGCGAACTTAGTGCGATGTTCCCAAAAGCTGGCGGACAATATGTTTATCTAAAAGAATCGTACAACCCCCTTATCGGTTTTTTGTATGGGTGGAGTTTTTTCTCAGTTATTCAAACCGGCACGATCGCCGCTGTGGGTGTAGCTTTCTCAAAATTTACCGCGTACCTGGTTCCACAGGTTAGCGAGGATATTGTCTTGTTTTCCGTAGCAGGTTTAAATATTTCTCCTGCCCAGATTCTTTCAATCGTAGTAATCGTTTTCCTTACTTACATCAATACCAAAGGCGTTGAAGGAGGTAAATGGATACAAACCATCTTTACGCTTACAAAGCTAATCGCACTTTTTGGACTAATACTTTTCGGTTTACTGGCATTGAAGCCCGATGTATGGGATGCGAACTGGGCGAATCCCTGGCATTTACACAAGATAAACACCGATGGTTCTACCGCGGAGTATGTAACTGCAGCGGCGCTCGGTGCCATCGCGGCAGCTATGGTAGGTTCTATTTTCAGTAGCGATGCCTGGAATAACGTGACCTTCATAGCGGGGGAAATCAAGAATCCCCAAAGAAACATCGGCCTTAGCTTATTTTTCGGCACACTCGTCGTAACAATCGTATACATCGCAGCTAATATCATGTATACAGGGCTATTGCCCCTGTCAGAAATGGCTGCAGTCGACAAAGACCGCATCGCAGTGGCTGCTTCCAAAGCAACGTTTGGCGATGCAGGCACCTATGTCATCGCTGTTATGATTATGATCTCTACATTCGGCTGCAACAATGGACTCATACTGGCAGGTGCCAGGGTGTACTATACCATGGCAAGAGACGGTTTATTCTTCAGGCAAACGGGTATTTTAAATAAGCATGCCGTACCTGGTTTTGCCCTCTGGGTGCAATGCATCGTTGCCAGTTTGCTTTGCCTCAGTGGAAAGTATGGCGACCTTCTCGATATGGTCTCTTTTGTTGTGGTTTTCTTTTATGTGCTTACCATAGCCGGCATTTACATATTACGAATCAAACGGCCTGATTCAGAAAGACCATACAAAGCTTTCGGGTACCCTGTTCTTCCGGCCATTTACATTATTATGGGTATAGCCTTTTGTATTTTACTTATGATTTACAAACCAAAATTCACCTGGCCGGGCGCAGTCCTGGTTTCATTGGGTATTCCCCTGTATTATATTGCAGTTAATAGGAACAGGAAGTTAAATGCATAATAACTTTGCATTATAGGTGTATGACTATAGATGATTTATTCGAAAAGATAAGTGCGCTCAAGGTTGCTGTGGTAGGCGATGTGATGCTGGACACTTACTGGTGGGGCAAGGTTGACCGCATTTCCCCCGAAGCTCCTGTTCCAATTGTAAGTGTTGATAAAAAAGAGTACCGTATCGGGGGTGCAGGCAACGTTGCCCTCAACACTGTTTCACTGGGCGCCGCCACCACTATCTTTAGCGTTGTGGGACAGGATGGCGACGGGAAAGTGTTACTTGAACTACTGCAGGAGCACAACGTTGACACAAAATACATTACACGCTCCAACGCGCGCATTACAACTAACAAAACAAGAGTTATTGCCCGTAACCAGCAAATGCTTCGATTGGATGCAGAACAAACAGGCGACATAGATCGTGAAACTGAGGATATACTTTTAAGAGAATTCACCGCCTATGTTTCGCACTATAAGCCTAATGTTTTGATATTCGAAGACTACAATAAAGGGGTATTAACTGCAAGGGTAATCCGCGAAATGATTAGCACCTGTAAGAGTGCCGGCATCGTTACAGCAGTTGACCCAAAGCGGAAACATTTTCTCAATTACATAGGTGTTGACCTGTTCAAACCAAACATGAAAGAGGTACAGGAAGCGTTAAACTTGTTACCAGACGAAACTAACGCCAATACACTTGACGATATTCATGGTCAACTGAAAAAGCATCTCTCTCATACCACTTCTTTTATTACGTTGTCAGAAAAAGGCGTGTATTTTAATAAGAGCAAAAAGGGCAAAATCGTCCCTTCTCATTTACGCAACATAGCTGATGTTAGTGGAGCAGGTGATACCGTCATAGCTGTTGCTGCCCTCGTGATTGCTGCTTCTAATGACGTGGAACTTGCTGCGGAGGTAGCAAATATTGCAGGCGGGTTGGTATGTGAGGAAGTGGGCACAGTGGCAATCGATCGCCAAAGGCTCCTGGAAGAATGCGAAATATTGTTGCAACACAAGCAATTTATTAAATGAAAAAAGTTGCTGTGATAGTTGCAGGTGGCAGTGGGCAACGAATGAAAAGCGATACGCCCAAACAATTCCTTCTGCTCAAGGAAAAACCGGTCCTGGTTCATACCGTAGAGGCCTTTCTAAATGCTTATGCCGACATGGAAGTCATCGTCGTTGTTCCGAAAGCTAACATCGCCGAAGTAGAAAAGCTTTTCATCGGGCATGCAACTGAAAGGATCTTTATTACTGCTGGTGGAGGCACTCGCTTCCATTCAGTTAAAAATGGCCTGAGTCTAATTAAGGAAAAATCAATTGTATTTGTCCACGACGGTGTTCGCTGCCTTGTAACACCCAATCTTATTCAGCGTTGTTTTCAACAAGCTATCGAAAAAGGGAGTGCTGTACCCTTCACTTATGCAACAGATAGTATCCGGTTAATGAGCGATGCAGAAAACCATTCTGTCATCGACCGTAAACAAGTAGCTATCATTCAAACACCACAGGTGTTTAAGTCAACTATCATCTTGCCGGCATTTGAAAAAGAATTCGATGAGCGTTTCACCGATGAAGCTACAGTAGTAGAAGCTTCCGGCCTCAGACTACACCTTATTGAAGGAGAACATGAAAACATTAAAATCACAAGACCTGTCGACCTTGTTATTGCAGACATCATTTTAAATCAACGAGGATAACCAGCCTCCCTGTACAGTAGCATATTCTTCATAACTCCTGGTAAAACCTGCGTAAAATTTTGCTACCCCGGGTATATCAGATCCTTCAAAGTCGAAGGTTTTTCCAGAGCCTGCAAATAGATGAATGAGGTAATCAATAAAAAAATAGGTCACTCTGTGTTCTCTTCCCTTTGCAGTTGGCGCACCTAACCAATAATAGATGCGTTGTTCTCCGGTGATGATGATACCCCCAAACAGTAGTTCACCATTGTTAGCATATATCTTGTACCCTTTGCAATTCCCTTGTTTGTATGCGGTCCTCGCAAAACGAGCAGCATTCAGGTAGCCCTTTTTTAAATGATTTCCAGGTAACCTGCCGTAAACATCATGGTACAGCCTGATAATTCCGTCCCAATCTTCGGACGCTTCAATATTACAACCTCTGCTGATTGCCTTTTTTAAATTGCGTTTACACTCATCGCTGTAGGATGCGTTGTATACATCTTCATATATTCCATCAAGCTGCAAAAGGTAGTTTTTCCTAATCCCGGTAGTCCACTCTATTGGCAAGACCCCCTGATCTACATCCAGGTGTATGATAGCGAAATGCTTTTTTAACACAGCAGCGGCTTTCTGTTTTGCGTTTTCACTCCATCTGCCCCCCATCGAAATCCTGGGAATAAAAGGTGCCTGGTACACATAAGGAATAAAATACCTCGTTTTGTGTGGCAAAGCCAATACTGCTTCATAATCTTCCAACACAAGCGCGCTCCACCGGTTGCAAAGAGCATCCAGCGACCATCGCTTCATAAAAAGATTACCGCTCTGCTTTGTACATTCATCAAACTTCTCTCTATCTAGCTGGCCTGACGATATAAGTGAGAGTTTCATCAAAAAAGCAGGTGTTTAACTATTCCAGTGGGTTTCAATTTGTCAATGTCGATGCTAAAAGTAATTCGCTTAACGAAGCCTTTGGTTTCTTCAGCGGTATCTAATATTTTAAACTCCTTACTAAATAACAACGGAGCATATACATTCAGCACATCGTTAAACAAGCTCAACTGTAATCCTGCCACATATAGAAACCGGCTTACTGAAGACTCCTTCTTCCAGGCTTCAGCATAGGTACCGACATCTGCAAAAACCTTTACCGGAAGTTTTATCGGCAACAATTTGCGTGGCAGTGTGGTATTCACATTAATGGATGCTACCCAGTTGTCTGACCGACCCGGTATTTGGGTAAAATTATTCGTCTTCAACTTAAGTCCTCCATCGCGCTCCATAATCTGCTGCGAAGCAAAACCTGTCAACTCGTTTCTACCTAAAAAATAGCTGCTGTAAGTATAGTCTTCGTCACCATACACCGCCGTTAGCTTCGGCTGATAAACCGCAGTTTCAAAACGTTTCATTAGCGTTACATCGCCCAGGTAACCAAACTTTGCAGCAAACCATCTAAGGTTAAACCCGCCGCTCTTCGCATAATTGAAGAAATAATTCCCGGTAAAATGCACACGGTAGAACCCGTCCCCTTGCTGTAGCGCAAGCTGGCCGCTGTATGGGTACAAAACCCGGTCGTCGCGCACATTAAAACTAAGTTGGTTCAGGTACCGATTACTTACTTCACCGGTTTCCGGAAAAGCTTTATTTTCAACTACCCCAAAAACGTAATTAAAAAACTGTTCCCTGATAATGAATGTCCGTAAGTCGAACCATCTTTCCTTAGTACTGGTAAGCGCGTCACGCAGGTAAACCTTTACAGATGGTACCACCTTCATCATCCGTTCAAAAACTTTAGTGTTAGCCGAGTCCCGTCTTCCATTAATAGAAAAAGCCGCTCCGTTTACCCCAAGCACAACTTTACTGATGTGCTTCGAAGAGGAATAAACATCGTAATCAACTGAACCAACGAAATTGAACCTGCTGCTTGAAGTTCCATACATGGGGGCGATAAAGTAGGAGAGCCGTTGAGAGGGCACTCCATAATTATGGATTCCAACTCCCGCCATTACTCCGTCATACATATTATAGCCCAGTGCAGGTATAAACGACGTATAATTGTACTTGTCAGGTTCCTTCATATTAAATAACAGGGCAGGCTTGATTTTTTTCTTTTGCTGTTGTTGGCTTAGGTCACCTGTACTAAACAATTTATCATACAAGGCATCAATGTTTTTCCCTGACGACTCTTCAATCGACTTCTTAAAATCCAAAGGCCCCGGATGTTTGAACTTCCATTGCTTATAATAGTGCTTCATGGCAGAATCAAAAACATCCTTTCCGAGGTAATCTTCCAGGTGCTTCATCCATAAAGCAGCTTTGAAATAGGCTATAAGGAAATAGCTTTCACTTGTAAATTCGTTACTGTGCGAAGCTATTGGCTGATCCCTGTGCACCGCAACCAATCCCTTTAACGCCATTAGTTCCATAGATTGGGGCATCCTGGATTCAATGAATGAGTTGCCTCTTTCTCCGTTGTGCTTTTTATATTTATCGGCGATATATCTTTTTTCGTAAAAGGTGTTCATACCCTCATCCATCCAGGGGAATCTTCTCTCATTACTGCCGAGAATGCCGTAAAACCAGTTATGCCCAATTTCATGAGTGATAACTTCATCAAGATCTTCCCCGGTTCCTCCACCGGTAATGATAGTTATGGTAGGATACTCCATTCCTCCGGAAGCAACTGACGCTTCGGTACCTACAGCAGCGACAGTATTGTACGGGTATTCTCCAAGTTGTTGTGAATAAAACCGGGTGCCATCTTTTACATACTCCATGCTTTTTTTCCACTCAGACGCCATCCATGGAAAATAATAGCTAAAAGCATCTACCGTCTTTGAACCAAGTTGCAGTGTATCGTACTGTACAATAAACTCCTTACTGGCAAACCAGGCGAAGTCATGAGCATTCTCGAGTTTGTACACTAACGTTTTCCAGTCTGAAGCAGGCTTCCTGCTTATTTCTCCTACTGATACCTTCGCTCGTTTAGCTGCTTTTTTGGCAGTGTCCACATAGTATTTATAATTTGGCTGTTGTTCAGGAGCCGTCTTTCCTAGCATTTTCAAATGCCTTAGCTCATCTTCGTTTTGCAGATCGCCTGAAGCTGCCACTAAAAAGTTTTGGGGTACTGTTATATGTACTTCGAAACCGCCGAATTCGCTATAAAACTCGCCCTGATCAAGATATGGCATGGGATGCCAACCTTCTTTATCATATACCGCAGGCTTAGGATACCACTGTGTTGCAAGGAAAAACTTTCCTATGTGTCCGCTCCTTGAAATGTATTTAGGTAACCGAACATAAAAGGGGGTAGTAACTACGGTTTTAGCTCCGGGAGGCAGGGGTTCATTTAGCTTCACCCTTACAATATCAGGATGCTGTTCGTGGACCAACATCTCAAGCGGTTTCCCATTGCTTTGAAAGTCTATCCGGTTGATGTAACCTTTATCCTCATCGCCGGAGAAATAAAACCGGGTACTCCCATTTCTTAGTTGCTGTTCGCTAAATGCCGTTTTGTCATTTTTATAAGCATTGGGCCATAAGTGAAACCAAATGAATGCTAGGGTATCGGGAGAATGATTGGTGTAAGTAATTTTTTCAAATCCTTCAAGCGCCTTTTCCCCTTCAATAAGCTTCACGTCTATCCTGTAGTCCACGTGTTGCTGCCAGTAATTTTGCTGGCCCTCGCCTTTTAAAAATAATAGGAACAGGCCCGCAAACACTAAAGAAACCTTTATCAACTTTGGTGATTTTAATTTGAAGATACAGACTACAAATTAAATGCGCTGTGCTGATACTTAAGGCTTTCGAAAACTGATTTACTAAGCAGATGTGGAACTTATCGCACAAACCTGGCTTTTATAGCCTCTTCCCTATTGTAAAGCACAAGGAAATAAACCCCTTTTGGTAAACCGGGTAAGCGCGCTTCATAATAAGCCTGCCCTTGCACCTGCCCTATCCTAAAGGTCCATACTCTTGCACCCATACTATTGAATAACACCATTTCAACGTCTTTCAACGTCTTTCCGCTTCTATATGTGATTGATTCAGTTAACTGGTTGTGTGCAACATAAAATCCGGTGATCGCGGCAGGTGGAGGAGGGGGTGGTGGCGGGGGAGCCGAAATCTTTACACTTGTATCTCCGGGTATGATCAAAAATTTTGAACTAACCGGAAAATGATCGCTCGTGCTGCCTCCATAATAGTCAGGAACTACGTTCACTACATCGGTTCTTATAGCAGCAGAAAAGGGAATGTACATGCTATCCATCCGATGGTTTACCAACTGGTGATCGATTACGTTCGAGTAACTGATGGTTGAACGGGCACCCCCCTGTCCAAGAGGTAGTGTTAACGCATGGTAATAAACACTGTCCGACCTAAGCGAATCATTTACAAACACCTTATAGGGTGAGGTATTGAAGCCCCAGACTATGCTGGTATAAAGCTCATCGTTATAATCACCGAGCAATAGGGTCGGATGTTGCCAAAAGCCCTTGTCTAGCGTGTCTTTCAATTCTACGGCTCCTTCCATTCTTCTGTAATAGTCGCTAGAAGAAGCACCGGCTTTTGCATGGATATTCACAAAACTGATGTTACGCTTCTTACCATTCTTGTTTACATTAGCATTAAATAGGTAAGGATATCTTCCACTTGCAAAATTGTAATAGGCGTTGCTGCCGTTGTTCAGCATAGCCCTGGTCTGTATGTTACTGAAAACGTTCTTATTGTATACGAAAGCAAGTTTCTGTGTAGTTTGCCAATTGGGCGAAATTGGCGTAGGCGCTGTACTGCCAAAAGAAGAAATGGTGAATGCCCACTCGCTACCTAATGCATTTGTTACACGGCGTAGCCTTGTTGTATCAACTACTTCGTTCAATGCATAAATGTCAGCACCAAGGTACCGTAACACTTTTATCACATTTTGTTCCTGCGCATCCTCGTTTCCAGGCCCGTTTGTGTAGCTACCAAACCACTCTATATTCCAATTCACAACCCTTAACGTATCGTCTTGGGCTTTCACATGTATTCCGCTTAATATGACCGCTAACAGGAAAAAGGTTCGCATTTGTTTCACTTGCTTCAAAGGGTAGCCTGCAAAAGTACATCCATGCATCAGCATTGACAACCTGTCAGGTCGGTTTTAACTGGTATTTTATTTGACACTTGCGCAATCGATTTAGATTTTAACCTTAAACTGCCATTTAGGCCAAGTCTTACATTATGCAAAAAGGACAGATACGCGTACAAACGGAAAACATCTTCCCTATTATCAAGAAATTTCTGTACAGCGAACACGAAATTTTCCTGCGGGAATTAATAAGCAATGCTATTGACGCTACCCAAAAACTCAAAACCCTTTCTTCAATAGGCGAGGCTAAAGGAGAACTCGGCGAACTAAGGGTAGATGTCGTAATCGACAGCAAGGAAAAAACCCTTTCCATCATCGACCGCGGCGTGGGCATGACGGAAGAAGAAGTAGATAAATACATTAACCAGGTGGCGTTTTCGGGCGCAGAGGAGTTCCTGAATAAATATAAAGATGCTAACATCATCGGTCACTTCGGTCTCGGTTTTTACAGTGCATTCATGGTGAGCAACAAAGTGGAGATTTACAGCCAAAGCTTTAAAGATGCGCCTGCCGTTTATTGGACTTGCGATGGTAGCCCGGAATTTGAACTGTACAAAATCGAGAAAGCAGATAGAGGAACAAAGATCGTCCTGCACATAAACGACGAAAGCCTGGAGTTCCTCGAAGCAGACAGGGTAAGAGGCATCCTTGAAAGGTTCTGCCGCTTCCTGCCGGTTCCAATCTATTTCGAGGACAAACAAATCAATAATACGGCTCCTATCTGGACCAGGAAGCCTTCTGAACTTACTGCAGAAGATTACCAGAACTTCTATAAGGAGCTCTATCCTTTTGGCGAAACTCCGTTGTTTTGGATTCACCTGAATGTAGATTATCCATTCAACTTAACAGGTGTACTGTATTTCCCCAAAATCAAACAGAGCTACGAAATACAAAAAGATAAAATCCAGCTTTATAGCAACCAGGTGTTTGTCACCGACGAGGTTAAAGATATCGTCCCCGAATTCCTGATGCTGCTTCATGGGGTAATCGACAGCCCGGACATTCCACTCAATGTTAGCAGGAGCTATCTGCAAGGCGATCCTAACGTGCGTAAAATAAATGCGCATATCACCAAGAAGGTGGCGGATAAACTGGAAGAAATATTCAACAAGGACAGGAAGGAGTTCCAGGAAAAGTGGGAAAGCCTCGGCCTCTTTGTTAAGTACGGCATGATGACCGACGAGAAATTCCTTGAAAAAGCCAATAAGTTTTTGGTGATGCAGGACGCTGCTGGCGATAAATTCTATACGTTGGAGGAGTACCGCGCAGACACTGAAGCTTTGCAGAAAAACAAAGATGGAAAACTTGTTATCATTTATACTACCGACCCTGTTCACCAGGATGCCTACATCCAGGCCTGCCAGCAAAAAGGCTTCAAAGTAGTAAAAATGGAAACCATCGTGGACGCT
Organism: Bacteroidota bacterium; assembly: GCA_023433265.1. Taxonomy (GTDB): domain Bacteria; phylum Bacteroidota; class Bacteroidia; order Chitinophagales; family Chitinophagaceae; genus JAEZDR01. The sequence goes on along the minus strand of JAEZDR010000180.1, from coordinate 13,840 downwards.
GCCTTCATCAACCAGATGGAGATGAAGTGGGAAAACGTTCATTTCACCCGTGTAGATGCAGATATTGCCGACAACATCATAGACAAGCAGGAGCAAAACGAAAGTATTTTGGGTAAAGAGGAAGAGACCAAATTGAAAGACCTCTTTACACAACAAGTATCAAATCTTCATGCAACCGTTGAAGTAAAAGGTCTTAGCCCCGATGCTGACCCTGTAGTAGCCACTCGCCCGGAATTTATGCGCAGGATGAAAGACATGGCAGCTATGGGTGGCGGAATGAGCTTTTATGGACAAATGCCTGATGAGGTTACCCTTACCGTCAATGGCAACCACCCCATTTATCAAAATATATTGAAAGAAGGTAGTAAAGATGCGCAGGAAATGCAGGTAAAGAACCTAGCCGACCTTGCTCTTCTCTCACAGGGTTTGCTGAAAGGAAATGCCTTGACAGCCTTCATTAAGCGCAGCGTGAACATAATGGAGGGTAAGAATGAAGGATCGAACAAAATCATACTGGAACCCTAAAAATGTATTTCCACTCAACTAGCCGGGCCTTAGCCCGGCTTTTTATTTCCTGTAGCCCAAATCCACAAACATAGAAGGAAGTAGTCAGCTCTCCGGCATTCCCATATACTTGCAACGCTTTGCCAATAGGCTTGCAAGGGGTTTACAATAGGTATGGAATGGGTTTGCAATGGGTTTCCAAGGGAGTGCAATAATGGTAACACCGATATGGAGCCGAATTGAAGCTGTTATAAACTCAATGCATCCTTTATACGCTTTTACCACATCTCTTATACCTCTCTGCATTTCCTTATATACCTTTCGCATACCACTCATACATTGTGCACTTGCCCTTCCAGCAGCGCTTAGCTACGCCAACCCCAGCCTAATTACGGTACTGGCTAAAACCGCAGTACTTGCTTTACTCCATTTCAACATTCCTAAGACAGGCTTTTGCAAATGATAAGTGCTGCGCTATTACGCAAACTGGAAAAATGTCCGGCTAATTACTGATGAATAAAAGACTATAGCGGTAACAAAAGCAGTTTAAACTCCACGTGAAATTCATCGTTGACGCGTATAATACCTGCAAGTTTTTGAGGAGGGGATAATTCAAAATCCGAAAACTGGAATACCCGGCCGCCGTTTAATTGGATAGCGTTGCCCTGCAATCTTATGAACGAGTAGTTAAGTTCAAATCTTCTCACCCTTCCTGCAAGTTCCACCTCAACAAGCCCCTTCAGGTCATCTCTTGGGCCATTTAAGGTCGGGAACCTGTCAAGCGTCAGAAACTTAATGTTTAGCTTGGGGTGTGCCTTGGCTTGTACGGTTTTCCTAAGGTCGTTTGTAAGAAACTTATTATGACAGTCAAAGGCGTTTACATCAATAGAAAGCGACCCACGCAGGTGAACCGGTTTGCCAGCCCTGTCAGCAAAACAAATTAGCGTATCAATCTTATTGTAAGACGAAATATCGCAACCAAACTTGTTTACGTTCGAACTGCCCAGGATTCGAAGTGTACTGCTCTTCTGCACAGCCCAACGCAACATTTCCTTACTTGCGCCTGCACCTCGTGGGTTATCTCCCCTGTGTTGAAAGGAGACCAGCGGACACGCCAGCAGAACTAAGGTTATTATTTTGATCAGTCGCTTCATCAATGGGTTACTATGCAATTCCTGTGCAAGTGCATAATACAAAGTTTATCTGTAACAACCTAAAAGAGCCTGATTCAAATCAGGCTCTTTGCTTTGTATGGTTGATACTGGTTAACTTTTCCGCTAAAAACCAATAGCAGCCTCAATTACATACCCATCAAATCTGCCATCGGCTCTAAAGTCGGCCGCAGGAAAATCCTTATACTTCTGAATTACGTACTCCGCTTTTAGTAATAAGTTCCTGGTAATAAACCAGCCGGCCGCAAATGCCGCCCTTGTTATCTTAACTGGGTTTGTATAAGCAATGGCCGCTGTACTTGCGGGGGTCGCTTTCACCTCGTTATACCTTGCACCTACATATAACTTTTCATCTGCTCCAAAACGGTAAAGCCCTTCCACAGCAAACTGATCAGCCTTGCGGTCAAGAATTTCGGTTCTTCCTTTTCCTTTGGCAGATTCATAGGTACCAAAGAATTCAAATCCTGCCGCCCTTACAAAACTGTTGATCATAAAAGCGCTGATTGAGCGCCCGAACCCAGGATTAAACCTGCCAGACGCGAAGATGGAAGTGGAAGCAGGCAAAGTGGCGCCCGCGGGTGCACGCTCCATTACGTTTTGGTAGTTCGACCCGGTTCTATCGCCGCCATATAGCGTAAGGCCACTGCCGGCTGCATTGCTGTTACCATACCAGCTACCACTTAACCGAAAACGAAACTTCTCACTAATTTGATTGTCGTATCCTGCCTTTAAAATAACCGAAGGGTTACGCTTTGTGTTCTGATCTGCAACAGTAGCAGGATCCACTACATCCACATGCCCTTTTATCATTCCATTGGTTAGCCCAAGCATTCCAAAGAATCCATTTTTCTGAACAAAGATGTCGCCTCCTATCTCAGTCGTAAAAGCATCCATAATGTTGCCTTCCATAAAAGGGCTTTGTAACGTGTGCCCTCCATCAGGCCTGCGGTAATGAGCGTCTCCGTAATTAATTTCATAATGACCGATCCTGATAGTGGTTACACTCATGATGTCCTCAAATAACTGGCCCCGGAAAGGGAGCTTATCAAACTGTATATAACCTCCCTTTACCCATGCCTCATTATGATGGCGGGAGGATAGGTAAGTCGTAAGATTAAGCCTGATACCACGTCCTAACTGCACATCAGTGAAAAGATTTGCCTGCGCAGTCATAAATCCGCTCGATAGGGGGTACAAACGGTTCGTGGTTGTATTAGCTGTTGCCCCAGGATTGTCATGATTCAGGTTCTGAAACTGCTGGGTAAATCCCGCTCCGATGCTAATTTTCAAACCTGTAAAAGCGGAAGTATCATCCGTTTTCAGTGTTTCAAACATATTTACTCCTCGTTGGTCGTACGGCCTAAAGTGTGTCGGCCTTCCAAAGCTGATGGTGTTCGATTCACGTTCCCTTTCAACCTGTCTATTGGTGGGTTCCGCCTCCTGTGCTATCAAAGCTAAAGGCATTAGGAAAAATAGGTTACCCAATAATGATACTGACAGTAAAGCTTTCTTCATACGTCTGTGGTTATTATTTCATTTAAAAGTCTTTCGGAATGTCTTCATTAATCCCATTAGAAGCAGTTTAGCATAACATGCTATTCAAACGAGATAACGCTCTCAAATTCAATGCCTGAATGCGAGTGTACCTTATCCCGGTCATAAAAGCTTTGGCTTCGTAGAAAATGAAAATCAAACACCGTCCCATTAAACATTTATACTTGCAGGGAGTCTAAAGCCCGCAGAGGCGCGTATTGCTTCAGGCTCCGCGTAGTACCTTTGCATTTTCTATACACACTCAATACTTAGATATGAAACAGTTATTTCTTTACTTGTCCTTTACAATCTTCACTGTTTTTGCGGTGCAGGCGCAAAACATCAAAGCAGACACAATCAAGGTAAGCGGCGAATGTGGCATGTGCAAAAACCGCATAGAGAAAGCACTCAAAATGCCGGGCATAATCGCTGCGGATTACGACCCTGATACCAAACTCCTGGCAGTTAAGTACAACCCGGATAAAATAACCAATGACAAGATCCAGAAAAAAGTGGCTAGTGTTGGTCATGACACCGAAAAATACAGAGCCGAAGATTCAGTATATGACAAACTGCCCGGCTGTTGCCAGTACGAGCGTAAGGCAAAAGAATAAGGGGTCAAAAACGCCAGGTCAATTGCTAATTAGCCGAGGGTTACCCCTTGTATAATGTTTCAAGGTTGTGGTTCTCCTCCTTATACATCCCCTAACCAAACAATTTTTTGAAACCTGATCAAGATCATTTTTTATTGGATGTGGGGGTTGCAATTTTGTCCTGTCAATTCAAACATAACGATTGGGTTGAACAGATCTTGAAATAGTTCCTGTAACAGCTTAAGCCAAACAGGATTTATGATAGTGTCTCTCATGTGCAAGGAAAATTACGAGCCCGATGTCTATCGGGCTTTCTTTTTGCCCTACATCCAGGTTCATTCTTTTCTCTTTTCCTCCGCCCACTCCTTTAGCACTTTCTCAGCCCACCGGTTTACCCAACCCATAAGAAAACATACTAATTTTTGTGCATATAAAAAGGAGCTTTCACCATCAAAGCCGATTTTTTGTGTCAATTCGCTACCTAAAAGCGGGTTTGCAGCATACCTATAGCGTATTTACAGCGTATCTGCAGCGTATCTGCAGCGTTTTAAATCTCAGCAAAAGGTGTAGTATCCTTCATGCAAAGGTGTAGTATCCCTCATGCAAAGGCGCCAGTAAACGGCACGCAAAGGCACGCATAACAACCCCTGCCGTCACCTATCCCCTCTAAGTTTTGGCTAATCCTGCTTCTCAAAGCTTATATCATCGCCGTCCAATAGCTCCCTTTCTATCTCTTCCATCTGCACAATATCCCAGGCTTCACTCTCCGATGGGGTAACATTCATTACCTCAAGTAGTTCCAACTGTTCCAATTTTTCCTCAACTTTTTGCCTTAACCCACAAATCACGAACGAGGCACTCTGGTTGTAAAATTCTTGTTGAATAGCAGCTAGTTGTTCCGCGGCGGTTTCTGTAATTTCTTCCACCCCCTGTAAATTAAGTACTACATTGGGCATTGAGTGTCCTAAGTGGTCTTTCAGAGTGTTTCCAAGGTCGTCTGAGAAGTTGTCACCTAGCATAGAAATTACTGGCGTTATGACGGTAAATTTTTCCTTGGTATCAATTTTGACCTTCATTTCTAGTTTATTAAATGATTAACAGCTTGTGTAAAACCTGCTGAAATACCACCAAAAATATTCGTTATACTTGTATCATAAGAAGGAAAATAAAATGGATAATAACTTTTCAGCCCAGGTGAAAGAGATCATTTCGTTTAGCAGGGAGGAAGCGTTGAGATTGGGAAATGATTTTATTGGCACTGAGCACCTCTTGTTAGGCTTAATACGCGAAGGTGAAAACACGGCCATCAAAATCCTTAAACAACTGAATGTTGACTTGTATGAACTTCGAAAAGAAGTTGAACTTGCTGTAAAAGACAAAACAGGCAAAAATATTGCTAACATAAACAGTCTGCCGCTAACCAAACAGGCGGAGAAAGTAATAAGAGTCACGGTTTTAGAAGCAAAGGCCCTAAAAAGCCCACTGGTAGAAACCGAGCACCTTATGCTTTCCATATTGAAAAACAAGGAAAACATTGCTACCCAAATTCTAGGTAACTATGAGGTTGACTACGATGCTTTCCGCAACGAATTAGGTATGGTAAAAAGTAACGACACACGCAGCGAGTATCAGGAAGAAGATGATGATTTTGAAGATGAGAAGAAAAGCTATTCATCTCAAAAGAACAAACCAGGCAATGCAAAGTCCAAAACTCCCGTTCTGGACAATTTTGGAAGGGATATAACCAAGCTTGCGGAAATGGGGACCCTCGACCCGATTGTGGGCCGGGAGGAGGAAATTGAAAGGGTTTCCCAAATCCTTTCCCGCCGCAAAAAGAACAATCCCATCCTTATCGGTGAACCGGGCGTGGGTAAAACCGCAATCGTAGAAGGCCTCGCGCTTCGCATCGTACAACGTAAGGTTAGCAGGGTGCTCTTCGACAAAAGGGTTATCAGCCTTGATCTTGCTGCACTCGTAGCAGGCACCAAGTACCGCGGTCAGTTCGATGAAAGAATGAAAGCCATCATGAACGAGCTGGAGAAGAACAGGGACGTTATCCTCTTCATCGATGAAATTCATACGATCGTGGGCGCAGGTGGTGCTAGCGGATCACTCGATGCCAGCAACATATTTAAACCAGCCCTTGCCAGGGGAGAACTGCAGTGCATCGGAGCTTCTACTTTGGACGAGTACCGCATGTACATTGAGAAAGATGGTGCCCTTGACCGTCGTTTCCAAAAGGTGATGGTAGATCCGCCAAGCGTAGAGGAAACTGAAATTATCCTCAACAACATTAAGAGCAAATACGAAGAGTATCACAACGTAGCCTATAGCAAAGAAGCTATCGAGGCTTGCGTAAAGCTGAGTGACCGCTACATGACAGACCGTCTGTTGCCAGATAAAGCAATTGATGTGCTGGACGAGGTAGGCGCCAGGGTACACTTAAAGAATATCAACGTTCCACAGAATATTCTTGAACTTGAAAAGAAGATCGAGGATATCAAGCTGGAGAAAAATAAAGTAGTCAAAAGCCAGCGTTTTGAAGAAGCTGCAGCACTGCGCGATACAGAAAAGCGCTTGGGTGAAGAACTTGAAAAGGCAAAGGCTATATGGGAAGAAGAAAGCAAGAACAAACGCTACCCCATAGAAGAAGAAGATATTGCTGAAGTGGTGAGCATGATGACGGGCATACCAGTTAAACGTATGGTACAGGCAGAAAGCGAAAAGCTTCGCCATATGGCCGACGATATGAAGGGTATGGTAGTGGGCCAGCAGGATGCTATCAGCAAGATTGTAAAAGCAATTCAACGTAACCGCGTAGGATTGAAAGATCCTAAAAAACCCATAGGAACTTTTGTATTCCTTGGACCAACCGGGGTGGGTAAAACAGAGCTTGCCCGTGCTCTTGCACGCTACATGTTCGACTCAGAAGACTCTCTTATCAGGATCGATATGAGTGAATACATGGAGAAGTTCACCGTCAGCCGCCTTATTGGTGCACCTCCGGGATACGTGGGTTACGAAGAGGGTGGTCAGCTTACTGAAAGAGTTCGCCGTAAGCCTTACAGTGTAATCCTCCTCGATGAGATAGAGAAAGCACACCCTGACATCTACAATATTTTGTTGCAGGTGTTGGACGATGGTCAGCTTACCGATGGTCTCGGCCGCAAAGTGGACTTTAAGAATACCATGATCATCATGACTTCTAACATTGGCGTACGCCAATTAAAGGAATTCGGAGATGGTGTTGGATTTGCCACTACGGCAAGGATGCAAAACCAGGAAGAGAATAACAAAGCAGTTATTGAGAAGGCATTGAAACGTACTTTCTCGCCTGAGTTCCTTAACAGGATTGATGATATTGTAATATTCAACTCACTTTCAAAAGAAAATATCTTCGAGATTATCGATATCCTGATGAAAGGTGTTTATAAACGCCTTAGTACCCTTGGTTTTGAACTACAACTTACAAACGAAGCCAAGGATTTTATTGCGGACAAGGGATATGATTCGCAGTTCGGTGCAAGGCCACTACACAGGGCGATACAGAAATACCTGGAAGATCCCTTAGCAGAAGATATCCTAAATATGAACGTGAAGGCCGGAGATGTATTAATTGCAGACCTTGACAAGGAAAACGAGAAAATTACCTTCCAACATGTTCCGAAAAAACCGGAGGAGAATGTAAAAGCTTCGTAAGAGGTTACAGATAAAAGAAAATCCCGCTAACCAGCGGGATTTTTATTTTGAAAGAATTTCATACTAGCTCACCAATTTTTATCGCCAGTCGTCTTTTACTACATGGAAGCCATCCAACGGCTCCTCCGGCTCGGGAAAGTCTGATACTTCAATCTCTTTCACTTCAGCATGTGCGGGCCCTTTCTTACACCATTCAACAAATTCATTCAATGCCTCTTCGGTGCCACAAGCAAACGCTTCAACATCGCCGTCTTTCTTGTTTTTAATCCAGCCTTTTATGTCAGATACAAGCGCTACATCTTTTGCAGAAGCCCGATAAAAAACACCCTGCACTTTCCCTTTTATTAAAATCCTGATGCACTTCATAACCTAGTTCCTAAACTTTTTGTACGCATTTATTAATCCATTCGTGGAACCATCATGTACAGTTACTATGTTATCGTCTTCCAATTCCGGAAGTATCTTATTAGCTAACTGCTTTCCTAATTCTACGCCCCACTGGTCGAAACTAAAAATATTCCAAATAACACCCTGAACAAAAATCTTATGCTCATAAAATGCAATCAATTTACCAAGGTTGAAAGGTGTTACCTGCTTAACAAGAAAAGAGTTTGTAGGCTTATTACCATCGAACACTTTAAAAGATGCCAGCTTTTTAATTTCATCATCTTTTTTACCTGCCAGCGAAAGTTCAGACTTTACTTCCTCCATCGTCTTTCCATTCATTAAAGCTTCTGTTTGTGCAAAGAAGTTTGAAAGTAGCTTCTTATGATGGTCTCCGATTGGGTTGTGCGAGATGGCCGGCGCAATAAAGTCGCAAGGAACAACGAGTGTGCCCTGGTGTATAAGCTGGTAAAAAGCATGTTGTCCATTGGTACCGGGTTCGCCCCAAATAACAGGCCCTGTGTTATAATTTACCTCATTGCCATTCCTGTCCCGGCTTTTACCATTGCTTTCCATGTTTCCCTGTTGAAAGTAAGCGGCGAAGCGATGTAAATACTGGTCATAAGGTAGAATAGCCTCTGTTTGTGCACCAAAGAAGTTTGTGTACCAAATACCTATCAAAGCCATCAGCACCGGGATGTTTTTTGGAAACGGTTCTTTTCTGAAATGCTCATCTGCCTCAAAGGCGCCTTTCAACAAATCTTCGAAGTTGTTATAACCAATGGTTAATGCGATAGATAAACCAATGGCGCTCCATAAAGAATAGCGCCCTCCTACCCAGTCCCAGAACTCGAACATATTCTTTGGGTCGATGCCAAAAGCTTTTACTTCTTTTTCGTTTGTGCTGAGTGCGACAAAATGTTTAGCTATATGTTTTGCATCACCTGCATGCTCGAGAAACCATGCCCTTGCAGTTTGCGCATTCGTCATCGTTTCTTGTGTAGTAAAGGTTTTAGATGCTACCAAAAACAGCGTTTCTTCTGCATTTACTCTTTTCAATACTTCTGCTATATGCGAAGCATCTATGTTACTGACGAAATAGGTTTCAACACCTTCGCGCTGGTAAGGCTTCAAAGCTTCAGTTACCATCACAGGGCCAAGGTCGCTGCCTCCAATACCAATGTTAACAATATACCTCACAGGCTTGCCTGTATAGCCTTTCCAATCGCCGTTTTCCACCGCCTCTACAAATGATTTCATTTGTTGCTGCACCTTACGGATTGCAGGCATTACGTCTTTGCCATCTACATTTACCGGGTTCCCGCCGAAGTTCCTGAGTGCGGTGTGTAGAACAGCGCGTTGTTCAGTTTCGTTTATTGCCTCACCTGTAAACATGCTACTGATAGCCTCTTTAAGCTTACACTCTTCTGCAAGTTGCAGTAGCAATTGAACTGTTTTGTGTGTGATGATATTTTTAGAATAGTCGAATAGTATATCACCACTGTTTATTGAAAACTTGAGGAATCTGTCCTCGTCAAAGGCAAAGAGTTGCTTCATATGTTGCCGTTGCATTTCTTCATCATGGTGCTTACGCAACAGGAACCAGGCTTGAGTATTGGTAGGATTAATCTTAGGTAGCATTTATAATTTTTGAATTACGTCAATGGTTTTTTCTATCATCTGAGAAGTGATATCCAAATGTGTTACCAGGCGAACCTCTGTAGGCGTCATAGCAACACATAGAATGTCATACTCCTTCAACTTCAAAGCTAACCGTTCGGCGGTGAAGCGGCCTTTAACTCCAAATATTACAATATTGGTGTCTACTTCCAATATATACTCCACAAAATCCTTTTGGCGAAGGGCATCAGCCAGCAGGCGAGCATGGGTGTGATCTTCCTGCAACCTCTGGATGTTATTCCTGAGTGCATATAATGCACCCCCGGCTATTATTCCCGCCTGCCGCATTCCTCCACCAAAAACTTTCCTAAATCTTTTTGCTTTAGCAATGAAGTTCCGGCTGCCCAATAAGATACTTCCCACCGGCGCACCCAATCCTTTGCTAAGACAGATAGAGATGCTATCAAAAAGTTTTCCATAGTCCGTTGCGCTCTGCCTGGTAGCAACCAGCGCATTAAACAGACGAGCCCCATCCAGGTGGTATTTTAGCTGGTGAGACTTACAAACTTTACCTATTGCGATAAGGTCGTCCATATGATAGCAACTGCCACCGCCCCTGTTGCCCGTATTTTCAAGAGAAACAAGCGCAGAAGCAGGCTTATGTATATCATCCGGGTTGATAGCCAGCAGCACCTGGTTTGCGGAAATTCGCCCTCTATTACCCTCAATTAACTTGACTGAGCATCCAGCGTTAAAGGCTATACCCCCGGCCTCATATTGGTAAATATGGCTGAACTTCTCGCATATAACTTCCTCACCGGGTTGCGTATGGGTCTTAATTGCAAGCTGGTTTGTCATTGTACCACTAGGACAATAAAGCCCTGCCTCCGTCCCAAACATAGTGGCGGCTTCTTCTTCCAGGCTAATAACTGTGGGGTCCTCGTTCCAGACATCGTCACCCACCGGGCAAGACATCATAAACTGAAGCATTGCAGCGGAAGGCCTGGTAACCGTGTCTGATCTGTAATCAATCATAGGCCGACGAAGATAGAACAGCTGTAATAACCTGTTAAAGGGATATGCGAGAAGATTAAAATATCATTATAAATACGCTTTTTTTAGTAAATAGTTACTTTTTTTCATACAAAAAAGCGTTATTAGGGAGCGCAGTTCGTACCTTTGCAAGCTATTTTCTGCATGGTTCGTACTTTAACTTCCCATAAGTATTAATTGGAGAATATTTCGATCATATATAAAACAAGCTATAATCAACTATGAGGCAGCTCAAGATTGCAACACAGATTACCAACAGAGATTCGCAGGCGGTAGAAAAGTATCTGCAGGAAATTTCTAAAATTCCGATGATCACTCCCGAAGAGGAAACCACACTGGCTCAGCGAATCAAAATGGGTGATCAAAGAGCTCTCGACAAACTGGTTCAGGCAAACTTACGCTTCGTGGTATCCGTTGCTAAGCAGTATCAGCACCAGGGGTTATCACTAAGCGATCTCATCAACGAGGGAAATCTCGGCCTGATAAAGGCGGCACAGCGCTTTGATGAAACAAAGGGTTTCAAATTCATTTCTTACGCAGTATGGTGGATTCGCCAGTCCATCCTACAGGCTTTGGCAGAGCAGGGACGATTGGTACGCCTGCCACAAAACAAAATCGGCACCTATAACAAAGCCAATAAGGCTTATATGGCATTTGAACAGGAGCATGAGCGCGAGCCTTCTACCGAAGAGCTGGCTGACATCCTGGAAATGAGCGAAACTGAAATCAACAACATTTTTCAAAGCAACACAAGGCATACATCGCTTGATGCTCCCGTACATGAAGCTGAGGATGTAGCTATGGGCGATCTTCTTGAAGGCGGCGACGACACAGATGATGATGTAATGAAAGATTCGCTGCGCGAAGAGATCAAGCGCGTGCTGAAAAGCCTTAGCCCGAGGGAAGCAGAAATAGTGAATGCTTACTTTGGTCTTGACGGCGAAAATGGTGTTACCATTGAGCAGATTGGCCAGAAGTATGATCTTACTAAAGAACGCATTCGCCAGATAAAAGAGCGTGCTATCAAGCGCCTGCAAAAGGCAAGGTATAGCAATGCCCTAAAAGCATACCTGGGTTAAAAGCGTTATTTTGACTTTATTTGAGGCTACCGTGCTCACGGTAGCCTTTTTTGTTACCCCAAAGAATGGCTATCAATAGGCCATTCTAGAGGGTATCCACACTTTCACTACACAGTTACCTCACAGTTGCTACGCAGTTGGATCGCTTCGGCATCGCTACAGCATCGGTACAGCATCGCTACAGCATCGCTATAGCATCGGTATGACAGCGCTACAGCATCGGTACGACAGCACTAACTATACCCACTTTGAGGTATAAACACTGGTGCTGGTTTGCTTTTTGAAGCTAGCTTGCTAATGGCCAAAGGTAAAGCTTACATAGGAACATCAGGATGGCTATACCCGCATTGGAGGGGAACGTTTTACCCTAAAGGGCTACTACACAAAGAGGAGTTTGCGTACTACAGTATATTTTTCAACAATGTGGAGATCAATAATTCGTTTTATAGGCTTCCTCCAAGGCAGGTGTTTGAGGACTGGGCGAGGACGAGTAACGAGAACTTCCTGTTTATTATCAAAGCAAACCGGTTCATCACGCACATGAAAAAACTTAAGGATCCGAAGGAGCCCATACAACGAATGCTGGATGCGTGCAGCGGGTTGGGGAAAAAGTTGGGACCTATCTTGTTTCAGTTGCCGCCTGTGTGGCCGCTAAACCTTGAGCGATTTGAAGCGTTCCTTTCGGCGTTGCCCAAAGGATACCGTTACGCTTTTGAGTTTAGAGAAGTGAGTTGGTATAATGAAGAAGTTTATAGCCTTCTTAAAAAACATAACTGCGCTTTTTGCATTTATCAACTTGCCGGGCATACCTCGCCCATTATTACTACTACTGATTTTGCTTACATAAGGCTACATGGGCCTACTAAAAATAAATACCAGGGTAGCTATGACTTTGATGCCCTGAAATACTGGGCACACCTGTGCCGTAAATGGCAAAAGGGTGGCAAGGATGTGTATGTTTATTTTGACAATGACGATAGTGGCTATGCAGCTTTTAATGCGCAGGTGCTTGAAATGATGCTGAATAAAACCAAACCTATCACGCCCGGGGAGGCTGCTGTTTACGCTAAGCTTACCGCCGCCATCAAAGAGAAAAAGACGCTTAGCGCTGGGGTAAATGGGGATAAACGAACTTTTCTCCCCTTATTTATTGGTTTGCGAAAAGAGGGTAAGGGAGAACTTATGCTGCGGTTTCTGGAAGAAGTGGAAAGCCCACTTGGCAAAAGCAAGCTGAAGTTTAATATGCTGTTTGAAGTGCCGCTAAACCTGATTGATTCAGCCAGTGTAAAACTTTGTAAGAAGGCGATTGATGTAAATGCTTTGAATGAGGATGAGCTATTTGAAAATATTGATGATGTAAGGATGGTTTATCGCATTGTGGTGGGGAGGACCAGCATGAGTTGTAAGGGTGGATAGAAGAAAAGGGTTCTCCGCTTTAGGTTCTATAAAACAGGTGCAGTGGAGCCGGTTTGGTTTCTAACCAACTGTATTTCCTCCATGTCTCATTGTGGGATGTTTTGGATTGGGGCAGGGGTATCTCAGAATAATTACCCATTCGCCATCAATTCAAAAATTCCAGAACAAAAAAACTCCGGCCTCTGCCGGAGTTACAGTTATTTTAAAGAAATAATCTTTTATCTCGCTTCTGCCATATCAGGTATAGCTTCCACTTTGTAAGCGCCCGCATCAAGCTTAGCTTTTGTTTCGCTGAAGGCTTGTAAGGTAAGCTGTATGTCTTCATCCGTATGGGCTGCCGTAGGTATTAGACGATAGATGATATGACCCTTTGGAATTACAGGATACACCACTATTGAACAAAAGATGCCGTAATTCTCACGAAGATCAGTCACCATGGCGGTGGCTTCCTCTACTCCACCTTTCATATACACTGGTGTAACTACGCTGTCTGTTTTGCCAATATCAAAACCTCTTTCCTTCAAACCTTCCTGTAGCTTGGTAGCATTTTCCCAAAGTTTTGCTTTTAGCTCAGGCATTGTCTTTAGCATTTCGAGACGCTTAAGGTTACCAATTGTGATTGGCATAGGTAAGCTCTTTGCAAAAATCTGGCTGCGAATATTGTAGCGGATGTAATCAATTATTGTTCTTTCACCTGCCATAAATGCACCAATAGAGGCCATGCTTTTAGCGAAAGTGGAGAAGTAAAGATCAATATCCTCCTGGCAACCCTGCTCCTCTCCTGCAC
>JAEZDR010000139.1 GCA_023433265.1 Bacteroidota bacterium | reverse complement strand
GTAAGATAGACGTTAATACGGCTGAATCAAGAGATTGGCGGCTCGTTCCCGGAATGCCGGGCGATCTTGCTTACCGGATTACAAGCTTCAGGGCGAGGATCGGCGGTTTTCTTACTCTCGACGAGGTAAAACAAACATACGGGCTCAATGACAGTATCTGGAAACTTATTCAACCGCACCTGGAACTGAAGGAATCGACGAGGCCGCGAATCAACATCAACGCTGCCAATAGCTATATGATGAGCATGCACCCCATGTTTTCGAAAGAAGTGGCTAATGCCATTGTTCTTTTCCGCAACCAGAATGGTGCTTATGCTTCCATAGCCGACATTAAAAAGATTGCCTTCATAACAGAGGAAATGTACAAGCGCCTGGAACCTTACATCAGTATAGAATAAATTTGGATTGTTACAGAAATCCTAATAGTTTTGCTTCACTAACTAACGATTGTTCGCTTTTGACGACTGCTTAATCTTCACGATTAAGCAGTTTGTTTTTAAACCGGGAGATATTTACTACTAAACTGAGAGATAAATGAATTTTCAACCTACTGAGCTTACTAAACAGGTAGCACATACAGCCAGGGATTTTGCACAGCAACATATCAAGCCTAACTTAATGGAATGGGACGAAACGCAGGAGTTTCCGGTTCACATCTTTAAAAGCATGGGTCAACTGGGTTTGATGGGGGTTTTGGTGCCTGAAAAGTACGGCGGCGCTGGTCTTGGTTATTTTGAATATAATGCAATCATTCAGGAAGTGGCAAAGGTTTGCGGCTCTATCGGCCTAAGCCTGGCGGCACACAACTCCTTATGTACCGGCCACATTCTGCTGTTTGGTAATGAAGAACAAAAACAAAAATACCTGCCAAAGCTTGCGCACGCAGAACATATTGGCGCGTGGGGATTGACCGAACCCAATACGGGAAGTGACGCAGGCAACATGAAATGCACAGCTACAAGAGATGGCGACCATTGGGTGCTGAATGGTACCAAGAACTGGATCACCCACGGCAAAAGCGGTGACGTTGCTGTGGTAATAGCGCGCACCGGCGAACCTCGTACCAGCGGTAACTGTACTGCATTCGTCGTTGAAAGGGGCACGCCCGGGTTCAGCGGTGGAAAGAAAGAAAATAAGTTGGGCATGCGCGCAAGCGAGACTGCTGAAATGATCTTTGATAACTGCCGCATTCCAAAGGAAAACATGTTGGGCGAAGTGGGCGATGGTTTCAGGCAGGCGATGAAGGTGCTTGACGGTGGCAGGATTTCAATTGCTGCTTTGTCGCTTGGCATAGCGAGAGGGGCATTTGAAGCTGCAGTTAAATACTCCAAAGAACGCCACCAGTTCGACCAGCCTATTTCAAACTTCCAGGGCATTAGCTTTAAACTCGCCGACATGGCCACCGAAATAGAAGCGGCCGAGCTACTGATCCAGCAGTCATGCGATCTTAAGATGCGCGGCGAATCGGTAACAAGGGTTTCTGCCATGGCTAAATACTATGCAAGCGAAGTGGCAGTTAAAGCCTCTACTGAAGCCGTACAGATATTTGGCGGCTATGGCTATACAAAAGATTTCCCGGTAGAGAAGTTTTACCGCGACTCTAAGCTCTGTACCATTGGTGAAGGCACCAGCGAAATACAAAAGCTAGTTATAGCAAGGGAGATCTTAAAGAATTAAAGAGATCACCTTTAAAATATATCAGCGGCAGCAATGCCGCTTTTTTTTGCCCCTGTACTTCCGCGACTTTACCCAACATACATAACGTTGAGGATACTATACCTATCAGGCGTTATTCCCCCTCCTTCCAGCAATTAATCCTATTCTGTGATCCCCCCATTTTCAAGGCATCCTCAAACCGCCTTCACTCAAGTCATTCCGCCTTACACCCGGGTTTGCAGCGTATCTGCAGCGTCTTTCAAGCGGCCTAACCCTCATATCTATCTAATCTAAAAGCACGCTCCACCTAACCTTCCTCCGCTACCTACCCGATGCTGCTAAACATCAACCCTAACAAGGCACTTTATCTCCAACCGAAGTTCGTCCACCTCCTTCCTAAAACCCAAATTGCCCCGATGGGGCAACTTGTTATAAAACCAAAACATTTCCGGCTACACTTTAAAAAAGGCGAAGCATAGCGCCAAACAAAACCATTGCTACTCTCTAATTTCCCGCGCTGAATATCTGGTCCACAGCACCACCCAGCATCGGAAACTTCTCTTTCACAAAATCAGCAATTGTCTCTACTGATTTTTTTGCCTGCTCAGGCGTAACGCCCGCTTCTTTCACTAACCTGTCTATTAGTTCTTGCATAAACTTCTTTTTAGCAAATAAAGGTTATTTATGATATCAATGCTTTTACCTTTTCCAGCACCAATTGCAAATTGCTGGCATCCTGCCCGCCTGCGGTCGCTAAGGTTTTCTGTCCGCCGCCACCGCCTTTTATTAGGGGCGCCACATGTTCTTTAATGATTTTTGTAGCCTCAAGTCCTGTGCGGCTGATAACATTTTCATCAACCATCACCGCAACCGACGGCTTCCCTTCCAGGTTGGCAGCCAGAACCACTAAATGCTCAGGCAAACTTTTCCTCAGGTCAAAACAAAGTTTTTTCAAGTGTTCAGCATTAGATACTTCTACCACAGCTCCCAGGAAGTTTGTTCCGTTTAGC
>JAEZDR010000172.1 GCA_023433265.1 Bacteroidota bacterium | reverse complement strand
AAAACCCAAGCTTTTGGGGTTCTTTTGTTTTGTTTCCCCCCCCCCCTCTTGGGATCACCGAAGGTAATCCCTTGCACGGCCTGCAAATTTGTTTGCGAGGCATAGGGAAACAACAAACGTTCAAAAGCAAAGCTTTTGGGCTTCATTTGTTTGGTTACCCCCCTCATGGGATCACCGAAGGTAATCCGTTGCACTGTCTGCAAACTTGTTTGCGAGGCGTAGGGAAACAACAAACAGTCAAAAGCGAAGCTTTTGGGGCTTCAGTTACAAATCCGGTTTGACCATTCAGCAAGTGGGAACTTAGTAAACATCGCTCTGCATTTGTTTTATCAGGGATACGTAATTTTGCAAAGTGGTGATGCGAGGAAGCATATTTATTTTGTTGTGTGCGATGTTGCTAAGCAGTACTTCTATGTACCAGCTAGTTAAAGTTCCTGCTTTGATACACCACTACCAGGAACATAAACAAGCGTACAGCGATATCGGTTTTGTTGAATATGTCCTGATGCATTACGGAAAACATCAGGAGAAAGACAATGATGCAAGCCGCCATAGCCAACTTCCCTTCAAACAATGGGATCATTCTTTCCAAATCCTTGTTGTTGCGCCTTCGGGCAAACCTTGCTTGCAGCCGATGAGTTGGCCGGTGGCAGCTAAGCTTAACAACGCCTTGCGGCAACATTTTATTCCAGATCCGATAGCCAATTCACTCTTTCGGCCTCCACGGGGTTAAGCTGAGTCCTTCCTAATTGTTGAGGCAGCCGGTATTGTTGCTGTCTTTTGTTCATTACCGATTTCACTATCGGGTTTATCATAATTTCTATTCATGCTTAATTCTATCATTACTTTTTCCGTTAGGAACAAGTTGGTTGTGGGCCTCCTGGTTCTTGGCCTCGTTGCCTGGGGTACTTACGAGGTTACCCGCCTACCGATTGACGCTGTACCGGACATCACTGACAACCAGATACAGGTGATAACTGTCTCGCCTGCACTGGGAGCACCCGATGTTGAACGCCTTATTACATTTCCTGTAGAACAATCCTGCAGTAACATTCCGGGGTTGAAACAATTAAGAAGCTTTTCCCGCTTTGGCCTTTCACTGGTTACTATTGTCTTTAACGATGATGTTGATGTTTACTGGGCCCGGCAACAGGTAAGCGAGCGCTTACAAAGTGTGCGGCAAACTATCCCCGCCGATGTAGGGCTTCCCGAAATGGCTCCCGTAACCACAGGACTTGGCGAGGTCTTCCAATATGTAGTAAGGCCTAAGGAGGGCTATGAACATAAATACAATGTCACTGAGTTACGCACCTTACAGGACTGGCTTGTGCGCCGGCATCTCCTTGGTACTCCCGGTGTAGCAGATGTGTCAAGCTTCGGAGGCAAGCTGAAACAATATGAGATTGCAGTTACTCCTGAACAACTCCGCGCGCACAATATTACCATAGCTGATGTTTTTGATGCACTGGAGAAGAATAATGGAAACACTGGCGGCGCATACATTGAAAAAGGACCTACGGTACTTTATATACGAAGCGAAGGATTAACCAATAATATAGAAGACATAGAGAATATCGTGGTGAAGTCCACGGCTAAAGCTGTACCGCTACTTATCAGGGATGTTGCGAAAGTTCAATATGGGGCTGCTATTAGGTACGGCGCCATGACATATAATGATAAAGGTGAGGTTGCCGGTGCTGTAGTAATGATGTTGAAAGGAGAAAATTCCTCCGCAGTGGTTAAACGTGTAAAAGCAAAGATTGAAGAAGTACAGAAGTCGCTGCCGGAAGGGGTTGTAATAGAACCTTTCCTGGATAGAACCAAAATGGTTAACCATGCGATTGCAACTGTTGAAACCAACTTGCTGGAAGGGGCACTTATTGTAGTACTCGTGCTTGTATTCTTTCTTGGCAACATCCGGGCAGGCCTTATAGTATCGTCTGTTATTCCGCTTTCCATGTTATTTGCCGTAATCCTGATGAACCAGTTCGGCGTTGGCGGTAACCTCATGAGCCTTGGTGCCATCGACTTCGGTTTGATTGTAGATGGATCCGTGATAGTGGTGGAAGCTATCCTTCACAGGTTTGCACACTCCAAACATTTCAGGAATGTTGGGATAGTTACACAGCAAACAATGGACGAAGAGGTGAGCCATGCAACCGGTTCAATGATTAAGAGTGCTGTTTTTAGCCAGATTATTATACTAGTGGTTTATCTGCCTATTCTGTCGCTGGAAGGCATTGAAGGAAAGATGTTCAGACCTATGGCACTCACGATCGCTTTTGCAATACTAGGTGCATTTCTTCTTTCAATTACTTATGTACCCATGATGAGTGCCTTATTTTTAAGCAAGAAGCTCAATCATAGACAAACCCTTTCTGATAGGATGATTGCATGGTTGCAGCAGCGGTATCAGCCCATGCTGGCTACTGCACTTTCCATCCCGAAAGTGATCATTACCGTTACGACGGGTTTGTTTTTATTGTCTGCAGTTTTGCTTTCAACCCTGGGTGGGGAGTTTATACCAGAATTGGAAGAAGGTGATTTTGCAATTGATACCAGGCTTCTTACGGGCAGCAACCTGCAAGCAACGATCGGCGCTACACAAAAGACATCAAAAATTCTCCTTGATAGTTTCCCGGAGGTAGAAAAGGTGGTTACAAAAATTGGCAGTGCAGAGATACCAACTGACCCGATGCCGCTTGAAGCCGCTGACATGATGGTGATTTTGAAAGATAAAGATCAATGGACATCTGCTTCTTCCTTCGATGAGCTGGCGGAGAAGATGGCGGATGCCTTATCAGTTGTTCCAGGTATAACAGTCGGTTTTCAATACCCGGTGCAAATGCGTTTCAACGAATTAATGACGGGCGCAAGACAGGACGTAGTTTGCAAGATATTTGGCCACGACCTGGATACCTTAGCCCATTATGCCCAGGGTCTCAACAACATAATAAAGAAAGTGGATGGTGCGGTAGATGTGTATGTTGAGTCTGTAACTGGAATGCCACAGGTGGTGATTGCTTACAACAGGGAAGCGATGGCCACTTATGGTGTTAACGTTCAGGATATAAACCGTGTGGTAAATACCGCTTTTGCTGGCCAGGTTGCCGGGCAGGTTTATGAAGGTGAAAAACGGTTTGATCTTGTTGTGCGCGTGGAGGCTTCTGCCCGAAGAGACATTGGGGATGTGCAGAACCTTTTAATACCGCTGGCTAACGGGGCACAGATACCATTGGGATATGTGGCATCGGTGAAGGAAGTTGAAAGCGTTACCCAAATTCAGAGGGAAAATACCCGGCGAAGAATCATTGTAGGTTTTAATGTTCATGGCCGCGATGTGCAAACCATTGTTAACGACTTGAAAGCAAGGGTAGAAAGGGAAATTAAGTTGCCCCCCGGCTATTCCATTGTATACGGAGGTTCGTTCGAAAACATGACTGCTGCTAAAAACAGGCTATTGCTGGTAGTACCTGTAGCCTTGTTGCTAATCTTCATGTTGCTCTATTTCGCCTTTAATTCAATAAAACAAGGCTTGCTGATTTATTCTGCAATTCCACTGTCTGCCATTGGTGGCATACTGGCGCTTTGGAGCAGGGGAATGCCTTTTAGTATATCTGCGGGGGTGGGTTTCATCGCCTTGTTTGGCGTTGCGGTGTTGAACGGTATTTTACTAGTAACGGAATTCAACCGGTTGAAACGCGAAGGTGCGCACGATGTACACCGTATTGTAATCCACGCAACAAAATCCAAACTCAGGGCTGTGCTGATGACGGCCATTGTTCCGGCAATGGGGTTCATCCCAATGGCTATCAGCACCGGGGCAGGAGGAGAGGTGCAGAAGCCGCTTGCTACTGTTGTAATCGGTGGCCTTGTCGTATCTACTTTTCTAACACTATTTGTATTACCTATGTTATACATTCTGTTCGAAAAAGGATTTAGGCATTTGAAGCATCTGCCCAAAGCGGCAACTGTTTGTCTATTGTTCCTTTTGCCTGTATTTGTTTCAGCACAAAAGTCAATGAGTTTACAGCAGGCAATTGATCGCGCCTTGTCTGCTAATCCATTAATGCAGGCTGCAAGGCAGGAAGAGAAATATTTCCATGCTTTGGAAGGTACTGCTTTCAATCCGGATAGAACCGAATTGTCAATTGAATACGGGCAGGTAAACAGTTTTGCAAATGACTCACGGTTTTCTATTGCGCAGTCATTTCAGCTTCCGGGCGTTTACAAAAGGCAGCGACAAGTAAGCAGGGATGCTACGGCATTAAGTAAAATCAGTACAAGCATAAGATCGCAAAACCTAGCCACAGAAGTGAAGCAAACATTTTACACGCTCCTTCTTCTGAAACAAAGATTGAAATTGTTGCAGCGAGCAGATAGTTTGTTCTCTGCTGTTGTTGATAAATCAAAACTGCGGTTGAAGGCGGGGGAAGCGGACGTATTGGAAAAAGCTACTGCCGGAAATCAACACCTGCTTATTAACAGCCAGCTTAAAACATTAGAAGCTGAAATTGCTATGGCTGAGAACCGTTTAAAACAGCTACTTCATACAGAAGAAGATGTTGAGCCTGCTGCTGATAATTGGAAATTTTCGTCTCCGGCATTGATGGCTGCGATGGATAGTTCGCCTGTATTGAAATGGTACGAAGCGCAAATAGCTATGGCCACGCACCAACACCAACTTGAAAAGAGTCAGTTGTGGCCGGGTTTTTCGCTTGGCTATAACAATATGAGCATCACAGGCTGGCAGAAAATAAATGATGTTGATGAAAAGTATTTCGGGCCCGCCAAGCGCTTTTCATCCGTGAGTGTAGGCATAGACCTGCCTATATTTCAAAAGGCGCAACGTTCCAGGATAAAAGCTGCCGAGTTGTTAATCGTACAGCGAAAGAAGGAGGCCGATGCAACTGCTTCCCTGTTAGGCCTTGAGTTGCGAAACGCAGTGGCTACCTATCAAAGACAGGCAAAGCTTTTAGAATCATACACGTCTGCAGGCCTGCCAAATGCCGACACTATTTTGGCTACAGCATCAAGGAAACTGGCAGCGGGAGAGATAGCATACCTGGAATGGGTGATGGTTGTAAATACAGCCATTGCCGTGCAATCAGATTACCTGCAACTGCTACAACAACATAATGAATTAGCAATTGCAATAGAACGATTAACATCAAACAAGTAAAAACCAGATCATGAAAGATATTGTATTAATCCTGGTAATTCTATTCTTTGGAGCCTGCTCCGCACCCGTGAGCGAGCTGAAAGAGACCGGAAAAGAAGTAAATACGTCAATTGGTGAAGAAGTTAGTCTCACTCCTGCACAGGTAACGATGGCGGGCATTGCAACAGGAGTGGTTGAGAGCAAGGCTATCAATCGCATGTTAAAGCTAAAGGGCGTTATTGAAGTTCCTCCGCAGGACAACTATGTCGTTACATTGCCAATGGGAGGGTACCTAAGGTTCATGCAACTAATGCCGGGAGAAGTAGTTAAGAAAGGTATGGCGCTGGCTCGCGTGGAAGACCAGCAATACGTGCAGTTGCAACAAGACTACCTGGTAGGCAAAAGCAGGCTGCAGTTTCTGCAGGAAGACGTAAAGCGACAGGAAGAACTAAACCAATCGCAAGCTGTGAGCAACAAAGTTTACCAGCAAACCTTGAGTGACTATCAGAGCCAACTTGCAATCGTAAAAAGCCTGGCAGAAAAACTCAGGCTTGCAGGTATTGCCCCCGAAGCACTGACCCACCAAAACATGAGTCGCTATGTTGAGGTAAGGGCCCCCATCAACGGAACCGTCAGTCATGTATATGTGAAGCCGGGGCAGTATGTAACCCCGACTGATAAGTTGTTTGAAATAGTGAATACTGCTAACAAACATCTCAACCTGATTGTTTTTGAAAACGACATTAGCAGCCTCGAGGTGGGTCAGCAGTTGACATGCTATACGAACAATAATCCAAAACAGAAACACATGGCCACGATCTCTTTGATCAACAGGAACCTGGATGAGGAAAGAGCCACTGAGATTCATGGCAGGTTTGTCAATCAATCTCCGGTATTAGTGCCCGGAATGTTTATGAATGCTGAAATAGAGTTGAGCAATTCATTGCAACCCGCAGTTCCGGATGACGCAATTGTTCGATGGGAGAACCAACACTTTGTATTCGTTGTTGAAAAAGATAATCATTACAGGATGACGCCTGTCGTGCTTTCCGACAATCATGATGGTTTTACCGGTGTACAAAACAGCCTGGTTGGTAAAACGGTTGTAACTAAAAACGCTTACACTTTGCTGATGAAACTTAAAAACAACGCAGAGGATTAGGTGTCTACTTGTGAAAAAATAATTGGGTTCCACTGTACTGGTTTTGTTTCAATACTCGCATTAGCGATTAAGAACGCTACTTTTATTGGCTCAAAGTAATTTGGATGGCAAAAGAATTGGCGGTATCAGTTCAGCGTAAACAGCGCCATGCATTAGCTGATCTTGCCAAATTGTTTCTTAAGCTTGGCATCATCGGGTTTGGTGGCCCCGCAGTTCATATTGCCATGATGCAGGACGAAGTGGTTAGGAAGCGAAGGTGGATGACAGATGACCATTTCCTCGATTTGGTGGGAGCTACCAACTTAATCCCCGGTCCTAACTCTACAGAAATGACGATGCACATAGGCCGGGAAAGGGCTGGCTGGAAGGGATTGGTAGTGGCGGGGAGTTGCTTTATTGTGCCGGCGGTTTTAATAACAGCTTTGCTCGCATGGCTTTATAAGCAGTATGGTGAACTGCCCCAGGTGCAACCCTTCGTGTACGGCATCAAACCAGCCATCATAGCCATAGTGATTTCATTGATGGTTGCGCTTGGCAGAAAAGCGCTCAAATCTATCGAACTCGGGGTGCTGGGTGTGTTAGCTGCAGCAGCCGTATTAGCGGGGTTTAATGAGATATACGTTTTGTTTGGTTCCGGGCTGGCGGGAATGCTTTTATATTACTTGAGGCTATCCAATAAAACAGCAAATGGATTTATCCCGGTAGTATTATTACAAATAATTGCACAGCCTGCTTACCTGTCAAACATGCAGATATTTCTCGTCTTCCTTAAAATCGGTTCCATTCTCTATGGTAGCGGGTATGTGCTGTTTGCTTTTTTAGATGCAGAATTGGTAACCTCCGGTATCCTCAGCAGGCAACAACTGGTAGATGCTATTGCGGTCGGTCAGGTAACGCCCGGGCCTGTATTCTCATCCGCAACATTCATTGGCTGGCAGGTGGGTGGGGTAGAAGCAGCTATCCTGGCAACAGTTGGTATCTTTCTTCCCTCTTTTCTATTCGTGGCATTACTTAATCCACTGGTGGCCCGGTTAAGAAAACAAAAAATTATGAGTGCATTTCTCGATAGCGTAAACATGGCTTCTGTAGCCATCATCCTGGCCGTAGTAGTTGAGATGGGCAGGGAGGCGCTGTTCGACTGGCGTACTACGGTCATTGCAATTGTCAGCTTCTTTGTCAGCTTCTATTTTAGAAAGCTAAATACTGCCTTCGTGGTTCTTGGTGGGGCAGGGCTGGGTTATGCGTTGTCCTTGCTATAGGCAGCATTGTCATGCTTCATACTGTTGCAGGAATAAGGCCGCTATTGTGCCTTGGCAAACTGAGGCTTTACTTCCTGCTTCTTTAACCATCCGTCCCATACAAATGTCCCAAAGGGTAGAAACGCTGCTATAAAAGCGTAGGCCAACCGTTTTAGAGGCCACTTGTAATAAATGGTTGCATGTAATGCGGCTGCCATAAACATGATAAACAATAAGCCATGTGCCCATCCAACATATTTAACGGCCAGTGGACTATCGGCAAAATATTTAAGAGGCATTGCTATGAACAGGAGAACCAGCATGGAAATACCTTCAATAAGGCCTATTAGCCTGAGACGGCCGATAACAGTGTCTATCATGCCTGCAAGATGCGCAAAAAGCCCGTTAGCTGTTGTTAAAAATCTGCTGTTAAATAAGATCTTTCAGGGTTGCAATTACATGATCTACTTCCTGCTTAGTGTTGTATTTGCTGAAGGAGAAACGCACAGTGATCTGGTTTGGATTGTTGTTAACGGCACGAATCACATGGCTGCCGGCATCGGCGCCACTTGTGCATGCACTGCCACCTGAGGCACAGATATGGTTGATATCCATATTGTAGAGGATCATTTCGCTTTTCTCTGTTTTAGGGAAGCTTGCACTAAGTACAGTATAAAGACTACGTCCTTTGGGATCGCCATTGAAAGAAACCCCCGGAATATGTTGTTCAAGTTGTTCCATCATATACAACTTTAAATCGTGCACATTGGTGCCGGCAGTTGCATATTCTGCGGTAGCTATTTCCAGGGCTTTTGCAAAGCCTACTATGCCATACAGATTTTCTGTACCGGCGCGAATATTTCTTTCTTGTGAGCCACCGTGTACAAGGGGGTGGATCTTAATGTTCTCATTCACATAGAGCATGCCCACACCTTTGGGTCCATGAAATTTATGGCCTGCCCCGGTGATGAAATGCACAGGCGTACTCCTCAGGTTGAAGGGGAAGTGCCCAATGGTTTGCACCGTATCACTGTGAAAGATGGCGTTGTACTTCATGCAAAGATTACCAACTTCCATCAGGTCAATCATGTTGCCTATTTCATTATTGGCGTGCATGAGCGTTACAAGTGTTTTCTCTTCTGTTTCGGCCAGTAATTGTTCAAGGTGTTCTACGTCTACGTGCCCGTTCGGAAGTATGTTTACATAAGAAAGGCTTACCTGGTGATTGCAATTAAAGAACTCAACCGTATGAAGCGTTGCGTGGTGTTCTATCGGGCTGGTTATAATGTGTGTGCAGCCCAGGTCTCTTACGGCAGCACAGATAGCCGTATTGCTGCTCTCGGTACCTCCACTGGTAAAAAATATTTCGGCAGGATGCGCATTTAAGATCTTCGCCACCGTTTTCCGGGCGTTTTCTATCGCCAGGCGGCTTTCCCTGCCATAGCTGTAAATAGAGGAAGGATTGCCGAAATGAGTGGTAAGGTAAGGCATCATAGCTTCCAGCACCTGCGGGTCAAGGGGTGTGGTGGCTGCATTGTCGAAGTAAATCCTGCTGTTCATAAATTGGGTGTAGGTTCTGGCCTAAGAGAGGGCGCAAAAATAACGATTGCGTTTAAAACAAAGCCCCGCTATACAGCAGGGCTTCGTTTATTGAAAAGCGTGGAGCATTACATACTCTCCTTAATGTCGTGCATAAGGCGCTTTGCTATGTTATCCGCAGTGGTTTCAAAGTTACTCTCAGCGTAGATGCGTATGATAGGTTCGGTATTGCTGGGACGCAAATGCACCCAGTCGTTATCAAATTCTATCTTCAGGCCGTCTTCCGTATTCATCTTATTGTTCTTATACTTTTTCTGTATATGTCCAAAGATGTTGTTGATGTTGAAGCCATTACTCACCTCTATTTTGTTCTTGCTGATGAAGTAATCAGGATATAGCCTGCGTATCTGTTTTACGCTCTTCCCTGATTTAGCCAGGTAAGTAAGGAACAATGCTATCCCGATCAGCGCATCGCGGCCGTAGTGGAGTTCAGGAACAATAATACCACCGTTGCCTTCGCCGCCAATTACTGCATTTACTTCCTTCATCTTCCTAACAACGTTTACCTCACCCACAGCGCTGGGGTGATACTCGCCGCCATGTTTGGTAGTTACGTCATTCAATGCACGGGTAGATGAGAGGTTACTTACCGTATTGCCCTTTTTATTTTGCAGCACGTAGTCAGCAATGGCAACAAGCGTATATTCTTCGCCGAAGAGTGATCCGTCTTCACAAACAAAGCACAGCCTGTCCACGTCGGGGTCCACGGCAATGCCTATGTGCGCTTTTTGCTTGTTTACCTCGTTACAAAGCTGTGTCAGGTGTTGCGGCAACGGCTCTGGATTGTGAGCGAATTTGCCTGTAACCTCTTCGTTTAACACCTGTATGTCTTTAACGCCTAAAGCCTTCAGGAGGGCAGGAACCGCTATAGCTCCTGTGCTGTTAATGGCATCAAGCACCACTTTAAACTTAGCCTTTTTAATGGCCGCAATATCTACAAGTGGGTGTTCTATGATGGCGTGTATGTGCTTGTCGAGAGTAGTAGTGTCTTGTGTGTAGCTACCCAACTTTTCTACACCTGCAAAATTGAAATCTTCTTTTGCTGCCAGTTCAAGTATGGCGGCTCCATCTTCCCCGCTGATGAACTCGCCTTCGCTGTTAAGCAGCTTGAGGGCATTCCATTCTTTTGGATTGTGGCTTGCCGTTAGGATGATGCCTCCGGCAGCCTCCAGGAACTTCACGGCCATTTCAACAGTGGGCGTGGTACTTAAACCTACGTCTATTACATCAAGCCCGAGTGCATTTAATGTGCTAACAACAAGGCGTTGCACCATTTCGCCACTAATTCTTCCATCCCTGCCTACAACTATTTTGCGATTACCGTTGGATTGTGTGCCAAGCCAGGTTCCATAGGCGGCTGTAAATTTTACTACATCTAACGGACTAAGGGTGTCGCCAGGCTTCCCGCCAATGGTTCCCCTTATTCCAGAAATACTCTTTATAAGCGGCATTTGAGAAATGATTTGAGAGGAACAAACATAGCTAGAAAAACAGAAACGGCAGTAAAGCTTTACCCACAGCCGGCTCTCCCAGTTCTGTAATCACATGGTATTCTGGAACTTGCCGATCCTGGATCCAGCCTTAGCTTCTGATGTGGGTAAAAAGCTAATGGGTAAACCTTTGAACATGAATGGTAATAGGTGGAACACACTGGCAGGGGTACAATTATTTCTGCCTTCCGATCATCGCTATCCCGGCAATGACAAGGGCGGTGCCAATGAAGTGATAGATGCTGATATGCTCGCCGAGTACAAGATGTGCCTGGATAATGGTTGATACGGGGCCTGCGCTATTTACAATAGCTGCATCGCCGGAGCCTATCTTTTTAATGCCATAGGCAATCATGTAAGTGGGTAAAACCGTTGACACCAGCGCCATTGCAATGCAGTAAACATAAACCTGTGGCTGGTAAACGAAAAGGGTAGCAATGGGGTGAATCATTATAAAATGAAACACTGCAGCAAGCGCACAGAACGTCATGGTAATACTTGTGGCCTTTTCCACGCCTATCTTATTAATCAGGTGGCTATTGCGTATAATGTACCAGGCATAAACGGCACTGCACAGGAGGATGTAAAATGAACCTAGCAGGAAGCTGCTGCTAAATTGCACTAAAGCTGCTTCATGTATAAAAGCTACCAGGATGCCGGTGTACGTGAGGAGTAGCGCAAGGTATTGGTAACGCTTTATTTTTTTCTTGAAGAACCATGTGAGAAACAATAAGACTAGCGAAGGATAAATAAATAAAATCAGTCGTTCAATACTGGCGGTTACGAGTTTTAGTCCTTCAAAATCCAGGATGGCGCTGATGTAGAAGAGCAAACCAATCCAGATGGATTGCTTTATTACCCCGGCTTTTTTAATGGAGCCCAGGGTGATATGCCTGTTGAAAACAAAGAACGATACAACATAGAATGGCAGCGAAAACAACATGCGTAGCGTTAGCACTGTTTCGGCATCTATCGGCTCCACTGCATAGGTAAGCTTTGTAAAGATTGCTTTACCTGAGTGCAGGATTGCGCCTGCAAGAGCAACAACGAATCCAATGCCGAGGGTTTTGCGGGTGGCTGCCGTCATTTCCCCGTTTTAAAACAAACTTTTCCTGCGCCTTGTACTACCGCCAAGGCCAAGGGCGCCAAGCAAACTGCGGGTGATGATGGTAGCAGCAGTGCGCCCGGCTGATTTTACAACAGGGTGATCGAACAAGCTTTTTTCTTTTGCCTGTGGGCGGGCTTTTCGTTCTGCCACTTCTTCTGCCTCCCGTTGTTGTTGCTCGGAAGCAGCATCTAACTTGGCCGTGAGTATTTCGTAGGCGCTATGGCTGTCCACGGGGGTGTTGTACTTACTAACCAAACGGCTCTTATTTACTAAGCTGTCTATTTCCTGGTCGGTAAGTACGTCCATCCGGCTGAAAGGGGGCCTTAGCAGTGTGTGTACGAGAGGTGTTGGAATACCTTTTTCATTCAGCATGGTTATCATGGCTTCTCCTATGCCCATCTGCGTAAGCAGCTCGTCCGTTTGGTAAAAAGTAGTTTCCGGGTAGTTTTCTGCAGTTTGTTTAATTACTTTCCTGTCAGCCGCGGTAAAAGCTCTTAATGCATGTTGAACCTTCAGGCCTAATTGTCCAAGAATGGATGCAGGAACATCCATAGGATTCTGTGTGATGAAGAATATGCCAATGCCTTTTGACCTGATGAGCTTTATTACGGACTCTAACTGATCCATCAATACCTTACTTGCTTCCTGGAAAACGAGGTGTGCTTCGTCAATAAACATAACAAGCTTTGGTTTGTCAAGGTCGCCTTCTTCCGGGCTGGACGCATATAACTCTGCAAGCATCTGAAGCAGGAAGGTCGAAAACATTTTGGGCTTATCCTGTATGTCTGTAACCCTTAGTATGTTAACCATGCCTCGTCCATCCGATGCAAGGCGCATGAGGTCGTCTACCTCAAAACTCTTCTCACCGAAAAAGTCGTCTGCTCCCTGCTGTTGTAGTTCAATTACTTTGCGCAGGATGGTGCCGGTGCTTTGGGTGCTGATTTTGCCGTAGGTTTTTTCTAATTCTTCTTTCCCTTCGTCAGAGAGGAACTGTAGGGTTTTTACAAAGTCTTTCAGGTCGAGTAGGGGTAACTTATTATCGTCGCAATATTTGAAGATAACGGACACAATACCGGATTGTGTATCATTTAAACCAAGGATGCGCGAAAGCAGCACGGGACCAAACTCGGTAACAGTGGCTCGAAGCCTTGCGCCTGGCTGCTTGCTAAGGCTTAGAAACTCCACGGGGTAGCCCGCTGGTTGAAATGAAAGCTGCATCAGTTTAACCCGTTCTTCAATTTTGCTGTTCAGTTCACCGGGCATAGCAATACCACTGAGGTCGCCTTTTATGTCGAGCATGAGAACGGGGATACTGGCATCGCTCAGGCATTCGCAAATTACCTGCAGTGTTTTTGTTTTCCCCGTGCCGGTTGCGCCTGCAATGAGCCCGTGTCGGTTCATTGTTTTGAAGGGAAGGTATACAGCGGCGCCCGGTACTGCCGTTCCGTTTAACATTCCCACGCCTATTTTAGCACTTTCGCCTTTGAATTTGTATCCCGCATTGATAACTTCTTCGAACTTAAGGGTATCCATTAAAGGTGATGTTTTCTGCAAAGTACGCAACCCGCAGGCTGTAAATACAGTTGATGAATTAAAAACTTTTCCCTCTCACCACCCACCTCTCGTCACTCCGTAGTAAAAGGGCAGTTACGTTACATAGCTATTAGTACATAGCTATTAGTACATAGATATTAGTACATAGACAGGAAGGAAGAGAGCGCCAGGATGGAGCGAAAAGAAAACCATAATAGTAACAATTAAGAAAGTCAACCTTATTTAGGCAAGTACATAGATTCACTATTTACCATTCACTATTCACCGGAGCACACCTTCTCCATCACCCCCAAAAACAACCCTTTTTTGGGGGGCAAGTCCGAGGCAAGTCCGAGGCTAGTCCGAAGCAAGAGTGTGGCAAGAGCGTCAAAAGCCCTTCAAACAGCTAATCCTTGCGAGGCGGAGAAACGAAGCAATCTCTGTCCTCCGAAGCCCAAATCTGTCATTTCTATTATCTATGTACTATGTAC
>JAEZDR010000163.1 GCA_023433265.1 Bacteroidota bacterium | reverse complement strand
ATGTTCGTTTTACTTCTGGCTTCCAGGAAATTACAGTGTCCACTCACCAGGAAGAAGGAAGCAATACAAACGATCTGTTAGTTAAATTAGACAAAGTAAACATTGGCGACTTTTTACCCATTGTTTTAAAGGATCCTAAGATAGAGGGTACGGCAACCGGCACCGTAAAAATGAGCGACTTCTTCGGGAAGTTTGCTTTAACAGCAGATTTAAATACAGAACATTTATGGATTAATGATGATAGTATTGGTGCCGTTAAACTTGCTGCTAACTATCCTACAAGCAACAGTAAGATTGCATTCAAAGTAGAATCACCCAACGATGGGTTTAGGTTTTTTGCAGAGGGTACCTACGATTTGAAGGCTAAGGCAGATGAATCACTAAATACCCAGGTGAGGTTGGATGACGCAAGCATTAAATTTCTTAATCAGTTCCTGGGTTCGTTGTTTTCTGACATCCACGGGCAGGCAGAAGGCCTTATCACTTTAAAGGGGGATATAAATGCACCCACCCTGATTGGTACTGCGAGGCTGAGGAACGCATCCATGAAGGTAGATTATACCCAGGTGTATTATTTTATTGATAATGCCGAGCTGGAATTTGCAGAAGACCAGATAGAAGTTGGATCTACAACGGTAAGAGACAGGAATGGGAATACTGGTACCGTTAGTGGTACACTTTACCACCGGGGCTTCAAGAACATGCGTTACCAGTTTGATGTGTATAGCAGCCGCATGTTGGTATTAGACACCCGGGAGAATCATAACTCCAATTTCTATGGTAAAGCCATTGGAAATATCAGGATGTCGCTCGTGGGACCCGAGGACAATCTATCAATGCACATTGAGGCAACTGTAAACGACACCACTCAAATAACTATCCCGCCCACAAATAGCCGGGAGAGCGGTGAGGCCGATTTCATTGTATTTAAACAGCATGGTGTAGCACTAACATCTGCAGCTAACCCCAGAACTAGACTCATCATCACGCTGGAGTTGAATGTAAATCCACTGGCACAGGTCAACGTAGTGCTTGATGATCTCTCAGGCGATGTTATTAAAGCGATGGGAAGTGGTAAAATAAGAATGACCATCGATAACGGGCGCATTGATATGCGCGGCAGGTATATGATCGAGTCAGGATTGTATGCTTTCAACTTCCAGTCGTTTATTCACAAACCGTTTATACTGCTCGGAGGTTCGGATAATTATATTGAGTGGACAGGCGACCCGGCTGATGCAAAGATTAACCTGCAGGCCCAGTACGTGGCAGAAAGAGTAAGCCTGAACGAATTAGTGAGTAATCAAAGCCTTGATCTCGGCAGTAACATCAGGGCATATAGGGGAGAGGTTTACGTTATTGCAAGGTTGAGGGGTATGTTAAGCAGCCCGGATATCGATTTTAAAATTGACTTTCCTTCATCGCAGGCGCTTACCCAGAATGCAAATTTTGCACAGTTCCTGAATAAACTTGAAAGCGATACCAGTGAAATGGTGAAGCAGGTTACATGGTTGATTGCCTTCAACTCTTTTGCTCCTTATGGTGAAATACGCACCGGGGTGGATGTGCGTTCTATTAGCGCTAACAGTATTTCGCGCCGCGTGGGAGATGTATTGAGTAAAGCGGTAACAAGGTTATTATCCGACCTTGGACTTGAGTTTGAAGTTGGAGGAAGTGTATATAGCAGTGCAACTTTTTTTACCAATGCCTCCGGTAATAACCCGCTAGATAGAACCAGGCTAAATTTTAAATTTACCAAGAACATCCTCAATGGAAAGATTATTATCACTGCCGGAACAGACGTAGACTTTTATGTAGGGAATACGGTTGCCGCTCAATCAGGCAACTGGCAGTGGTTGCCCGATCTCTCAGCGCAATTCCTGCTTCGGGAGGGAGAGAAGGGCAAACTGAAAGCAATTGTATTTACACGCAGCAGCCTCGATATTAACCAAACCGCTATCGGGCGGCGAAATAGAATGGGTGCTAGTTTAAGCTACTCACGCGACTTCGGCCGTAAAAAACGTAAACAGCAGGAAGCTAAAAAGCAACAGGCCACATCCCCTGCCACAGTTGAAGACAAGAAAATCAGCCCAGGAAGAAAGTAGAAAATATTTGTACCGTACATTTAGCATCTTTGCCGCATGCATTATGTGTCAGCGGAAGGGCTAACCAAGAGTTACGGGATTAATCCTCTTTTTAATGATATTTCCTTTCATATAAACGAAGGTGATAAGATTGCGCTTATTGCAAGGAATGGTGTTGGTAAAAGCACATTGCTGCGCATTCTCGCAGGAAAGGAGACAGCCGATGAGGGCAAGCTCTGGATACATAAAGATGTTACTGTCGCTTTATTTGAACAAAACCCTCAATTTGACGAAACAAAATCGGTAGTAGAAAACATATTTCATGCGGAGCATCCCGTTATGGATGCCATTGCTGCTTACGAAGCAGCAGTGGATGTGGAAGATGTAGAAGCTCTGTCTGAATCCATCAGCAGGATGGATGACCTTGGTGCCTGGGACTTTGAAGCCAAAGTGAAACAAATATTGGGTAGGCTGAACATTCACCATCTGCGTAACCAGGTGAGTACGCTAAGTGGTGGGCAGCGGAAACGCGTTGCACTGGCGCGCACATTGATAGATATTGGCTTTGAACATAAGCATACCCTGTTAATGATGGATGAGCCTACCAACCACCTTGATGTGGAAATGATTGAATGGCTGGAACATTACCTTAACCAGGAGAATGTAACCTTGCTCCTTGTAACGCACGATCGTTATTTCCTGGATGCCGTGTGCGACGAGATATGGGAACTAGAGCGTAGTGATATGTTTACTTATACAGGGGACTACGAAAACTACATGGAGAAGAAAGCTGCAAGACTTGAAAGCGATGCAGCCAGTATTGATAAGGCAAGAAACCTGTACAGGAAAGAACTGGAGTGGATGCGTAAGCAGCCGCGCGCAAGAACCACGAAGAGTAAGTCGCGCCAGGACAACTTTTACGAAGTGGAAGCCAGGGCCAAACAAAAAATACAGGATGCCCAACTCCAACTGCAGGTGAAAATGAGCAGGCTTGGAGGTAAGATTGTAGAGATGAAGAAGGTGTACAAAAGCTATGGGGATATTCAGATTCTTAAGGGCTTTGACTATACATTCAATAAAGGAGAACGGGTAGGCATCATAGGAAAGAATGGTGTGGGTAAGTCTACTTTCCTTAACATATTACAGGGTAATGAAAAGGCTGATAGCGGTAAGATAAATGTGGGGGATACCGTTGTGTTTGGCAACTTCTCCCAGCAAGGGCTTGAGTTTAAGGAGGACATGCGGGTTATCGAGTACGTAAAAAGCTTTGCTGAAAGCTTCCCTTTGGCAAAAGGGGGTAGTATAAGCGCGGCCCAGTTTCTCGAACTATTCCTCTTTCCACCCGATAAACAATATACCTACCTCTCTGCATTGAGCGGCGGTGAAAGAAAAAGGCTTCAGCTACTAACCATCCTTTTCCGCAATCCAAACTTCCTGGTGCTGGACGAACCTACTAACGATCTTGATTTGCCCACACTGGCAGTGCTGGAAAACTTTCTAAGCGATTACCAGGGCTGTGTGTTGATAGTTTCGCACGACCGCTACTTTATGGACAGGCTGGTGGACCACCTCTTTGTATTTGAAGGAGAGGGGGCAATAAAAGACTTTCCGGGCAACTACTCTCAATACCGCATCTGGCAGAAGGAGGAGGAGAAGAGCCTTGAGCGCTTAAAAGTGTCAAATACGCAGGTGGCAGATAGGGCCGTGCCGGTTAAGAAGAAACTCAGCTTCAATGAGAAAAGGGAGTTTGATGAACTGGAAAAGGCGATACCGCAACTGGAAGCCGAGCGCCAACAGCTAACTGAACAACTTAGCGACGCTGATATTCCCTACGAACGGATAAACAGGATTAGCAAGCGACTCACCGAAATAGCAAACGAATTGGAGCAAAAGGAGATGCGCTGGCTGGAGTTGAGCGAATTATTATAAGTTAACCAGGAAGTAATATCCTATGATTGTTCAAACACCCTTGTTTGCTGGTTTATGCTTTCCAGGTGTACAGCGTCAAAATACCGTTTGATAAATTCTTCGCTCAAATTTAATTCAGGAGCACGTTTCAATGCCCGGGTTAGTATTTCGTTCCACCTTGCTGTTTGAAGGATGGTGATATTGTTGTCTTTTTTGTATTCACCAATCTTTTCTGCAATCTTCATCCTTTCGCCCAGGATGGTTAACAATTCCTCATCAATGTGATCGATGTGGCGGCGCAGTGTTTCCAGTTTCGCATGTAACTCAGGTGAATCTATACTTTCCTTGCGCCAGGCAATCTTGTCCAGCATGGCTTCAAGGTCTTCAGGTGTTACCTGTTGCTTAGCGTCGCTCCAGGCGTTGTCAGGGTCTATGTGGGATTCAATCATTAGTCCATCGTAATCCAGATCCACTGCTTTTTGAGCAATGTTTAAAAGGATGCTTCTTTTACCTGCTATGTGCGATGGATCGCAAATCATCAATAATTCCGGGTATCTTCTTTTCATTTCAATGGCAAGGTGCCACATCGGAGCGTTGCGGTACTGGGTGTTTCCATAAACGGAGAAGCCGCGATGGATTAATCCAATATGTTTAACACCGGCTTTGGCTACGCGTTCCACTGCCCCAATCCAAAGCTCTATATCCGCATTCAGGGGGTTTTTGATAAACACCGGGTTGGTCGTACCTGCAAGCGCATCTGCCACTTCCTGCACGCTAAACGGGTTTACGGTAGTGCGGGCGCCAATCCAAAGTGCATCTACGCCATGGGTAAGTGCATCTTCTACATGCCTGGCGCTTGCAACTTCTACAGATGTAAACAAGCCCGTTTCTTTTTTGGCCTGCTGCAGCCATTGCAAACCTATAGTACCCACCCCGCTAAAATAGCCGGGCCTTGTCCTTGGTTTCCAAATGCCTGCCCGCAACATATGTATCTTGCCGGTTGCAGCCAGCCTCCTGGCGGTTTCCAATATCTGCTCTTCTGTTTCTGCGCTACAGGGTCCGGAAATAATCAAAGGCCGCTGATGCCAGCTATCTAAAACGGAGTTAATCACAACCTGCGCAAGGTAAATGATAAATTGATGTGGTTTAGTTAACGAAAATCAGTTCTTTCATCTGCGTGAGACGGAAGAATTGGCTTACTTGCCAGCTTCAACTTTAATCATTTCGCCTAGTGTTGTACCTGTATTTCGGCCCCAGGCTGCAACTTCATTTAGCAATGGCAGGAGGGTAGTGCCTAATGGTGTTAGGGAATATTCCACTTTCAAGGGCGGCTTGGAGCCGAATACTTCTCTTTCAATCAGCTTGTCTTCTTCTAATTGTTTGAGCTGTATGTGCAGCATTTTCTCTGTTATTTGTGGCATCTGTTGTTTCAGCTCACTAAAGCGTTTCTTTCCATTTCTCAGGTACCAAAGCACTACCGTTTTCCATTTGCTGCCAATGAAGTGCATGGTAACATCCATGGCGCAATGGAATTTGCGGCCCTCAATCTGGAAGATCATCTCAGTGTCGTTCACAATCATATTCTAAAACATTTTGCAGCTATCAAAATTGACAGCTATTGCGGGGCTAAAATAAGCTAGCTAGGTTTGTTTCATAATTAATTAAATAGCTAAAAACAACAACTATGAACATTGCAGTATTAGGCACCGGGTCTGTAGGGCAGGCCCTTGCTTCTAAAGTTCTTAGCCTTGGTCACACGGTGTATATGGGAACACGCGACGCAGCGGCCACCAGGGCAAGAACAGATAAAGATGGATGGGGTAATCCCGGAATTGGCACCTGGCTGGCTGAAAACCCCGCCATAACCTTAACAAGCTTCCGTGAAGCGGTAAGCCGAGGCAACGATCTCATTGTATTTGCGATGAACGGGAATAAGGCTTTTGACTGCCTCGAAGCAGTAGGAGCGGATATATTGAAGGGTAAGGTTATGCTGGACCTGACGAATCCGTTAGACTTCAGCAAAGGCTTTCCGCCCACCTTGTTTATCTGTAATGATAAAAGCCTTGGGGAGGCTATACAAGAGAGATACCCTGAGTTACTGGTAGTCAAGTCGTTGAATACCATGAGTAACCCGGTAATGGTAAACCCTGCACTCGTACAGGGAGATCACACCGTATTTGTGAGTGGCAACAATGAAGGAACTAAGGAATCTGTTTGCCAATTATTGGAAAGCTTTGGATGGATGCGGGAAAACATAATAGATTTAGGCGACATTACCACTGCCCGTGGCACGGAGATGATACTGCCACTGTGGGTGAGGTTGTACGGCAAATGGCAAACGCCTATGTTCAACTTTAGTGTAAGGAAACCGGCTGTTGCGCCTAAACCCCTTGAGGCTACCGAAGCTTTGGAGAAGGCGGGCGCGTAACCACCATCCACCAAGGCTGTTAAAATTGCCTGGAAAGGCCGCATCGCTAAAATTACTTTGGATAATTGCAACAGCTATGTTACTTTTGCCGTCCGAAAAAAATTAGTTTCCCATGAACGCAGCAGTTCAGTTTGTACACGAGCAACTTACAGGAAAGAAAGAGTATCCTAAGTTCAAGGCCGGTGACAATGTTACCGTCAACTATAAAATTGTAGAAGGTGGTAAAGAGCGTATCCAAAGCTTCCGTGGCGATGTTTTAAAATGCCAGGGCGAGGGTGCAACTGCTACATTTACAGTCCGTAAGATTTCAGATGGCGTAGGTGTTGAGAGGATTTTTCCTTACTTTTCTCCTAACGTTGAGTCTGTAGTCTTAAACAAAGTTGGTAAAGTACGCCGTGCACGCCTTTTCTACTTACGCGAGCGTAGTGGTAAGAGTGCAAGGATTAAGGAGAAGCGTGTTAAATAATAACAGCAGCCCTAATATATTTGCGGAACATGTACTTGTACGGTTCCGCTTTTTTATTAAATTATTGTTACCTTCGCACCAGTCTGCAGCTATCTGCATAACTTTACAAAAATTAATCAGATGCTTTCTTCCCTTCTCATGAACATGCCGGGACTACCAGAGTGGATCCTCATCATCTTTGTCGTTCTTTTATTATTCGGTGGTAAGAAGATACCTGAATTGGCGAGAGGCCTTGGCAAGGGTATTCGTGAGTTTAAGGACGCAAAGGACAGCGTTAAGAAGGAAATCGAAGACGGCATACAGGAAAACGAAAAGAAGCCGATTCATCCTTAATTTATATTCCAACTATTTATTGGCCGCCCGTTAACACGAGCGGCTTTTTTATTGCAATATGCGGCTTTAATATCCAGGGATAACTGTTCATGGTTAGGGCAACAACTGCCCCAAAAAGAAATGTAAAAACAACTGTATTACAATGGGATATGAAGTTTTACCCGTCCTTTTATAATATGTTTAACAGTCTGGGGACCCCCGTTATTTTCCTTGTTTTCAGGAAGTTAGCCGTTTGCTTTCAGTTTCTCTTAACATTCCGGCGTTATTATTGAACCCATTTAACACCACCGCCCGCAAGGGGTTGGTACCTTTGCCTCCGCTTTTCGTGCCTAAGATATGCGGAGAGTGAATATTAAGAACACATTAAAGAACTGATTATTGGATAAACAGAAGTTCTAATTCGAGGTAATGACGCCTCTCCGGCCACAAGACGTGCGCTGATTGTTAACTAAAATCCGTTAGGAATGAAAAGTAGTGTTGTAAAAGCAGGAGTATTAAGAATCTTTCAGTCGTTTGTAGGATATAGTTGGATCTTCTTCACGTTTGCCTTAATGTCCTTCACCAGCGGTAACATTGGTATTCATACACTTGGCACAGATACGAACAAAGACAGTCTTAAAGCAGTAGTCTCTTCAGGAGGAGAAAAAGAGTTTCAAAGTTTTTTTGCAGCTAATAATGGCGTAGGAAGCACCCGAAACGAGGATGCCTTCCTTGAAATCAGCCCCAAAGCCGTTCCTTTTGTACAAGAATATTCGAGGCGGGAGAGCTCAAGGCTGGAAGCTTTAAGAACCTGGGGACAGCGCTATTTAAAGTTATACGATGGTATTCTTGAACAATATGGCCTTCCTAAGGAGCTGAAGTATTTGTCAGTGATTGAAAGCGATCTCAAAGCAAAATCAGTATCCGTTGCAGGTGCAACCGGCCCCTGGCAGATTATGGCGGCACAGGCAAGGAACCTTGGCCTTAAAATCAATGGCAGGGTAGATGAGCGCCGCGATTATACAAAGAGCACCCACGCCGCTGCCAAAATGTTGAAGAGCTTATATGGAGAGTTTGGCGATTGGTTGCTGGTGATAGCAGCTTACAACGCTGGCCCTTCTAAGGTTCAGAAAGCTATGCGTAAGCACAACAGCAGTAACTTTTGGGATATTCAGTATTCATTGCCAAAAGAAACGCGTAACCATGTTAAGAAGTTTATCGCCACCCATTATATCCTGGAAGGTGAAGGGGGTGTAACTACGTTGACGGCTGCTGAAATAGAAGCGCTTGATATGGAGCTTGAAACAGAAGGATAATTCACTAGGTTAATAATAAAAGAAAGGCTGGTTTAAACACCAGCCTTTTTTGTGGGCGTTGGGGAAAATCTCCTCTCTGCACCCTTTCCGGGAGGAGAGTTTGCCGGTCTGTCAGGGTAATACTCCGCAATCAGTTCACATCAATGATTTCAATCGCTTTTGCTGAGGAATGAAATATGAAATCCTGCCCTGCGGGGCACTTGCCCGCTAAAAAAGCAATGCAAAAATGCCTCGTGCCCTTTAGCGGCACCCCGTCGGTTAACCTGAAACCAACCCCATTTGTCCTATCAGCCTCCTATATGTCCATTTTCGCCATAATCGCCCAAACTTCTGCTAGGGTAGGGGAGAGGCACAACAA
>JAEZDR010000115.1 GCA_023433265.1 Bacteroidota bacterium | reverse complement strand
GAGTGGTACATGGCCAAAGTGAAACGCATCAAAGAAATTCTACCCGGTTGCGGTATCAGTTCTGACGTAATTGCAGGCTTTTGCACCGAAACCGAAGACGACCATAAGGACACGCTTTCCGTCATGGAGTTTGCAGCCTATGATATGAGCTATATGTTCTTTTACAGCGAGAGGCCCGGTACGCTTGCCTCGCGCAGGTATGCTGACGATGTTCCGGAAGATGTAAAGAAAAGGCGCCTACAGGAAATAGTTTCACTACAAAATCGTCTGTCGCTCGAGAGTAACCAGGGAGACCTGGGAAAAACTTTTGAGGTACTGGTAGAAGGCGATAGCAAGAAGAGTGATAAAGACTGGATGGGACGCAATACCCAGAATAAAGTAATTGTGTTTCCGAAAGGTAATTATGGATATAAAAAAGGCGACTATGTAACAGTAAGGGTTAACCAGTGCACGCAGGCCACACTCATTGGCGAAATTGTGAGCTGAGAAACCCTGTTAAACCGTGTTGAACAATGGATCTTCAATTAATAAAGAATCGTTTTGGTATCATAGGCAATGCACCAGAACTTAATCATGCTCTGAGCGTTGCCGTACAGGTTGCTACCACCGACCTCACCGTGCTTATTGTAGGCGAAAGCGGGGTAGGAAAAGAGGCTTTCTCATCAATTATACATTCCCTTTCTTCACGTAAGCACAATCCTTTTATTGCCGTCAATTGCGGCGCTATACCGGAGGGAACGATAGACTCTGAACTGTTTGGGCATGAAAAGGGCGCTTTTACCGGAGCTGTGGATAGCCGCAAAGGTTATTTTGAAACGGTAAACGGGGGTACGATTTTCCTTGACGAAATAGGAGAAATGCCTTTGGGTACGCAGGCAAGGTTGCTGCGGGTGTTGGAAACAGGAGAGTTTATCAGGGTAGGGTCGTCAAAAGTTCAGAAAACGGACGTAAGGGTGATAGCAGCTACCAACAGGGAACTACTTGAGAATACATACAACGGCAAATTCAGGCAAGACCTTTATTACCGCCTTAGCACCGTTCCAATCCGTGTTCCTGCTTTAAGAGACAGGAAAGAAGACATATTCATCCTGTTTCGCAAGTTTTCAATCGACTTTTCTGAACGTTACAGAACGCCGCCCGTCCAATTGGACGAAGATGCTCGTAACCTTCTGCTTAACTATAGCTTTCCGGGCAACGTTCGCGAACTGAAAAACATAGCAGAACAGGTGTCCGTGCTTAGCAAAGAGCCAATAGTTTCAGCGGCACAGCTTAGAAAGTTCTTACCGGATCACGGCTTCAGAAACAGGATGCCGGTATTGGCTACCTCAGCCGCCAACTCCCAGGAGTTTGCCAACGAAAGGGAGATTCTTTATAAACTCTTCTTCGATATGAAGAAAGATGTAACGGAACTGAAGAAGATGTTTTTTGAAGTACTGCAGAATCCTGCACTTGCAACACAAAACCCACATTTTATGCGAGAGGCCCTTGCTTCAGATTACCAGAATGGCGCTGAACATCACCCCATGCCGGCACCTGTGGTAGCTAGCCAATATGGCGTGTCTGCTTTGCCGGGTCAGCCTGCACCGCTCATAATTCCGCGCGACGGGGGTATACATCAGCATGAAGAGGTGGAGGAAAGTCTTAACCTGATTGATAAGGAAAAAGAGCTGATTTTAAAGGCGCTGAAAAAACACAGGGGCAAGCGGAAAGATGCTGCATCAGATTTAGGAATTAGCGAACGCACACTATATAGAAAGCTGAAAGATTATCATATAGATGAATAAGAGTAAGTTTACCCTCATGAGGCTTTACACTTTGGTAGTGTTAATTACCCTGCTCAACTCGTGTGGCATCTATACTTTCAGGGACGTTACCATACCTCCGGAGGTGCGTACCGTAAAAGTAAGCTACATCGAAAACCGGGCTAACTATGTAAACCCACAGCTGAGTTCCAGGCTTACGGAGCAGGTACAGCAGCGTATCATTAATCAAACCAGGCTTACGCGTACAGCTAACGATGACGCCCATTATCAAATAAGCGGCTACGTAAATAACTATTCGGTTAGCACCGTTACCGTTGCGCAGGGAAGGTCGGCAGGAAACCGGTTAACCGTAGGTGTTCATATCGTTTTCAATAACTCGCTTACTAATAAGATACAGGAGTTCGACGTCAGCCGCGATTTTGACTTTGGAGCAAACCTTACGCTACAACAAGCGGAGGCGCAATTGATGGAAGACATTGTGCGCAACTTAAGCGATGAGATTTTCAATCGCATTTTTTCTAACTGGTAGGCTTACACTATTTTCACGCCATGAACATGGTAGAAGGAAAGATTGTTCACATGCTAACCGGCAAGCATTCGTTGCAGGAAGTTTCAGTTGAAGAGCTGCAAACCATTGCACAACAACAGCCCTACTTTTCAGTAGTTCAGTTGTTGCTTGCCAAAAAGATGAAGCAGGAGGATCACCCCGGTTTCCAGGAGCAGTTGTATAAAACCTCTCTTTACTTTCCTAATACCCACTGGCTGCACTACGAACTTAATCGCATCGCTCCGCCGGGTGAGGAATATAGCGAGCCCACCGGTGAAACTCCAACAGATAAATTACAGGAGATGATAGAGGTGGATGAAAAATCCCCCATTGTTAACCTGCAATACGAATTGGAAGTAGCCCCTGCAAACGAGGACGCACCGGCACCACCACCTGGTGTTATTCATCAGGTAGAGGATACTGTTTCGGAAACGAGGGAAGAGGATAGGAAGGTTGAGGTTGAAGAGACGCCTGAGGCCGCGGAAGTTGCGCCTGCCATTGACGAGCCTCTCCAGGAGATTACCAACGAAGAGCCTTCTGGTACACCCACTGATCAAGTTGAGCCACAGGTAGAACCTACAGAGGCGCGTGGCGTAACAGAAGATGCAATTGCGGTAGAAGAATACAGAGCATCGGAAACAACTCCGGAAGAAACATTCGAAGCTCCAGGGGGAGAAGCAACTGCGCAGCAGGAGGAAGCAATAGAACCGGTTTCGCAGGAGGAAGTGCCGTCTGCGCTTACAAGGGTTTTGGAAGAACAGGCTAAACAGTTTAACCAACCTGTAGATGACAATGCTGAACTACCCATTGCAACAGAGCCCTATCACACTGTTGATTATTTCGCTTCACAGGGTATTAATGTAGAAAAAACCACCCCCCCGCAGGATAAGTTTGCTAAGAAGGTGAGGAAATTTACCGATTGGCTCAAGGAAATGAAGCGCGGAGAAACCCAGCCGGTCGACCTGGGAACAAGTCCTGAACTGGAAAACGTAATTAAAGACATAGCCGAAAACTCGAACGAGGCTAAGGAAATCGTTACAGAAGCCATGGCAGAGGTACTCCTCAAACAGGGAAAACAATCCAAGGCAATACAGTTGTACCGGAAACTAGTTCAAATGTATCCGGCGAAAGCAGCCTATTTCAACGAAAAGATTGCCGCTATTAAACAATAATCTTCACAGCTTTTTGCATAAAAAAAAGCCGCTTGTTTAGAGCGGCTTAATTATTTACAATAGGCTATTATCTGCCCGGTGCAGGTGTTTGCGGAGCAGGAGCCGATTTAGTAGCGTTTGGATTTAAGTCCCTGAACCTGTTATTGTTGTCAGATCCGGTATCTCTCAAAAACAGGGTCGACAATATGCAGAGAACGCCAATAACAGTAGCAAATATCCAGGTGCCTTTTTCAAGGACGTCAGTGGTTTGCTTTACGCCCATAATCTGGTTATTAAAGCCGGCTAAAGCACCGGAAAGACCGCCGCCCTTTGGGTTTTGTACCAAAATAACAAACGCCAGTACCAGGCAGGCCACTATAATCAATATCAGAAAAAGAATCTTCATTTAAAACCTTTGAGGCGGCAAAATAACAGGTTTTTACCGTAAGGGGAAAATTAAATTAGGTTAATAACTAACACTTTGTATTACAATGGCTGCCGTTTTATGCGGCACTTGCCTTATGCGCCTTGAACATCCGAACATAAAAGCTCCAGTTCTTAACTACATGGAAGAAGCAGATCACCGTCATGGCAATCCCAAAGTCCACATGCACCAGGTAGATCGGTTTTAGATAGGGAAGATGCAGCTGGTAGTTGATCTTCAATGCAATGAGGAGGCCCAGCAGGGCAGAAACCGCAAAGGTGATAAGTAGGAGCAAGTCCCAGATTCTGAGGAAACTGGCTTTCTTCAGTCTTTTACGGTTAACGGCTATGTTTAGACCTATGTATAGCAATGTGAGGGGGATAGCAACAGAGAAGAAGTGATAGGTTGTCCTTTCTTTTTTCCTCCTTTGCACCTGCGGGGAGGGCGGCGCCTCCTGTACTTCTGCCCGGCTTGAGCTACCAACCTTTAGGGTACTATCGTTGACAGGCGTAAAAAAATTTGGAGCTTCAGCTTTCTTGCTGCTGTCATGTTGCTGCGCATTAAGCGCTTTTTCTTTCTTCGGCAGTGGCTTAACCGCAGCCGCTTTAGGCTTCGTTGCCGCACTGCTATCAGGGGTAACCAAAGGTTTTTTCTTTTTAAATACACTGCTATCTATCAGGCCATGATCGCAGAAACCATCATTGTCGTAATCATCAAACTGTCCGCACTCTCCAATGCAGTTGATAAGGCTGTCCTCGCAGGTCACCTGTGAAAAGGCGGTAAAACAGGGG
The DNA here is from genome assembly GCA_023433265.1 of Bacteroidota bacterium. Taxonomy (GTDB): domain Bacteria; phylum Bacteroidota; class Bacteroidia; order Chitinophagales; family Chitinophagaceae; genus JAEZDR01. The sequence goes on along the minus strand of JAEZDR010000115.1, from coordinate 2,882 downwards.
GTGAAAAACAAAACAAAAACTAGCAGCTTCCGCATAAGGCGGGTTTATAATATAAAGATGATTAGAACTGCAAAAAGTTTAAATGATTATTGTCAGCGGGGTGAAAATACCCGGCAGCGAGCTTCATGATGAGAAAAAATGTTTTTCACTTAGTTTCGTCACCTTCATGAAGAAGTTACTAGTCCTCATTTTCGTGCTTGCTGCTTTAATGGCAGCCGTCATTGCTTACCTGGCCCTTATGCCGGGCACCGCCTTCGAGAGTAAAAAAGAGTTTCTTTTTGTAAGGGATGGCAAGCCGGCAAAAGAACAAGTGATGGAGCAGGTGGCAGAAGAAAACCTGCTGCAACATCCTTCAGCTTTTCAATTATTGGCCGCCAATATGGGTGTTTGGGATAAACTGAAACCTGGCCGCTTTGAGATTGAAAACGGTGAAAGCCTCCTAAAGATTGTACGTAAGCTTAGGAATAATCAACAAAGCCCGGTAAAACTCGTCATCAACAAAATAAGGCTGCACGAGGATTTTGCTGCCCTTATAGAAAAAGAGTTTGATAAAGACTCTTCAAGGGTAATGGATTACATCAGCAATAATGATTCCCTGCGGCAATGGGGAGTGGACAGCACTTCCTTTCTTACCCTCATTATTCCTGATACCTACGAATACTACTGGACCGCCAGCATGAAACGCATTATGACCAAGCTAAGTGATGCACATAAGAACTTCTGGAGTAAAGCCGGTAGAGAGCAAAAACTTGCAGCATCAGGGCTTACTAAAGAACAGGTGTATATCATCGCATCCATAGTAGAAGAAGAAACCAACAAGAACGATGAAAAGGGCAACGTGGCAAGTGTTTATATCAACAGGCTCCGAAAGGGCATGCCATTGGGAGCTGACCCAACAGTTAAGTTTGCAGTGAAAGATTTTACTATCAAACGGGTACTCCATGCGCACCTTGAAACCAGCAGTCCTTACAATACTTACCGCAACCAGGGACTGCCACCGGGACCTATTTGCACTCCTTCAAAAGCCAGCATTGATGCAGTGCTTGACGCACCTAAGACAAACTATTTATTCTTTGTAGCTAAAGCAGACTTTAGCGGATACCATGTATTCACCACCAACTTCAGGGATCATCAAAACTATGCACGCGTGTACCAAAAAGCTTTGGATGAGATGATGAAAAAGAAGCAAGCCCAATAGCCCCTTTAGGGGATGGCTGTGGAAAAGATGGTTGGCTCCCGTTAATAACTTCTCTGTTGGAGCCTGCGGGTTCTGAAATAAATTGTATTGGTTTACATCGTAATCTCAAACCCACCCATTATGAAATGTATTTTGCAAAAGTCAACGACAGAGTACACGGAATACAGGTTTGTTCAAACCGGCTCCAGCGATGCGGTAATCAAATACAGCAACAGCAATCACACGGTGCGATTATCTAACAATGAAGACCACGGGTTTTATTACATTGAACAACAGCAGGGAATCCTAAAAAGCCGCATTGTTTTTAAAAACGCCTATGGTTCGGAAGTAGGAAAAATCGTTATAGATCACTGGCAGAACCAATTTGTGGTAAACCTTAACGAGTGCGATTACCATTGCATGTTCAGCAAAAACGAAGGCATTCAAATGACGGTTAGCCAACAGCAGCACAAGAAAATTATCAACAGTTGCAAGGTAGAGTTGGAGAGCGGTGATCCTATTTTTACTGAAAAGACCATGAGCAGCCGCGAAGCGTCGCTGGTATTGGCAGCCTGCTGGTACATGAATGTAGCCTTGAAAGAAGAAAGGCAGATGATACAGTCCAATTAGGGGGAGAAGATATTAGTACATAGATATTAGTACATAGACAGGAAGGGGAGTTAATCATTGCCCGTCATCCTGGTCGAAGTCGAAGGATCTTTCTCTCTCTGATAACGAGCGTATGGGAACGAATGGGAATTATCTGGCATTAGCAGCCATTAACCGGAACGAACAGCATTCAACATTCACCGCCAGCGTTCTCTAGTTCATCACTGCGCGTCATCCTGAGCGAAGCCTCGACGCAGGAGAGGCGAAGTCGAAGGATCTTTCTCTAAGTACACAGATTTTAGTACTTAGACAGGAAGGAAGAGAGCGCCAGGATGGAGCGAAAAGAAAACCATAATAGTAACAATTAAGAAAGAAAACTTTCATAGGCAAGTACAACTATTGACTATTGCCTATTCACTATTCACTATTCACCATTCACTATTCACCAGAACACACCTTCTCCATCACCCCCAAAAACAACCCGTTTTTGGGGGGCAAGTCCGAGGCAAGTCCGAGGCAAGTCCGAGGCTAGAGTGACGCAAGAGCGTCAAAAGCCCTTCAAACAGCTAATCCTTGCGAGGCTGAAAAACGAAGGCCCGCGTCTTTGCGATGAGCCTGCGGAAGAATGAAGCAGGCGAAAGCTTGTCCGACCACCGGCGGAAAGCAATCTCTGATTCCGTAGCCCAAGTCCCCGCGCCGTCATCATTGCGAGCCAGGAGGCACATCTAAAAGCGCGTCCTTGCGAGGAGCGAGGAACAGTCTCGATAGCTATCGAGATGGCAATCTCTGTCCTCCGAAGCCCAACTCCCACGCCGTCATCTCGACCGAAGCGCGACGCAGGAGCGCGAAGTGGAGAGATCTTTCTCCTCTGAAAACGAAAGTTACGGAACACTGCTCCCTACGATCCGATGCCTCAGCCAGGAATGCAATCTCTATCCTCCGGAGCCAAAGTCCCCACCGCCCCATCAATCTCCCTTCAAAAACCGCTGATGAACCCATAATCTCTCCCACTATTTATCCCGGTTCTGTCTATAATCTATGTCCTATGTACTATGTACTAGTTCTCCTCTGCCCTGCTTTTCCCTCAAACATACAC
>JAEZDR010000079.1 GCA_023433265.1 Bacteroidota bacterium | reverse complement strand
GCTTAACCTGCCCTGCCGTTCTATTTTTGAACTTCATGGCAAAAGAGAAGATTGAGAGTAAGGTGGCACTGCTTTTAAACCCGGCTGCTATTGGCGCTACCGGGGTTCCCTTTGAAAGTTTATATATAAATAAGTCAGCTAAAGGTATCAGTTTCAACATAAAACCACTTGATAAGACGGAGATTAAAAAAGCTTTTCATTCACTGCCGCCTGTGGTGAAGGACATTTTGCAAAGTATTTCGGGCGAGGGTATGGAAAGGGAAGAACATGCCATAAAGCAAAGATTTCAACGGCAGCGCGGAGGTATTGATATTCAATCCTTTTCCGACAAGGCTTTAAAGCGGTACCTGCATCAGCAGATGGAAGTGCTGAAACCTTTCAGTGGCCTGCTTAGATGGTACCATAAACAACCGGCAAACAATGGCAGAAATGTGCGGTTGCAGCCTTGCTCCCTAAGCAGCATTAAACCCAAACTTAGCTTCAAAATCCACAAAGAGAACGGCCGCTTCTGGGTTGAAGCCTTAGCAGACCTTAATGGTAGCCTCTACCCCCTTTCCGCCTTCAACAGGTATGACTATTTTCTTGAAAGCCGGAACGAATACTTCCTGCTTAGCTTCAAGGACCACCAGGCATTGGATTGGCTCAACAGCAGTGAAGTAAATGGATTGCTGGAGGATGAAATGGCTTTTCGTGCACAAGTATTGGCTAAACTGGAAGAGGATTACCCGGTTGATAGGAATAACTTGTTTGAAACGACAGCATTGGAAGTTACCCCCATCAACAGGGTGCTGCTGAGCGAACTGAATGACAGCTTCCTGATGCTAACCCCTCAATGGCTTTATGAAGGCTTTGTGTTGGACGGCCCGTTTAAGGAGGTGGTGGAAATACATCTCCAGGGCGAAGTTTACCATGTAAAAAGAAACAAAGAAGCTGAGCAGGATTTCGTGGCAACATTGGAAGCATTGCATCATGACTTTAGCAATCAGCGGAACGGGTATTACTATCTCTCCTTTGCTAAAGCGCAATCCAGGCAATGGTTTCTGAAAGCATACTACAAACTGCTTGAGATGGGTATTGAAATAGCTGGCATTGACATGCTGAAGCACTTCCGCTACTCAGCCCATCCACCGGTTACATCCATTACCAATACGCACGAAAAAGGAAGTTTCATAGGCATGCAAATGCGTGTTTCTTTTGGCGAGGAATCAATCCCTCTTAACCTATTGCAAAAAACCATCCTTTCAGGGGCAAGCGCTATTATGCTGAAGGATGGCAGTTTAGGTGTCCTTGGCGAGGACTGGATAAACAACTATGCTGTTTTACTAAAACACGCAAAGATTGAAAAGGATACGATTCACGTTTCGAAGTTCCTTGCTATCAGCGAACGCAAACTATTCAATCACGCCGGTAGCACCGTACAGGTCGTTAAAGAAGATTGGTGGACTAAATGGATGAACTGGCAGTGGAAGGATGAGCGGGTGTACGCTTTACCGGCATCCATCACTGCCACCTTAAGGCCTTACCAACAAAAAGGCTTTGAATGGATGGCCCTCCTCCACGAGGCAGGTGCAGGAGCTTGCCTTGCTGATGATATGGGACTGGGAAAGACGCTTCAAACTATCTGTTTCCTTGCATACTACCTGGAGAAATATCCAACAAGCAGGAACATCATCGTTGCTCCCGCTTCACTAGTGTACAACTGGCAGAATGAGTTGGAAAAGTTCTGTCCTGGCATCAAGGTCTTTGTTCACCACGGCAACAACCGGAAAGATGTTGAGCTTGCTGGCGGAGCCTCCGTTTTTATCACTAGCTACGGCACCCTCAGGAGCGACGTAGATAAGCTGACAGAAACAGCTTACGGAGTAGCTGTTATTGATGAAAGCCATAATGTGCGTAACCCGTCTACACAGGCAGCGATGGCAGTAGCAATGTTAAATGCAGAAATGCGTATAGCGCTAAGTGGAACACCCGTGGTAAATAATAGTTTCGATCTGTATAGCCAGCTAAACTTTGTTGTACCCGGGCTTTTTGGTAGCCGTGAATTCTTTAGAAAAGAATATGCTGACGGTATTGATAAGTACAAAGACGAAGAAAAGATCAAGAGCCTTCAGCGTCTTACAGCTCCCTTTGTGCTGAGACGAACGAAGGAACAGGTAGCAAAAGACCTCCCCGAAAGAACCGAGACCATTCTTTGGTGCAGTATGGCCCGCGAACAACAGGAAGTGTACGAAAACATCAGGGAGCAGGTTAAAAGCAGCATCCTGACAGGGATAAAGACGGAAGGTCTTAACAGAAGCAAGCTTGCAGTGCTGCAGGGCATGCTAAAGCTAAGGCAGGTTTGTAATTCACCTCTCCTGCTACCCGCATCTGAGCAAATGGACTGCAAAGTATCTGTAAAGACAGAGGTGCTGATGGATGAGCTTGAAAATATCGGCAACCACAAGGCCATTGTCTTCTCCCAGTTCAGTTCAATGCTTAACTTGTTGGCTGAAGAGTGTACCCGTAGGGGCATAGCTTATTTCCACTTTGATGGGAGTACCCCGGCTGCCCAAAGGGCTGAAATGGTCGCCGCTTTCCAACAGGACGATTGCACTACACCTGTCTTCCTTATAAGCCTGAAGGCCGGCAATACAGGTCTTACCCTCACTGCCGCTGACTACGTCTTCCTCTTCGATCCCTGGTGGAACAAGGCCACCGAACAGCAGGCTATTGACCGGGCACACCGCATTGGACAGACGCGGAATGTATTTGCTTATAAAATGATATGCCGCAATACGATTGAAGAAAAGATCGTTCAGCTACAGGAGAAAAAGAAAATGCTTGCAGAAACCCTCGTAGCAGAAGATGAAGGCTTTGTAAAAAACCTGAGCGAGGAAGATGTAGCGTTTTTATTCAGCTAGACAAAGTAAGCGCTGCCCTTGTAACATAGATCTGCTTATACTTGCGGTAGTAACCTTAACAGGAAGCGATTTAGGCACGTAATACGTATAAGACGATATCATGAACCAGTTCGCCTTCTCTTACCTGCTTGTGTTCCTGCTGAACACACCAATGCGAGATGCTGGTTACAAACGCCTTTGCAGCCATTCGGTGGGGTGTTGAAAGAACGATGGTTGCGCCCTGCTTAAGAAACCGGTGAAACACATCGTAAAGGGCATCAAAATCAGCAGGGTCATAGTTCACGTCGCTCATCAGCAGCACGTCGGCTTCAAGGTCATGCGGAAGGTTATGCCAGTTGAGCAAGCGGGTATCTATATTGGTCATGCCGTTTGCCCTGATAGACGTATCCATCGTGAACAGCGCAGCGGGTACGTAATCTGAGCATATCACCTCTTTTCCTCCTATCAAACCCGCCACAATGGAGGGCAGCCCGAGTCCTGCCGCTAATTCCAATACCTTTTTGTCCTGCACTATCTGTGGAGCATCTACAAGAAACTCGCTTAGTGCAATAGATGAAGGCCACAATTTTGCCCAGTAAGGAAATCTTTCATCTGGCTTTTTAGCAAGTTTCTGGTAAAACTGCAGCCTCACTACATCATAGATGGGTACTACCAACTTACAGGAGGTGCTTTGATGCTTAAATTCATAGTCTTGTAGCGGTAGCTTTAGCATAGTATTCATTGCCGGCTGTATAGCCTCCTATTGTTCATTCCAGATTTTCCAGTTTTCTTCAGCCTGAATAATCAACATTTCGTAGCCATTCTTTGTAGTGCACCCTCTCTCCTCACCCATCGCTAAGAAGCGGGTAACCGCAGGGTTATAAACAAGGTCAAATAAATAGTTTTCTTTATTGAGTAAATGGTAAGGAATGGGCGGCGCAGTTTCAATGTTAGGCACCATTCCCAATGGCGTGCAGTTTATCACTACAGGATAGTCACGCAACACTTTTTCATTAATCTCGTTATACGAAATACAGTTAGCTACTTTCTGCCGGCTAACATAATGGTATTTCATTTCAAGCTTGCGCAATACATAACACACCGCCACAGCAGCACCCCCTGTACCCAACACCAGCGCTTTTTTATGGTGGGGCTGAAGTTGCTTCACAAACGATTGCTCAAAACCTATTACGTCAGTATTGTACCCGGTTAATATGTTTCCTCTTACCTTGATGCAATTACAGGCACCGATCTGTTCCACCACATGCGATGCTTCGTACAGGTAATCCACCACTGCTTTTTTATGAGGAATAGTAACAGCAAAGCCCCTTAGTTCTGGTTGCTTTTCCAAAACATCTTCCAGTTCCTCGATGCGTTGTATAGGGAATGGGAGAAACCTGGCATCACCAATACCTTCTTTACGGAACTTCTCCTCAAAATAGCCTTGGGAGAAAGATCCGCTTAAAGGGTACCCAATGATACCATAAGTTGCCATTACACTGTTGCTTCTTTTTTGAGGTAAAGATTAAAGGTATCACCTCTAAGGCCAATTCGCATACTTTCCAACGGAATAACTTCAGAAGGTGCAATATTTCCCAGGTTCACGTTGCAACCCAGCAACTTAAGGAAATAAAGCTGCTGCCCTTTTTGAGGAGCTTCCCATATAATCTTTTCCTGGGGTATTTGGGTAAGAATTTCCTGTACAAGGCCCTGTCGCACCTCGCCACTGTCGCGATAAATTCCCACATTACCAGCCTCTCTTGCTTCAGCAATTACATAGGATGCACCTGCTTCCAGTTCTGCCCGCATGAGTTCAATCCACTGGTAAGGCGCCATTATGTTTGTGGCGTCCTTACTACCTACTTCACTTAGAACGGTTCCGTATTTGGTGAGTTTTTCTATATAACCACATTTCTCAGCATGCGGAATGGTAATAGACCCATCACTCACCTCCATGTGCGTTATTCCAAAATCCTGCAGTAAAGCAACATAATCGTCAAACTGGTTCCGGATAAGGAATGCTTCAAACAAAGTTCCGCCAAAGTAAACAGGCATGTTCGCCTTTCTGTATATTTCAATCTTTTCCCGAAGGTTTGGTGTTACATAGGAGGTTCCGAAACCCAGCTTTACGATGTCCACATGGGGTTGGGCCACCGACAAAAAGTTGCTTACTTCATTAAGACTCAGGCCTTTGTCCATCACCATGGTAAGTCCAAAATCTCGGGGCTGCTTCGTACGTTCCGGAATAGAGCTAAGGTTGAAATTCATCGTTCAGATTTAGATGCCGCAAAATTAAGCGCCAAATCTCCATGCCTTTAAACAGATTATTCACAGCACACGCTATTGCTGCACGTTTTTTAGGTGTAATAATGGAAAATACAGGCGTTTCTGCTACTTTTGCCGCCAATTTAAAGGGTAAGCCAGCCATAGCGGGCAGCGCTTAACCCCATGAATTTAAACTTGTACAATGGCCGGTCAATTAAAAGAAGTTCGTAACCGTATTAAGTCAGTTCAGAGTACCCAGCAAATTACCAAAGCCATGAAAATGGTGAGCGCTGCTAAACTACGCAGGGCACAGGACGCCATTATCCAGATGCGCCCTTATGCACAAAAGCTGCAGGAAGTGCTTACCAACATCATCAGCAATGTTGAGGGTGATATGAATATTAAGCTGGCAGAAACCCGTAATGTAGAAAAGGTACTTTTAATAGTGATTACAAGCGACCGTGGCCTTGCAGGTGCCTATAACGCTAACGTGGTAAAAGCGGCTAAACAATCCGTATTGGATAATTACCAGGCCCAATACGGCCGGGGCAACGTAACCGTATGGAACATTGGTAAGAAAGGCTGGGAAAGCTTAACACGTGCCGGTTATAAAACAACTGAAACCTATAAGGACATCTTTCACCACCTTACTTTCGAAAGTGTACAGGCCGCAGCACAGGCTGCCCGCGAAGCTTTTGAAAAGCAGGAATTTGATGTGGTGGAAATCGTATATAGCCAGTTCAAGAATGCGGCTACACAAAGATTCGTAACAGAGCGCTTCCTCCCTATCCCGAAAATTGAAACCAAAGAAAAAACAATTAAGGCTGACTTCATTTTTGAACCGGACAAAGAAGCGTTGATAGCGGAACTGATGCCTAAGATCCTGAACACCCAACTTTACAAGGCCGTACTTGACGCACATGCAAGCGAGCATGGAGCCAGGATGACGGCAATGGATAAAGCCACAGAAAACGCTAACGAATTACTCCGTTCGCTTAAGATATCATACAACCGTGCAAGACAAGCTGCCATCACCACCGAGCTTACAGAGATTGTAAGTGGTGCTGCTGCGCTACAAGGTTAATACAATTAAATAGCTAGCTGTAACAGAATACATGGAATTATCGGTTATTATACCGCATATTGAAGCATTAATCTTTGCCAGTGACAAACCCTTGTCCAGTGCAGACATTGTTGAACTCATCAACAATGCGTTTGGCTTTATGGAACAACGTATCTCCACCGAACAGGTTGAAAGCTGCCTTGCCGGCATCAAAGAAAAGTACGCATCAGAATTCTTTGCGTTCGAAGTAAAGGAAAGCGGTGGTGGCTACCAGTTTCTTACAAAGCCCGACTTTCATAAGACCATCGTTCAGCTTAATGGCGAGAAGTTCCTAAAACGCCTCTCGAACGCAGCGCTCGAAACCCTTGCCATCATTGCCTATAAGCAACCCATCACCAAAGGTGAGATAGAATCCATCAGGGGAGTAAACAGCGATTACAGCATCCAGAAATTGCTGGAAAAAGAACTGATTATCATTACCGGCCGCAACGAAGACATGCCCGGCAAGCCCCTGGTATATGCTACTTCTAAATCCTTCATGGACTACTTCGGCATTAACTCGGCTGCAGACCTGCCTAAAATAAAAGAGGTGATGGGCGAACAGCAGGTAGATGCCACCATCATCAACCCCAGCGACTTCATGAGCAAAGAAGCTGCCCCGGTAGATGAAGAAACGGGTTTAGTGGTAAACGAACAAGGCGAATTATTATTACAGGATGTACCTGCAGAAGAGGATAATGATGATACCCTTGACGCTGGTTCAGTAGATGAAGGTGATGAGGGCTCCAACGAACAGTCGGACGAAACCGATCCTAAGCAAGACCCGCCTCCTGCCGGGTAGCATTTGCTGATGGCAACTACAACCCATTTTTTACACCTCCGGTTCTTGTAGTCTCATTATTCACTGCCCTCTTGCATTATCTTCGCCGGATGCAATTAACCCGGCAACAACTCAACGAAATAGCCTCGCAATTCGGTACACCCGTTTACGTTTACCACGCTGAAAAAGTGCAGGAACAGCTAGGTAAACTCACCACCGCCTTTAGTGGTTGTAATGCCAGGTTCTTTTATGCCTGTAAAGCTCTCACTAATGTAAACATCCTGAAACTAATGAAGCAATACGGCGCAAATGCCGATTGTGTAAGCATCAATGAAGTAAAGCTTGCTTTACATGCCGGCTTTCAGCCGCAACAAGTACTCTATACCCCCAACTGCGTTCACTTTGACGAGATAGATACAGCAAAGGCTTTGGGCGTTCACATAAACATAGATAACATTTCTATTCTTGAGCAATTTGGTAACAAGTACGGCGACAGCTACCCTGTGTGCATCAGGTTAAACCCGCACATTATGGCGGGTGGCAACTATAAAATCTCTACGGGGCATATCGATAGTAAGTTCGGTATCTCCATTCACCAGATGCGGCACATCGAGCGCATACTCAAGACCACAGGCCTACATGTAAATGGCTTACACGTGCACACAGGCAGCGAAATAAAGGACATAGGCGTATTTCTGCAGGCACTGGAAGTGTTTTTTGAACTGGCTGATCATTTCCCAAAGCTGCAGTTCCTTGACCTGGGTAGCGGCTTCAAAGTATCATACCACGAAGAAGATGTGGCAACAGACATCCATGAGATGGGAAAAAAGGTAGCAGAGGCCTTTGCTAAGCATGAAGAGGAAACAGGTCGCAAACTGGAAGTGTGGTTCGAACCGGGTAAATTCCTCGTTAGTGAAGCCGGCTATCTTCTAGTAAAAACAAACGTAATAAAACAAACGACAGCAACCGTATTTGCAGGTGTTAACTCAGGATTCAACCACCTTATCCGGCCTATGTTTTACGATGCTTATCACAGGATTGAAAACATTAGCAACCCGTCAGGAGCAGAGCGCATTTATACTGTGGTAGGAAACATTTGCGAAACAGACACATTTGCCTGGGACAGGAAGATAAACGAAGTACGTGAGGGCGACACTCTTGTATTTTACAATGCCGGCGCTTATGGCTACGAGATGAGCAGCAACTTCAATTCAAGGTTAAAACCTGCAGAGGTTTTAGTAAAGGACGGGAACTATCACCTTATTAGAAAAGCAGATGTATTTGAGGACCTGCTGCGCAACCAGGTAGAAGTTATATAATAGCAAGCAATGAAGAAACTTACAACGCTCCTCTCCTTTCTGCTGGCTTTGCAGATTTTTACCTATGGGCAGGATTGCAAGCTGCGCATAAGTGTATTGACCTGCGCACCGGGGTCGGAACTCTATTCTACATTCGGCCATACCGCTGTGCGGGTAATAGACAGCGCGCGGGGTACAGACATTGTCTTTAACTGGGGAACTTTCGACTTTAACGACCCTTCATTCTATACCAAGTTTGTTAGAGGTAAGCTGGATTATTTCCTTTCAATGGAAACACCTGACGAATTTCTTTCTACCTACCAATACGAGCAGCGCAGTGTAGTGGAACAGGAACTGAATCTAAGTTGCCAACAAAAAAGCTCGCTCTACCATGCTATACAAACCAACCTGCTGCCGCAGAACCGATACTATAAGTATGACTTCTTAAAAGACAACTGCACCAGTCGTGTGCGCGACCTGCTTAAGAAACATGCAGGCTTTACCACCTCGCAAAATATTGTAGATGATAACACCACCTACCGCAACATGCTCCATCAGTACCTCGACGGCGGTGGCAAGCCCTGGAGTAAACTAGGTATCGACATACTACTTGGCAGCGAACTGGATAAACAAGCCAATGATCATACGGCAATGTTCCTCCCCGATTACCTGATGAAGGGCATTGACAGCAGCCATACGGCCGGCGGAAGTATAGTGGCCAGCCGCAACATACTTTATCAAGCCACTGAAGAACAGGAGAAAGGCTGGAATCATGCACCATTGGTTGTACTGAGCGTATTTAGCGCTGTGGTTATTTTGTTTAGCTTCTCAAAGAAAAGGAGCGCGCAGAGGTTGTTGCGTGTGTATGATGCTGCCCTTTTTGTCATAACAGGCCTGCTAGGTTTCCTTGTCCTCTTTATGTGGGTGGGAACCGAACATACAGTATGTCAAAAAAACTTCAACCTGCTTTGGGCTTTGCCTACCCACCTGTTTGCTGCTTTCCTGCTAAACCGAAGATCGAAAATAGCACGTTACTATTTCCTTGCCGCAGCCATACTGCATGCAGCAACCCTTCTGTTATGGGCTGTAATACCCCAGGAAATAAACATAGCCTTATTTCCATTTGTATTGCTCCTGGCAGTAAGGTGCTATCAACATTATAAAAAACACAGGTAGATAAGTTACGGGATACTCTAGCCGTTGCTGCCCTTTCCCCAGCCGGGCAACCTGTTGGCAGCAGAACAACCAACGTTACCATAAGCGATTCAGAGAATCGCACTTGTCATTACTTCGAGGAGCGCTGCGCTAACTCCTCGAAGAACTGGTGCTGTTGTTAAACTACCGTAAAACATCAACTATGGTATTTGAAATAGAGTGGAACTGTTAAGATATCGTTCAACTTCTTTCGCAGGAAGGGTTGAAATTTCTATATACACCGGTTTCAATTCTCCACTATCTTGATCGACTTCCCAAAGTTGCTGGCCAGGTTCACGCATCAGCGGCATAAACACATGATAACTCAAAGAAAACTCTTTGAATCCGTTTTTTCTAGGTGTTGAAAAATCATAGTACAATGCCACGTTCGAATTAAAAGTCAACGCACTCTTCCGCTTAAGCATTATGTATTCTGTTACATATTTTGAAGGTAAAACAAAATAACCACCTTTGCCTGACCCTTCATAAAAAACTGAATCCATCTTATTTAGAAAACGAACAACTCTGTTGTGATTCAAAACAGGCATTCTCTCTACAATAATTCCAAAAACATTGTACTTAAGTTCAGAGGGCTCTGGAAGCAAAGGCCTATATAGATAAATATCAGAATCAGAATCATTAAAAAAAGTACATGACACCAAAATTGAATCTACACTCCTAACAAAAACTTCCGAATGAGTGTATAATCGCGGCCAATCCCTGATAATTACTTGTGATAACCTTTTTTGCTTCAACTGCATGTTGTTTGATCTATGGAAATTGTTTGTTGAACAAGCCTGTAGAAAAATGATCAAGATAATCAATACTACTATTTTGCTTTTTTTCATAACCTCACTTTTTCTATAAAATACTCAATGTTGTCGGCGTTTTCAAGAGCCAAATGAACGTTGCCTTTTCGGGTCAAGAATTTTGCACCATCTTTTGAGTACTGATGATCCTGAGTAGCTCCGATGTCTGCAAAATGGGTAATTTCGTGAACCAAGGTTCCGAGCCTTGAGTTATAACCTCTTCTTCTAGCCTTCCAAAACTGCTTCTCAAGATTAATTTTTTTTTCCGGATCATTAGGATCTACATAAGCAAATGTTTCATCATCATAGTCCGACGTACGTCTTATTTTTCGTTTATAAGCCGCATTCTTTTTATACTGATTTACCGCATCTTCTGTTTTTTTAAGAACTTCTTTTATTTTGTTCCTTGACTCCTTATCGTCTACGCCAAAATTATTTTTAAATCTTCGTTTTTCTTTCTCACCCTCTTCCTCAAGGGCATTAATCTTTTCTTTCAAAGCATGCTGTGCATCTGTCAGTGATCTGCGAATTTGCCTGTTGTCGATTTCTAGGTCACTCCTGAATACGTCAAGTAAAGAATTTCCTAAGTATAAAATATCTCCAAAAACTCCAGAACCTATTCCGAACCCTATCGCCCCTCCAACAGCAATCCCTCTTATAACCCGTCCTATATCATCCCCATCTCCGGAAGGGTCAGTCATTGCTGCCACTACACCTCCCACGGCCATCCCAATCCCCGTAAACAACAATATCTGATCTAAGGCTTGAGCATCAAAAACAAACCCCCCACTCGGGTCCACACTATTTATAGGATCCACCCCATCCCCACATACCCGCTCGCAAACTGGTCATACGGGTTTAAGTTTATGACCTTCCAACCTGCTAATCGAAACTCATTAAAAAGAACTAATCATAATGCACGTCCCATTCAGTTCATGCCCTGCATATTGGGACTGGTAGAGTTATCAATGGCGGCGGCAACAACTGTTTATATTTTGGCGACTACGACGATGTTAGAATTGCTGTGAAGAGGTTACTTTCGGCAATTAAATATTTGAAAAAGCAACAACCCTTTGGTTCATAGAAGACCTTACTCGATAAGAATATAATTTCCTGAAATATCAATAACTCTAATGCTTTCTTCGGTGATTATCAGTTCTTTGTCAGTACCACGTATGATTAGATCAACGTCTTTAAGATACTTACATGGAAAATAGGCCATCTTGCGAATTGTATGAATTAAATATAACTCTTTATTACCCATTCTTCGAATGACCAATCCGCCACCGCAAAACTTTTCCACTTCTGGTGATGACTCTAATTCTACTTTTAGTATATAATAGTAAGCATTCGCATCTACAAATCTCATTCGTTTCAGTGTAACAGATTTGAAGTTCTTTAACGTGTAGACCTTATTTGAAACCTTATGATACACAGTCAACCTTTTTGAAAACTTGGTCTCGTTCTTAAACGACAGAGCCTGTTGCCTGTCATTTCCAGCACAACTAACTAAAATTGCTGCTAAAACAATGGTTATAAATGAAAATCTACTGTCCATACCTGTTAAACCCTTCTTTACTTTCCTCAATTCCGCGAAAATTTTCTATTGTACGGTGTGGTACTAGTTTGTTTTTAAGAAATCTGAACAACGCTCCAGGATTAAATGCGTTAAAAAATGAACTTAAAAAAAACCGTACTTTTATTACTCCTGCTTTTTTTAGTGCCTTAAAAACCGAAGAAGCACATCGTTTTCCAAATTGAGTGTAAGGGTAAGGACTTTTGTTTTTACCCTGTTGGTAATAGTTTTCTAGCTTGAGATATTGAGTTTCGGTTACGTTAATCCTGAAGACTGTTGTTAATCCCGCAGGTTTGACTCCCTCATCTGTTACAATGTTACCGCTTAGTAGCGTCTCCATATCTCCATAGGCCTCGGAACCATGGATTTCACTATTCCAATTTTCTGGGTCAATCGGGTTTTTAGACGGAAAAAGCGGCACTTCTTTCGGTTCACCATTTTTCTTTAACCCCCAGCCTGTGAAACCTGAAACATCTTGTTCACCTTCGAAATTTATCATGACATGCCCACCGAGTTTTCCGCCAGCTCCTTGGTCATATTCTTTGCTTCCGTGATGAATTACAATGTTTATGGTTTTTTCTAGTAATTCACCTGTAGGAAATTGGTTAAATAAACCTTGAGCACCAGCAACAAGAACACCTGCGGTAGCACCTATCCCAGCACCTATTGCCGCACCTTTAGCGATCCTACCTAGCGGATCCGTCTCTCCATTTGGCTCAGTCAACGCGGCAACAAAACCACCAATAGCAGCCCCTATCCCCGCAATCACCAATCCCTGTTGAAACGCATTTGCAACTCCAAAAACAAATCCCCCACTCGGGTCCACACTATTCACCGGATCACATCCCATCCCCACATACCCGCTGGCAAACTGGTCATAAGGGTCTATGTTGATAAACCTTCCAACCTGCGGATCGTACGTCCGAAGGAAAAAGTCGTCATAATGCACATCCCATTCGTCTTCATGCTCAGCATATTCACCCTGGTAGCGATTCTTATTGTCCAATGTAGCAAACGCCCTTGCGCTAATACCGGCTATGCGTAACCCGTAGGCGTAATAATGATCTTCCTGTATCAGCCTTCCCTGCTCGTGCGTAACTGCAAAATCGTCAAAGTAAACCGGCTCCGTGCTCTCACTGCTAAGATACACATAAACATAACCGTTCTTTAAAGCTTTTTTGTTAAGCTTTTAGCTTTTAATCCGCAAAACCAAAGAATCAATAATTATCTCGTCAGCATAGAGATAGTAACCTTTAAAGGTTTTTGGAAGTGGAAAGCGGCTGCTATGATATGGTTTTTTGAAGTTATCTTTTTCGAATGGATACATTGTCCTGACCTTTATAGAGTCAAAATTGGAATATCTCAACTCTAAACTATCTAAAAAGTATATCTTCCATACTGTTTCTTTTGGGCCAAGAAACATCCATATCCCTTTTTCAACACTTAGCTGAAGACTATCAAGGCTCCGCAATTTGCGTAGGTGATTACGATAGAATATGAAAGAATCAACTATCGCAGGTACATAAGGCGGACGTTCTTTGCTTTCCATTAAATTATCACAAGATGTGCTTTGGGAAGTGTTTTCAATCTTGCTGGTATAGCCTATCGCAGAAAATTTTCCATAAACACCTAAACCAGGACCACACCCAAGTTCACCGTAAAAAGAATCATAATCAAACACTGCATCCGCATCATACAACAAAATCATTGGCTGGAACATATAAACAGATTGATCGGAGGTATTAGCAATTTGTTGGTAAACCACATGGTATGACCGACCAGCAGAGTCCGAACACATTCTATATTTCAGAGACACTTCCACAGGTACATTTTCAAATGGTTCAATTTTGCAACCGAAACAGCAAACAGTTGCAACTATTGAAAGCAAAAAACGATGTTTCATCATAGGACTTTGAAGAATCGGGGTAAAAATTTTATAGAATCAAACATCCATTGATCAGCGTACGCATCAGGTTGTAAATTCAAGTTATTAACCTCACGCCAGAAATGCTGTGTTAAAACCCGCCAATTCATGGCTTTAGCAACTTCATATTGCCATCGATAAATAACATTATGATGTTGATCAGAAGTAGCAGGATCCTGACCCTGCTCGGCTTGATCTATATTTAATTGTAAATGACCTAACTCGTGCCCCATTACATTAAATAGCGTTTCGCTTGAATGGAAAGCTGCTGGTGCAAAATGAATCGAAGAAACAGTGAACTGCTTTCCGTTTCGCCTCGTATAAAATTTTGTAACCGTAACTCCATATGCTAACGTTTTGCCGACTCTAAAATACTGTCCTTCTTGTTTTGAGTTTTTAGGCGGCCTAGACGACATCTTTTCAGATGGGCCAGGAGAATTTCTAAAATACTTACTCCGAAATTTGTAGATGTCGCCAGCCCCATCTTTTATTCTTTTTTCCTCAAATTGGGATTCATACTTTCCTTTTCCTTCACCATCCAAATTAACCTCATGCAAATGAGTTGCAGTTCCCACCAATTGAGGGAAAATATTTCTAAACCCTCCCGCAGCTCCAAACCCTCCCATAAACCCAATACCCGCACCTATCGCCGCTCCTTTTATAATTCGGCCTATATCATTTCCATCTCCGGAAGGGTCAGTCATTGCTGCCACTACACCTCCCACGGC
>JAEZDR010000059.1 GCA_023433265.1 Bacteroidota bacterium | reverse complement strand
CCTCTATGGTTTACATACTCTACATCAGCGGTAAGAAAAGCTCTTTGCTTGCTGGTATTCTGAGTTTCCCTAAATACATAGGCAGCGCTAAGAATAGCTTTCCATGGGGTCAACAACCTGTATTCCCGCTTTCCCGCGGCACCATTATTTAAATTATCACTGCTCTCAGACAACACACCGGCATATCCTTCCGTATCGGTCGTCATACTTGCCCGCACCTGGTCCTTAAAAGAAATGATTTGTGGTGTGTGAAAAGCAAGCCCAAGTCTTAAATATTCAACCGGTTTGTAAATAGCTCCCAACTTCACCCCCAGCCCAATTCCGAATGAGCGAAATGTTTCCCTGAATTCGAAATAGTTGAAATCATTATCCGTCTTGCCGCTCGCGTCCTCTTCCTTATAAAACAATTCGCGCCTGAATGAAATAATCGGGATATTTAAACTACCGCCAATAAACAATTTATCGTTTGTATTAGCACCATATCCAAGAGCCAGCTCATGAATGCCGCCAAAAGTTTGCTCATCTCTGTATTGCCTCAACCCGTCATAGGGATTACCCTGGCTGCCAAGCGGTACAAGGCTCCTGTAACCATTAAACACGCCGTTGGCATCATGCGTAGAATCTACAAGGTAGGTACGAAATGCCAGGGATGATCCATAGATATAGTTACGTTCCGCCGCCAAAACATCCGCTGCATCGCGCGTCAATTCTTCTACGTATTGCTCACTGAACGAGCTAAAGTTATTCAACCCCCGATATCGAATATGATTGTTGAAACTTGCAGTTTGGTTTAATGTTAATGCTACCGCCTCACTCTTCCACTTGGGCGCATACCCTCCTTCTCCAATTACCACTCCGATAGTACCGTAGTTGAATACTTTTTTCTCAACCCTTGTCACACTGTCCCACCGGTATTGTCCATCCGCAATACTGTTCAAAACGCCTGCAGTTATAACGGCTTCTCTCGTTCTGTAAAAACCTAGCCCTGCAGGATTGGTATGGTTCGATGAAATATCACCTCCCAGTGCACCAAGGGCACCTCCCACACTTACAGAGCGAGCCGATCCTAAAGGAGTATACCAGGAGTTTCTAAGTGCATCCGACGGCAACTGGGCTTCGGTAATAGTATAAGCTGACACCGCCAGCGCTAGCAGGTAACATTTCTTCATACGAAGGGTATTGAATAAAAGTTGCAAGTATTGTTGACGATCCACTAATTACGCGGTGCACGAGGCGTACTGCTACTGCTTCCACTACTGTTAAATCCTCCGCTCCTGCCGCCTGCACTGCTGGAAGGAGTCCGCCCTTCAAACGTACGGCTGGGATTGGTAGTAGATGTACCGGACGAAGATGGTGTAAACACTCTCCGGATAATACTACCATTGGAATTGGTATTGCTATTACTATAGCCATTAACAGAACCTAGCTTTGGGTTGTAATAGCCATTGTTATTATTGAAATGGGGATTCTGAAAAGCAGTCACAGCACTCTTTGAAGGTTGAGCTGTATATATCTGTGGATTCTTATAGAAAATCACCGGGTAGAAAGGGTTGTTCCAGTACCAGGTATTTCCGTAACTGTTATAATTAAATCCGTATGAAGGTGCGCACGTACAATGGCAATGATAATTGTAACGGCTATCATTCCAGTAACCATAGTCGTCAATTGAAGACCAGCGGTTCCTGTTCCGCACTTTCATCCGAACATAATTGTCATCCTGCCTGTCAAGGTACTCTTCGTATCGTTTCGCCCTTCTTTCATCGCTTTCATAGGTCCGCTTCACCACCACCTCGCTCGAAGGTGAATAATATACATCATCAGGGGTTTGCCCGGTTCTGTAGGCGCTTGCACAGCTACTAAAAACAACCGCAACTACAACGAAGACAGTAAATCTATTTAGCATATGCACGAGTTTAAAATTCTATGTTTTACTTGTTTACATTTGCGCCTTACCGGCCGCCTATAAAGTTGACACTTTTTCTTAGCTGTTTAACGCATTTTCTCTGTTAATGTTACACTAAAAGCTAACAACTGGCAGCCGGCACGAAAGGAAAACTATGAGTAAAGAAATTACATCAAAAGAAAAGGACTACTCCCAGTGGTACAATGATCTGGTAATCAAAGGTGGACTTGCAGATTATAGCGCGGTTAGAGGATGTATGGTTATTAAACCATATGGTTACGGTTTATGGGAAAATATGCGCGATGTCCTGGACAGGATGTTTAAACAAACAGGTCATGAAAATGCTTACTTCCCTCTCTTTGTTCCTAAAAGCCTGTTTGAGGCGGAAGAGAAAAACGCAGAAGGGTTCGCAAAGGAGTGCGCAGTAGTTACCCATTATCGCTTGAAGGCAGATCCGGCCGGGAAGGGAAAACTAATCGTTGATCCGGAAGCAAAACTCGAAGAAGAGTTGGTAGTTAGGCCTACCAGCGAAGCCATCATTTGGAATACGTATAAAGGTTGGATTCAAAGCTATCGCGACCTGCCAATCCTTATTAATCAATGGGCCAATGTAGTGCGGTGGGAAATGAGGACAAGATTGTTTCTCCGGACTGCAGAATTTCTATGGCAGGAAGGCCATACCGCACATGCAACAAAAGATGAAGCAATAGAAGAAACGGTAAAAATGCTGGACGTGTATGCAGACTTTGCCGAAAACTATATGGCAATGCCGGTAATAAAAGGAGTGAAAAGTGCAAACGAACGCTTCGCTGGCGCAGAAGACACTTATTGTATTGAAGCCCTCATGCAGGACGGCAAAGCACTGCAGGCTGGTACATCTCACTTCCTCGGACAAAATTTTGCAAAAGCTTTCGACGTAAAGTTCAGCGATAAGGATAATAAACTGGATTATGTCTGGGCTACAAGCTGGGGTGTTAGCACAAGGCTGGTCGGAGCGCTTGTAATGGCGCATAGCGACGACGACGGATTGATTCTGCCTCCTCGCATAGCTCCCTTGCAGGTTGTGATAGTGCCCATTTTTAAAGGTGATGAACAGAAAGCCGCTCTGGACGAAAAAATAAAAGGTGAAATCATTCCTTCTTTAAAAGCAAAGGGAATTACGGTTAAGTACGATGAAAAAGACAATGTGAGGCCGGGCTGGAAATTCGCTGAATACGAATTGAAGGGCGTCCCTGTGCGTCTTGCACTTGGTGCGAGGGATCTTGCAGGAAACGTAGTGGAAGTGGCAAGGCGCGATACAAAAGAAAAGCAAACCATGAGCCTTGACGGCCTTGCAGATAACATTAGCAAACTGCTTGAAGACATTCAGCAGAATATGTACAACAAAGCCCTGCAATACAGGAACGAGCATATTACGCCATGTGATAACTGGGATGAGTTTGTGAAGCTGCTTGACGAAAAAGGAGGTTTCATATCAGCTCATTGGGACGGCACTGCTGAAACAGAGGAAAAGATTAAAGAGAAGACTAAAGCTACTATCCGTTGTATTCCGCTCGATACCCCGATGGAAGATGGCAAATGTATCCTTACCGGTAACCCGTCAAATAAAAGAGTATTGTTTGCGCGCGCCTACTAAGTGCTAGTAAACATTTACTTCTCTTTCCAGGGTTATCCCAAACTTTTCAAAGACACTTTGAATAATATCTTCCGAAAGGCTCAGTATTTCTGAGCCTTTCGCATTTCCATAGTTCACCAGCACAAGTGCCTGCTTTGCGTTACACCCTGCATCACCACTCCTATAACCTTTCCACCCGCATTGTTCTAT
Source organism: Bacteroidota bacterium (assembly GCA_023433265.1). GTDB lineage: Bacteria > Bacteroidota > Bacteroidia > Chitinophagales > Chitinophagaceae > JAEZDR01. Next base: position 973 of record JAEZDR010000059.1, on the reverse strand, counting down.
CAGCCAGCCTGCTGCTATCTTAACAGTGCCTGCTTCTGCACCGGGATAAGAAGGCAGGTTAGGATGTGCTTGCTTTAGCTCCTCCAGTTTCGCAGGTGCAACGGAAGGGTTTTTAAAGAAACTGCCGGCATTACCTAAGCTTCTCGGGTCCGGTAGTTTCGAAGACCGTATGCGTATCACAGCTTCGCTGATGGCTTTAATAGAAAGTTCCTTTACCCCCATGGCTTCCAGTTCCTGGCTGATGGCGCCATAGCTGGTGTTGTATGCAGGTATCTTGTTAAGCCGGTAAATAACCGATAGAATAATAAACCGGTTCTTGTACCTACGCTTAAACACACTTTCCCGGTAGCCAAATTCACAACTACTCCTGTTGAAGTTTACAACGCTACCTTCTGTTATATCGTATGCCTGCAAACTATCAAACACATCCTTTATCTCTACGCCATAAGCCCCAATATTCTGCATTGGCGATGCGCCCACATTACCTGGGATGAGACTTAAATTTTCGAGGCCGGCAAAACCTCCGTTTACGCAATGGCTCACAAATCGATGCCAGTTCTCCCCCGCCCCTGCCTGCACATAATAATGTTCCTCATCTTCCTTCACCAGGCTAATGCCTTTAAGTTGGTTTAGTAGAACATAGCCTTGCACATCTTCTACAAACAGCACGTTGCTTCCTCCTCCTAAAATCAGGCGGGGCTTTGCCGCCGAAATTTCCAGCGCTTCCTGCAATTGATCGAGTGAGGAAAAGGCTACAAGATGCTCAGCCTTTACGTCAATACCAAAGGTGTTATAAGGTTTGAGGGAAACATTATGCTGTACGTCCATGATTGCAAAATAACCTAATGAAATTTGGATTGATTTAACAAAAACGCAAACCTGTTTTTATTGTTATTACGAAAATGCTCGTATGTTTGTTACGAACTCATTCGTATATGCGATACACAAAGACACTAAAACACATCTCCACTGC
>JAEZDR010000049.1 GCA_023433265.1 Bacteroidota bacterium | reverse complement strand
GCTAATGTCGCCGCCATAGCATTTTGCAGTTACATCCTTTCTCATTGCACTGATGGTTTCCCGCGAAACTACCTTAGCACCAATGGCGGCCTGGATGGCTATCATGAATTGCTGGCGGGGAAGCAACTCCTTTAATTTCTCACAAAGTTTTCTGCCAAAATCCTGTGCACGGCTACGATGGATCAAGGCACTTAATGCATCAACCTTTTCACCATTCAAAAGGATATCCATTTTAACAATATCTGCTTCCCTATAACCGATTGGATGGTAATCGAATGATGCATAGCCACGGGTAGAGCTCTTCAGTTTATCATAAAAATCAAACACTATCTCGGTGAGCGGCATTTCGAATATTAGTTCCACCCGCGTTGGCGTTAGATAGCTCTGGTTGATGAGAATACCTCGCTTGCCAAGGCAAAGCGTCATGATATTACCGATATAATCCGGCAGGCTGATAATCTGCGCCCGGATGAAAGGTTCTTCTATGCGGTCGAGCTTCGTAGGTTCGGGCATTTCCGTGGGGTTATGCACCTCTACAAGTTCGCCTTTTGAATTATATGCTTTGAAACTTACGTTCGGAACAGTTGTAATTACGGTTTGATTAAACTCGCGCTCAAGTCTTTCCTGGATAATCTCCATGTGAAGAAGACCAAGGAACCCGCATCGGAAACCGAAACCGAGGGCTTGTGATGTTTCAATCTCATAAGTAAGCGAAGCATCATTCAACTGCAGCTTATCCATACAGTCGCGTAGTTCTTCGAAGTCTTCTGTAACTACAGGGAAGATGCCGGCGAATACCATGGGTTTAACCTCTTCAAAACCATGGATCATTTCGCCAGGTTGTTTTGCAAGTGTAATGGTATCACCCACCCTTACCTCTTTAGCTTCTTTTATTCCAGTAATAATATAACCCACGTCGCCAGCCTTAACATCGTTGGTGGGTGAAAGGCCAAACTTGAGGTTTCCAACTTCATCTGCGGCATATTCATTACCGGTGCTAATGAATCTTACCTTATCTCCTTTCCTTATTGTACCATTAAACACGCGATAGTAGGCTATGATACCCCTGAAGCTGTTAAACATGGAATCGAAAATTAAAGCTTGCAACGGGGCCTCCACATCACCTTTCGGTGGTGGAATGCGGGTTACGATAGCTTCAAGAATTTCTTCAATACCTATCCCACTTTTTCCACTCGCTAAAAGTATTTCTTCATCCTTACAGCCGATGAGCTCAATGATCTGGTCTTTTACTTCCGGAATCATTGCTCCTTCCATATCAATCTTGTTGATAACCGGAATGATTTCCAGGTCGTTTTCCATTGCCAGGTACAGATTACTAATGGTCTGTGCTTGTATGCCCTGGCTGGCATCAACAAGTAACAGGGCACCTTCGCAAGCTGCTAAAGCGCGGCTTACCTCGTAACTAAAGTCAACGTGACCCGGTGTATCGATTAAATTGAAAACATATTGTTCGCCTTTAACGGCGTAATTCATTTGAATGGCGTGACTCTTAATTGTAATTCCCTTTTCGCGTTCCAGGTCCATATCGTCCAACACCTGGTTCATCATATCCCTAGCGCCAATAGTGTGTGTATGTTCCAGAAGCCTGTCAGCCAGCGTACTCTTCCCGTGATCAATATGTGCAATAATGCAAAAGTTCCTGATATGCTTCATAAGGGTGGCAAAAATAGCCGTTTCGTTTTCAAATCTTGTTAAGGCAAATAATAATCAGCTTAATAATGAGCTGCGGCAGCAGTTCGCAGGCTGGGTTGAGCGCTATTGACAGTTTCTTTGATGTCAAGAATCTTGAGTTGCAGGCTTTTGTTGCCGTTCCATGTATTCTCATCTACGGTGTAAGCAATATCGATGGGTTGTCTTCGTTGCAGCAGGTCGAATTTGCCGCTAAGGTTAAAAGCTATCCCGGAAAAAGTGCAATTGTCCTGCTTAAACTGGCAGCGCACATGGTTATCTTTTACAATTTTGCTGCAACCTGTGTCTGTTACACCGCGTGTAACAAAGACCGGCCTCATATTTTCAGGGCCAAACGGTTCCATTTGGTTGATAATCCGGAAGAAGGAACCCGTTATGTCCTTGAATTCAATTTCTGCATCAACCACTATTTCAGGCGTGAGCATTTGAGGCTGAATGCTTTTACAAACTTCCTCTTCAAAACGCAGGGCAAAATCCTCCACATGCTCGGGTTTCATGGTCATACCCGCCGCTGCAAAGTGGCCTCCATAGCCAATGAGGTAATCTCTGCAGGCATGAATAGCTTCATAAAGGTTGAACCCTGCAATACTTCTCGCACTGCCGGCCACAATGTCGCCGCTTCGGGTTAAGACTACCGTTGGCCTGTAATAGGTGTCTATCAAGCGTGAAGCAACAATCCCTACCACCCCTTTGTGCCAATGCGGCTTATACACTACCGTACTCTTCCTGTTGCGTAGTACTTCGCTCTCATTTATCATAGCGAGTGCCTCTATAGTCATGCTACTGTCTGCACCGCGGCGTTCTGTATTGTCGTTGTGTAGCATGTGAGCGAACTCAGTTGCTTTGTTCTCGTTTTGTTCTATGAAGAGCTGTACTGCTTTTCTTGCATCGTCCATCCTTCCTGCCGCATTTACACGCGGAGCAATGATGAAAACAAGATTGGCAATGGTCATTTCTTTGGGAGCATCAGCCAGCTTCATAAGCGATTTTATACCAGGGCAAGGGTTGGCATTAACCTTTCTGAGACCGTAATAGGTAAGTATGCGGTTCTCCCCTGTCATTGGCACTATGTCGGCTGCTATTGCGATGGCAACAAGGTCGATGTATTTCAAATAAGATTCAGGTGGCAAATTGAGACGCTCTGCAAGAGCGGACATTAGCTTAAAACCTACACCACAGCCACATAGCTCTTTGTATGGATATTCACAATCTACCTGTTTAGGATTGAGAATAGCGACAGCTGCCGGCAAATTGTCGTCGGGTAAATGGTGATCACAAATAATGAATTCAATACCAAGTTCAGCTGCATAGGCGACTAAATCGACCGATTTTATACCACAATCAAGCGAAATAATGAGGGTGACCCCATGTTCTTTGGCGTAATCGATACCCTGTTTCGATACTCCGTAGCCTTCCCTATAACGGTGGGGAATGTAATAACGGGACGAAGGATACAATTCAGATAAAAACTGGTACATGCATGCAACCGCCGTAGTACCATCCACGTCATAATCTCCAAAAACAAGAATATTTTCTTTTCGCTGAAACGCAACGAGGATACGGGAAACAGCTTTCTCCATATCTTTCATTAACCAGGGCGAATGAAGTTGCTCAATTTGAGGGCGGAAGTAATTCTTTGCTTCGTCAAACGTTTGAATACCTCTCTTTACCAGTATTTCAGCTAACCTAAGATTGATGTTCAAGCTTTTAGAAAGTCCAACCACCACTTCTTCATCTGCAGCCAATATGTTCCAACGCTTCTCCATCAATACTTTCTATCTGTTGTATATCTCACTAACTCTTCCAGCGCGGTACGCGCCTCCGAAGGTTGAAAGCTATGTAATTTTTCGAGAGCTTTATCCCTGAACTCCAACATTTTCTTTTCAGCGTAAGCAATACCGCCTGATGATTTTACAATGTCAAGGACGATATCAACTTTTTTCCTGATCCTGTTTTCGTTCTTAAGTATATAAATTAATTTCTGCCGGGTAGCTGCATCAGTGTTGTTAAGCGTATGAATTACGGGTAATGTGAGTTTCTTTTCCTTGATGTCGTTGCCCGTTGGTTTTCCAACGTCTGCACTGCCATAGTCGAAAAGATCATCTTTGATTTGGAAGGCCATACCCACACATTCCCCAAAGACCTTCATGTTTGCTACATCTTCCGGGTTACTGAAGGTGGTGCTGGCTCCTGCACCGCAGGCAGAAGCGAGAAGAGATGCCGTTTTGCCTCTAATGATCTGGTAGTAAACTTCTTCGTCCAGGTTTAAGTTTCGGGACTTTTCTATTTGAAGAAGTTCCCCCTCACTCATTTGCTTTACTGCTGTAGAAAGGATACGGAGTGTTTCAAAATCGTTGTTATCGATGGAAAGTAATAATCCTTTGGAAAGTAAATAATCCCCAACCAGTACTGCTACTTTGTTCTTCCACAGTGCATTTATGGAGAAAAATCCCCGACGTTCCATTGCTTCGTCCACAACATCGTCGTGAACGAGGGTAGCTGTATGCAGCAGTTCTACCAGGGAAGCGGCCCGGTAAGTAGCGTCGTTTACCTCCCCTCCCAGCCTCGCTGACAGGAAGACGAACATTGGCCTCAACTGTTTGCCCTTCCTTCGGACAATGTACTGCATTATGCGGTCGAGTAAGGGTACTCTACTGCGTACAGCCTCCCTAAAATGAGACTCAAAAACCTTCAATTCGGACGCTATTACTTTCCGTGCTAATTCCATTATTCTTGAAAACGGGTGCGAATATATCTTAAATACAATAAGAAGACTTTAACACGTTGGCATTTCTATTGCAATAAGTAACGGCCTGATACACCAATATAAAATAAATTTCAAAAATTTGGTATTTCTTAAGGATCAACTAAATTTGTCCCTAAATTGACTTTAGGAATCATTAAAAAACATTAAATCATATCTATGGCAAGCAAAAAATTTACATTGCTGTTCGGCTTTCTCAGCATTTTCTGTATTGCGTCGTTTGCGCAACGCAACGATGCTATGACCTATTGGGGGGATTCCTCGAAGATAGCAACCAAGCACATGCCCCAGTTCAACGAGTTTATGAACAATCAATACCCTTATCCTGCAAGACCAAGGGATATGTGGGAAATAGGCGCATCCATTGGTGCTCCGATCATTTTAGGTGATATTAGCCCAAGGGTGAACCTAGGTGGCTCAGTATCAATCAGAAAATCTTTAAGCCATACACTTTCAATCAGGGCTAACTATATCGGTTCTTTAAACAAAGGACTCGATTATAGAAAGCGTACAGCTGGCCCAGGTGCTTGGGGAGCATACGCTGGCACTGTTTACATGCCTAACTACTACACAAGGATCCACCAGGGAGCTTTAGATCTAGTGGTTTCTTTAAACTCTTTGAGCCATTATCGTGGAATCCAAAGAGCAATTGGTATGTATTCGGGGGATATTCTGCAATAGCAGCCGATGCTGATGTGGATGCATTGGATGGAAATAACAACACTTATAATTTCGCTGGTATAAACACCGCCCAGAAGCGTGGCTCTATCTTTAACGATTTGAAAACCATGCTTGATGGCAAATACGAAAGCAACGCTCCAACACTTTACGGTAACAGGAAAAATGCCGGTCGTTATAAAGACAACTGGTTAATCCGCCACGCAGCATCTGTAGGTCTTGGATACGCTTACAAATTGAATGACAGGTGGAATGTAGGTTTGGAACAACGCTTTACCCTTACATTTGATGATGAAATTGATGGTGTAAATGCCGGACGTTCAAACGACATCCTCAGCTTTACAGCTATTCGCATTAACCGTAACATTGGTAGTGCTGCTAAAAGAGTTCAACCTTTATGGTGGATCAATCCGAACAACTACCTGTACAACGAGCTAAACAGCCCACGTCACATGAAGTTACCAAATCCGGTACTTCCTGATGCTGATGGCGACGGCATTACAGATCAGTTTGACCTTGAACCAAATACGCCAGCAGGAACTGCAGTTGATTCTCGCGGTGTAGCAAGGGATACAGACGGCGACGGTATACCTGACAACAGGGATAAAGAACTTCTTACTGCAAGCAACTGTATGCCAGTAAATGCTGACGGAGTAGGTACATGTCCTGAGCCAGCATGCTGCAAGGAAATCAGGGAAAAACTTGAGAGTGGTGAATATGGTGGCGGCGGCCGCGGCAGAGGCGATTGCGGTATCGGCGACCTTCCTAGTATCCAGTTCAGGAGCAATTCTGCTACATTGAGCACAGCTGGTAAAAACATGCTGAACTCTGTAGCAGAGAAAGTAAAAGGTTTACCACAGTGTAATATCAGGGTTATCGGTTACGGAGCAGCTAACAAGCGCGCTCAGCAACTTAGCCATGACAGGGTTAACGCTGTAATCAGGTACCTGGTTGAAAAACAAGGTATTTCTGAAAACCGTTTCATCTTTGAATATGGCCAACAAGGTGATGCAAACACTGTTGACCTCCAGGGTACTACAGAGTCAGGACCAAACACAGTTCCTGCCCCTCACCCTAACCTGAGGACAAGACAATAATTAGAATTGCTTACATTGATATGGGGGCTGACTCGTACGAGTCAGCCTCTTTTTTTATCGTACGAGACAGGAAACCACGCTTCCAGGGCACATTTCTTATTGCTCTCCAGAGCGATTTATATGCGTTTAGTGTGCCTTTAGCATGCCTTTTATATGCCTTTTATCCTGCTTTAAGGTTGCTTTTAGATTGCTTTCATGGTTTATTTGAGGTGCTTTAGGATGGCTTTAGGATGGCTTTATTAGGGCTTTTACAAAGCTTTATGTAGTCGCTGAAGGTGGATTATAGGAAGAAGCTACCTGTAAAAACTCACCAGCAACAGTAATTCAACACTTTGAGCGCTAAAAAGGCCTAATCATTTATGCCTTTATTAACGGGCAAATCGGGATGAATAGCCGCATGCTGCCCTATATTGCGCAGAACTCCTTAACTTCGCAGGCTTTATGACGCGCATCCTCGTTATTTTATTTGTCTTTTTTGGGCTGACATCCTGTTCATCAAAATTTGCTAAAGTGATGAAAAGCTCTGATAACGAGTATAAATACAAGATGGCCGAGCAGTACTATGCTTTGAAGAAGTATGAGCAAGCAAGGCAGATTTATGAATCTCTTTTCCCTTATGTTAAGGGTACCTCGAGGTTTGAGGACATGTATTATAAGTTCGCTTATACGCATTATTACCAGGAAGATTATTTAAACGCAGAAAATCTTTTCAAGACCTATACTGAGAATTTTCCTAATAGCCCACGCGCGGAAGAATGTGAGTATATGAGAGCTTATTGCTTCTACCTGCAGTCGCCAAAGGTGGATCTTGATCAAACGAATACATCTAAGACGATTGGTTTGATGCAGGCCTTCATAAATACACATCCGGGTTCGTCGAGAATAAAGGATGCAACAGTGATCATTGACGCTTCGCGTAAAAAGCTTGAGCAAAAAGAATATAAAGCAGCAGAGCTGTATTATAACCTTGGATTTTACAGGGCGGCGGCTATTGCTTTTTCGAACCTGATGGAGAACTTCCCTGATACAGAAAGCAGCCCGGAATATAAAATCAAAGTCATCAAAGCCTATTATAAGTACGCTGAGATGAGCATTCCCTCCAAACAAGCAGAGAGATTTGAGAAGGTGCTTTCAGAAGTGTCAGACTTCAATGAAAGGTTCCCGGACAGCAAACTGAAAGGAGAGGCAGAAAACTACAAGAACTTATCAAACAATTTTTTAAAAAACCTGGCAAATGAGCAAGTTAAGAAGGCAGCTTAGTGCAAACACACCTAGCGTAGTAGAAACAAAAAACCTCAGTGACATTAAAGCGGTTACCGGGAACCTTTATGAATCTATTGCAATAGTTGCTAAAAGGGCAAACCAGATAAATGTGACGCTTAGAGAAGAGCTGCACAATAAGCTTGAAGAATTTGCAAGCCATACTGACAGCCTCGAAGAAGTGCACGAAAACAAAGAGCAAATAGAAATTTCAAAAGCATACGAAAGGATGCCTAACCCGGCTATCCTTGCTACACAGGAATTTCTTGAAAACAAGATTTACCATAGGAAGAACGAAGACGATTTGTTCAGATAAACTAAAGCATTGACAAACGACGGCAGTGGAAACACTGTCGTTTTTTATTTTGTAGAATATGCTGAAAGGGAAAAAAATATTGCTGGGTGTAACCGCCAGCATCGCTGCCTATAAAGCGATATTGCTTGTTAGATTGTTCGTAAAAGCGGGAGCAGAAGTAAAAGTAGTGATGACGCCTGCTGCGAAAGAATTTGTATCCCCGCTTGTTTTGTCTACCCTTAGCAAGAATGCTGTTGTAACGGATATGTTCAACAATGAAGGATGGAGCAATCATGTGATGATGGGTCGCTGGGCAGACGTTTTTGTTATGGCTCCTTTAAGTTGTAATACCCTTGCCAAGATGGCCGCCGGCATTTGCGATAATATGCTAATGGCAGTTTACTTGTCTTGCACCTGCCAGGTAGTTTGTGCACCGGCAATGGATGAAGACATGTGGAAGCACCCTTCCACTAAAGCTAACCTTGCAAAGGTTATGAGCTTTGGCAACAAGATTATTGAAGTGAACCACGGTGAACTAGCAAGTGGCCTGGTTGGGGAGGGAAGGATGGCAGAGTCCGAGATCATCTTTGCAGAAATTGAAAAACAATTAAGTAACGGAAACCAACTACAAGGAAAAAGGGTGGTAGTAACTGCAGGGCCTACCTATGAGAACATAGATCCTGTAAGATTTATTGGAAACTACTCATCCGGGAAGATGGGTTTTGCGCTTGCAGAAGCATTCAGCCAGCGAGGTGCTGCTGTTACCTTAATCAGCGGACCTTCGGCATGTACTACGCCTGTTGGAGTAAAACGAATTAACGTAACGT
>JAEZDR010000029.1 GCA_023433265.1 Bacteroidota bacterium | reverse complement strand
ACTACAAAAAGCCTTGTAAATTAAAAATTTACGAGGCTTTTTTCTATTCAGGGTAAACATTTTCAGGAAAAGTGATATTATGTTTCCATAAAAGCTGTTCTCCCCTTTTATTTCTTGAAACTTGTATGATTAATTTGATTTGTGACTTAGTTTCCGAATCACTTTAGAAACCGGAGATCTCCGAGGATGAAAAAACAAGCTTTACGAATTGTTGGGGTATAGATTTTAGATTCGATGCCCAGACAATGCAGAAATCTTTGATGCAGATACAGCCCGAGCGTATGATCCAATCGCATTTTAACACATAACTCCATTGGTTTGGGAGATTCCAATTTAGTTACAGGACCTAACTTGCTGCATTGCTTAGATATTTGTGATTGGCCTTTTGCCAGCCTCATAAGCAGTTAGTTTCCTTGAAGCCAGGGTTTCTACTCGCCAAATTGTTTCAATCGAAGCACTACCTTTAAAGGGCAATGCACCTGCAGCATCTAAACGGTTCTGTTATCACTTCTCATTTTCTTTTGCCTTCCTTGTCTTTTCGTTTCATTTTATATCTTACAAACCTTATGAAGGCAATCCTGTTCATTACCTGTGTTTGTTTTTCGGTACTGGCACAATGCCAGGATATACGGGCTGTAAAAACATGGGACGAAAAAGCATCGAAATTTGGAATGAAGGTTTTCGGTAAAAACCGTTGGTTTATACCTGCTGTTTATGATGAAATACTAACACCACAGGTGTATAATTCAAAATTGGGTCGTACAAGAATCATTGTTAAGAAAGATGGCAAATATGGCTTGGGTTGGTTAGGTGCCGATGATGAGATAGACGTAGTCTACAATAGAATCGAAGCGGCAGACTCTAGTTACAGAGATGTATTGTTTTGCCAGCTTACTGACGGTAAATGGGATGTTTGGGACTACGAGAAGGTGGCGACGGTAAAGGAAGTAGAGTTGATTTTAAACGCAGCTGATAGCAGCAAAAATAGCTTTCTGCGCACCGAAAAGATCTATCGCTTAGAACGTGCCCATGGATATTCATTTTATATGGTTTCAGGTAATACACATTTGGATACATTGAATTATGAAAGCCTGAGGGTTACATCAGATGGTAATTTATTGGCCAAGCAGGGGAACAGGTACAGGTTATTCAGTGGCAGTTCGCTTAGTAGCAGGTATCGGTATGCTACGGGAAACAGATACACTGAATACACAGAGGTAGTTTTCAACAGATTTGGAATGGTTGGCCAAAGGCTTTTGGACAAGAAGTGGGAGTTTATAGACGGGACAGGACCTAAAAACCAGCCTAGTGCTTTTGAGAATGCTTTTACGCTAAATGATGAAATATACCTGCTGAATGGACTCGATACATTTAAGGTAAAATATCTGAGCCCAGGCCGTTATGATTTGGAATCATCATCCCGGTTTGCTAAAGAAACCCTTACGAAGCTGGATCATAACAGGTGGATTGTAAAAACCCATACAAACAAATATGGCATTTACGATGGCGATTCCAGGACAATGGTCATGGATACCGTACATACGCTTATCTATCCATGGGAATATTCGCCGGTTATTGTGATTGTAAAAAAACCTGGTAAAGCTTACTTATATGGCACTTTCCACAATACTACTATTGAAAATGTTGCCCTGGTAGACATTGAACAACTGCGTTCTTATAACGACGAGGCCCCGCTATTTGGCAAAACCACCCATGGCAAATGGCTCAATTTCAGTCCTAGTGAATTCATGTTTGATACGACGGTTTTGCACGACGAAATAAAGGACGGCCGTTCTCCAAACATCTATTTTACGCGCAACGCCAACACCTGGACGGCTTACCTGAAAGACAGAGGGAAATTCGGCATACAGCTGGCGTTGCAAAGAGATGAAGAGCCGTCTAATTTTCTATTTGGCAGGTCGCTATTGGTATTTAGGAAAAGCGGTGAATGGAAGTATGGGTTAAAAATGGCCAATGGGAAAACTCTTATACACCCTGCCTGCGATGATATTTCCCTCACGGCAAATGAAATTGTTTTTACCATTGATGGTATAAAAACTACGATGCAACTTGATGTTCGTAAAAGTGTTCAACTCGATCCGGATAATCTGATAACGCTACACCCCGATGAATGCGTCTATTGCTCATTTGGTTCTGTGTCAGTGAAGAAAGTCAAACCCGATCAAACCAAAACTATTACACAGGGCACATCGGTTCAGTCGCTTCAAAGTGAGAAGTTTGATGCTAAAACCGGCACATGGACAAAAACCTATTCCTATACCTCAGGCAATAAACGAATCACGACATCACACGGGTCTAGCTCAACCGAACTTGTCGATTGTTCTATTTGCAAAGGCACAGGTAAATCTGCCGGAGTTTTTAAATGGGATGGAAAGAAGTATGTATTAACAAAGAGAAATTGACTTGCCGGTGATTTAGAGAGTATTTATAATCAATACTTCCTTTGGGATTTTACATCACAGATCTCGGTCATTCAGCAGTCTTGTTCTTTCAGGCTCGTTTCCATCAGTTAATTCGACAAAGAAAAAAACAGAAAAAAAGAAAACTTATTAACCAGGAGGCGTGGCTGCCTGCAAAGAAGCAACGCAATAAATGCGCCCGGTTTAAGAAAATGAATTTCATGGCATTTGCAAGCAAGTTGGTGTGCTGACGCTTTTGCTTTTTGTACCTTCACCTCTCCAAACTTCTTAAAAGCTTAGATGAAAATCGTTGTCGTTAGCGACGTGCATGGCCGCAATACCTGGAAAACCATTACCCGGCAAAACCCTGATGCAGACCTTGTTCTGTTTATTGGCGACTATATAGATTCTGACGAAATAGAGGCGGATATCCAGCTCAAAAATTTTATCGAGATAATTGAGTACAAAAAAGCAAATCCGGGTAATACCATTTTGTTGATGGGCAACCATGAAATGCATTACTTACCCTCCTATATTATGCGGGCTGAGAAATATGTAAAGTTTAATGAACTGCAAGCCACGGAAATAACATCACTGCTTTTGAACAACAAACATCATTTTCGTATGGCCTTCCAATCGGGCAACTTTTTGTTTACGCATGCGGGAGTTACCGAAGTGTGGCTTGAAAAGAATGGCTTTAATGAGGATGGGGATGTTGTTGGGTTTCTCAACAGTCTTTTAGAACTTAATCCTGATGCTTATCAATTTGTTGGAAATGATGGATACGGAGGCTCTGTGTACTCCTCCCCCATATGGTTAAGGCCTCCTACCTTAATGAAGTATGGTTACAAGTCCGATGAATTAGTACAGGTAGTTGGACACACAAAACATGGCCATGTAACAATAAATGGCAACTTTATCTTTACGGATTCTCCGGCAAGCAAGGAATATCTAGTATTAAACAATGGAATACCTGTGATTGAACGTGCTGATTAACGAACGAGTGTAATATCACCAGTTTTACTATCCTTATGTCCATCTAAAAACTCAACATTTAAAGTATAGGTATATACCTCCATTGGTTGCATCTGGCCGTTGTGTCTACCGTCCCATCCTTGTTCCTGGTTCTTTGTTTCGAAAACAATCTTTCCCCATCGATTATAAATCTTCCATTCCATTGATCTAAACCCTGCCCCCTGTACATGTATCCGGTCATTTACACCATCGTCATTGGGTGAAAAAGCACTGGGAACATCGAACTTGCGTACAAAAAGCGCCCTGAAGGTTCTGCAAGTAGTATCTGCACAGCCTGTACTGTTAATTGCTACAAGGCATGCTGTATAATCGTCCGTTCGAGTATATAGCTTTTGAATCAACGTGTCCTTTCTTGTCGTATACAAAGTATCACCCTCACCTAAGTGCCACTTGTAGAAAATTGCGCCTGACGACTGGTTAATAAATTTCACGGGTGTATTAACTTTAGGTGGGGACGGCGTGATTGAAAAAGATGATACAGGATTAGGGCTTACCTTAATTACCTGGCTGAAAGAATGTTGTTTATTACATGAGTTGCTATCTTTCACCAAAAGTGAGACGTTGTAGGTGCCGGGATTTTGATAGATATAACTTGTGTCCTTCCCTACCGCAGCGTTTCCATCACCAAAATACCATGTATAGCTTTGAGCATTTGCAGGCGACAATGCGGTGAGCACTGCCCGATATGGGGAACAAACCAAGGTGTCTGCATCAAAATCTGCTTTTATATTGGAAGGTATAATAATGTTAGTGATACTATCTCCCCGGTTACAATAAATAGTGTCTATTAAGATGAGTTTTACCTGGAAAGTATCCGCTATTGCATAGGTATGGGTTACCTGTATTGCTGAGGTTGTATCTGTTTTGCCGTCACCCCACGACCAAACAAACGATCTGCTGTTAAACGGCTTGGACGGTGGAAACGTTGAATGATTTTGAAAGATTACAGTCCGCGTGGTACAATTCTGCGAAATAAACTTCGGTTTTATAATCGCACTGTCGTTTTTAATACCGAGAAACATGTCTGCAGTATCCCGAACATTGCAGCTTGCAGAATCCACTGCTATCAATTTCACATAAAAAGTTCCTGCTGCGGTGTACACGTGCTGAATTCCGGGCGTGTCCGTCAGCCCGTTAGGCATAGCATCGCCGAAATTCCAGATATATTGTTTTCCCTGTCCAATTGTGTCCCGAAAACTAATGGTTGACGGAAGGCATTCCATTTGCCCCTCCGAAACAAGTGAAGCTTTTATACTATCAGGAATAAAAATCACCGTAGAATCTATAGCAATATTGCAATAATTGGTGTCAATCATTCGCAGATAGATGGTATAAGTGCCAGGCTGACTGTACACATGGGTCTGCGGCTGCGGGCCGGTTACCTGCTTTATCCCGTCTCCAAAATCCCACTCAAAAGAATTACTTGAAAACGGCTTCCAGGCGGGCGCTAATGACTTGTTTGTTAGCAATACCTTCCTGGTTGCACAGCTTTCCAGGGCAACATCAAAATCCGCAGTGGTGCTATCATTTCTTACAATTACACTCCCGGTTGCAGTATCAGCTATATTACATTTAGATGAATCGATGGAAATGAGTGTTACGGTAAAGGTACCCGGCGTGGTAAACCAATGGCTGGTTATTGGGCTGCTTGTCGTGTCCTTTTTGGTTCCGTCGCCAAAACTCCAGATATATTGCTGCCCTTGTGCCAGGGTGTGTTTAAATTACATTTGCATGGGCAAACAGTGCGATGACTTAACATTACTCTGCAGCGCAGCTTTGAGAGATGTTTTGACCCCGGCTAAATTGAATGCGATCTTAACTGCTGCAAGGTTACAGTTGGGGCTAGGATTGTTTGGAAAAGCAACAGCACCCGGTGGATGAATGGGAAACGGAGGTTTTATAGGGGCGCAGTTAGCACAAATGGCCTGGTATATAACGCCTTCTTCATCAAACCTGCTTGTTCCACCATCTACATGCTCGCCGGTACCACCGGTTTGACCAAAATAACTGCCATACAAGATGCCGCTTGCATTGCGCTCAAGTACAAAGAAGTAAAAGTCGCTGCCATCTGTTTGATTTTCTTTCTTAATGGCGTCTGGCGTGATGGGCATATTCCTGGTTTCCTGCCCGGGAATGTCGTTTACATTGCCTCCCCATCCCGAAACGTAAACATTTTCGCAACGATCAACCAGAAAAGCCACAGGCGAAATGTTCGGAACCGGGGAAGCACTCCCAAAAACAGTAGAATAAACAAATCCAGATAAGTCTGGTTTCAGTTTCGATATAAATTGCTTCGAGCCTGCATTGCTATAGGTGGCATTTACTACCTGCCAGGCTCCGGTAGTGGTACCGGTTATATAGGGAAAACCTTTCTGATCGAACTTCAAACCAAAAACTATGTCTGCTGCAGTAGTGCCCACGTAACTCAAGCGATGCAATTGATTTAAAGTATCAATCACCGTAACAAATCCATCACATTGCCCACCGGAATAGTTAGGCCCTATGGTTCCTGTTTTGTTTCCCGGCAAATTAGCACTGGTTGTTGCGCCGCCCACATAAAGAAACCCGTCTGTTGGATTTTGAGATACTACAAAAGCTGCATCATCTCCCGATCCGCCAAGATAGGTGCTCAACAGTACCGTAGATAAGTTGCCGGTAAGCCGTAGGATAACAGCATCCTGCATCATGGTACCCCCACCATTAGTAGCCTGGAATGCATTGACTAAAGGAAAGTTTGGCGATTGCGTACTTGCTACCATGCAAACATTACCCTTCTTGTCAAGAATGATTTCACTTCGGGCGTCATCCCCGTAATTGCGGCGAATGGTATTGGAGAAAACAGGATTAGCGTCGCGCGAGATATTTACGCAGTCATCGCCCGATCCACCAATTCTCCGCGATGCCATCATACTGCTGCCATCGGCACTCAGTTTCGATATAACAATGTCGTAAAGCCCTCCGGGCCCCACATGTGGTAAAGTGGTGGGATAATCAAGCGAAGCGGAGCGCCCTGCTATAAAAAGATTCCCTGAGCTGTCTGCAATCAGGCTATGGGGTTGTTCGTTGTGGCTGCCACCGATATAGGTAGCGTACACCCGACTTGTTCCGATTGGGTTGAACTTCATAATCCCTATGTCATATCCTCCGCCGTTTCCATCATTCACCCCACCGGAAAAGAACGTAGCATAAGCGCCTGCATTCACCGGGAAACCGAAGTTGAAAACAATGCCTCCTGCGTAAAAATTGCCATGTTTGTCATAGGTAGCTGTAAAGCCCCAGTTATCGGCAGTGCTGCCGGTAAAAGTAGAGAATATCCATTCCGGGTCTATGACTAATGATTTGGTACTATCGTAATTAATTGCTTCAAACGAAATAATATTTCCCTTTAGCTTATAAACACACCTGACTTCTTTTCTACCTTCCTGCAACACCTGGTAGGCATAAGGTTTTTGCTCCGTAACGGTTGTTACAGAGGTAGACAACACTAACTGTTCCTTTTTTAGATTCATGCCGTCGACGCCTTCGTACCGCAATGCCAGCTTCTGCAAATCAGCACCGGGATGCACGATAATGTCATACTTCATATTACCAGTGCCAGTATAGTATCTCACATCAATCCCTTTGTAGATGTCCTTGTAAACAACAGCCGAGTACACCTTACAATGAGAACTCCAGGAAGAGGGATCATCGCCTATAAAATAGTTGTTATAGTGCTGCTGCACTTTTTCTCCCGTTACTTGTACCAAAGGGTTGGCATCTATAAAAGAAACTTTGTAGGCATGAGAACGTACTTTTACCTGTGCCGGGCTTTCTGTGTGTTTATGAGGATGGGCAAGTTGTTGCAGGTCTTCCGCACTGTGTAGTACCATCTTGTAGCCATCTTGTAAAAGGTACAGGTCGGTGTTGCCATAAGCAGTCTTAAACTTTACCTGCTCATGCCATTGCCCTTTGTTTTCAACAAACTCGAGGTATTGGGCAAACGCATGCCGCGGCATAAAGCCGAATAATAACAATACAGGTATAACGTAGCGCAACACTATCATCAGCGGGAGAAATACACCTTTTACTTATCGCAAATTTCTTACAAGATAAGATACCTACGTTGAGTAAGATAGGACGGTTAACTTATCCGCTGCATAAAACTGTTAAAACAGCGTTATTGTCGTTCCCAGAGCTGAAAAGTGTAGGGGTATGCATGCTTTTCATCTGCTGCATATTCTTTACTGTTGCGGAGTTGCCAGGCGCGCTGGTCAAATATGGGGAAATAAACATCCACCTCAGGCGTTGCATGCACCCTGGTTAAATAAAGCTTATCAGCTTTGTCGATAGTTTGGTCAAAGATTTCTGCTCCTCCAATAATGAACAGTTCCTTGTAGTCATTAGCCTCGCAAAACAGTTTTGCATCACTAACTGAATGAACAGTGATAGCGCCCTCTGCTTTCCAGCCGTTTTGACGTGTCAGCACCATATTGATGCGCCCATTAAGTGGCTTACCCAAAGATTCAAAAGTCTTCCTCCCCATTAATACCGGCATACCCCATGTAGTGTTTTTAAAGAACTTTAAATCGTTCGGGAGGTGCCAGGGCAATTTATTGTCTTTGCCTATACCGTTGTTTTCCGCCGCTGCTACTACTAACGAAATCTTCATACGCTGCTATTTATACCGCCACCGGAGCTTTGATGTGAGGATGATGTTCGTACCGTTCTAATGTAAAATCACTGAACTTAAAATCAAATATATCCTTTATTGCAGGATTGATTTGCATGGTTGGCAAAGGAAAAGGCTTCCTGGTAAGCTGAAGTTTTGCCTGCTCAATGTGGTTGTTATAAAGATGTACATCACCGAAAGTATGTACAAACTCTCCTGGTTGCAGGTTTGTTACCTGTGCCATCATCATTGTTAGCAGTGCATAGCTTGCGATGTTGAAAGGTACCCCGAGAAAAGCATCTGCACTTCGCTGGTACAACTGGCAACTAAGCTTACCGTCGGCAACATAGAATTGAAATAACGCATGGCAAGGCATTAAGGCCATTTGTTTTAACTCTCCCACATTCCAGGCGCTCACTATCAGGCGGCGGCTGTCAGGGTTTGTCTTCAATTGGTTAACCACATCAGTTATCTGGTCAATCACCTCACCATTGAGGCCTTCCCAGCTTCGCCATTGCTTGCCATACACAGGGCCCAGGTTGCCCTTAGCATCCGCCCACTCGTCCCAGATAGACACTCCGTTTTCGTTCAGGTATTTTACATTGGTATCGCCCGCGAGGAACCACAGCAGTTCGTGAACAATGCTTTTGAGGTGCAGCTTCTTCGTGGTAACCATAGGAAAGCCCTCTGCAAGATTAAAACGCATTTGGTATCCAAAACAGCTTATGGTGCCTGTGCCTGTTCTGTCGGTTTTTGCCACACCGTTGTCCAATATATGTTGAAGCAGGGTAAGATACTGTTGCATAACCGCAATATATAATCAGGATGTATATGGAGACAAAAGGTTTTTGCACACTTAAATGTGGCCTTGTGAGCAACTTTTGGCTGCATAAGGAGGATTTTGTTTAATCAGTCGCATCTGTATATTTGACTCAAAACCATCTATTGAAGAAGATATTCCTGATAGGTATGCCGGGCAGTGGGAAAAGTTATTGGTGTGGCAGATTAGCTAAGAAATTAAAAACCAATGCTTATGATCTGGACAAGCTGATTGAAAGCCTGAAAGATGATAGCATCCGGAACCTGTTTGAATCAGAGGGTGAAGAATACTTTAGGAGAACAGAGGCCAAGCTGTTGCGCTGGTTTGCAGAAAAAAAAGACTTTGTACTGGCAACAGGCGGAGGCACGCCATGCTTTCATGATAATATGCCGTGGATGAACAAGCAGGGTGTTACCATTTGGATAGATGTGCCGGTAAATATCCTGGCAGAACGGCTGCAAACATTAAAAGCGGAAAGGCCACTCCTTTCAACAGTTGCCGATGAGCAATTGGAGCACCACCTGGAAGCGCTGCTCGAAACGCGAAAAGCATTTTATCAACAGGCACAACATAGACTATCTTCGCAGGAGATTTCTGAAAAGAAGCTAACGGAATTACTACAAACGCATGCATAAGGTTTTTCTAACTACAGGTTCAATATTAGCCGGGCTTGCCGTCATTTTGGGAGCATTCGCAGCTCACAAACTAAAGACAATGGTACCCGAGCAGGCGGTTACAACTTTTGAAACAGGTGTTCGTTACATGATGTACCATGCACTTGGGTTACTTGGTGCAGGAATGTTGTACAGGCCGGGATTCGGACTTATGAAGGTGGCTGGCTATTGTTTTATTACAGGCATCATCCTGTTCAGTGGTTCGCTCATGTTACTCACTTACAAAGCAGCTTCTATGTCGGCCGGGCTAGCATGGGCGGGTCCCATTACACCTATTGGCGGCGTATTCTTCATCATAGGGTGGCTTTGCTTTGCTATTGGCATTTCCAGGATAGAAACGTCAAAACTGGATTAACTGGTTTACGTTGGCTTTCGTGCGGCTGTATTAACCATCGCATCCCTTTTCTTTTGTTGCTTCACTTTTCTATACATTCTTATCCCTTGCAGAACTACTGCCATAAAGATCATCCCGAAACCAAGGTAGAACGTATCGCTTAGGTATTGGTTTTCTTTATACACGATGAACGCAAGTACGATACCATAAACAGGTTCCAGGTTCAGCGTCAGGTTTTGGGTAAAAACTGAAATGTACTTGAGCGCCTGAAGTGAAATATCCATCGCAAGTACTGTACAGAAGAGCGATAAAAGGAGAAGCCAAAGCCAATCGGAAGACGTGGGAATAATATGCGTTGGTGGAAATGCCTGCAGGTAAAAAGGAAGCACGAGGGTAAGCACAAGGAAGCCGCCCGATAACTCGTATAGCATCATAGTGCGGGGCGGTATATCGGCCACAAGCTTTTTATTGAGGATAGAGAATATCACACTCATGATGCAGGCAATAATGCCTATGATAATTCCCGTTTGATAACGCGGATCGAAGTGGAAGATGAGATAGATACCCGCAATACCCAATAGGCCAAGACCCACCTCTACGTAGCTTATTTTCTTTCTAAAAAAGATGGGTTCAAAGAAGGCGGTAAATAAGCCTGCCGCAGAGAGGCAGGTGAGCGCAATAGATACATTGGAATATTTAATACTTCCATAGAAAAATACCCAGTGAGTGGCTACAATAGCCCCTATACCAAAAAGCTGCAATATCTTTTTTAGGGGCAGCTTTACACTGTGATTGTGCAGCCTGATCAATCCAAATAAAAATATAACCGTGATGAGCATGCGGTACCAAACCAAAAGCCCCTCATTAAGGGTGATTAGCCTACCCAAAACACCGGTAAACCCCCATAAGAAAACAGCAACATGAAGTTTGATGAGAGCGCTGCGCATGATGTGAAGTTGGCTGCAAGATAAAGGCTGAAAAGCAGACTGGCGGTGTGGGCTCTATCCCCTCTTGTTTACGAGATCATCAAGAGCAGATTGTATGGAAGGAAAGTAAAATTTGAATCCTGCCTTGCTTATTTTTTCTGCGCTTACAGTTGCGCTCTTTAAAACTTCTATACTCATCTCGCCTAAGGCAATCTTGAGGGCAAAGGCTGGTGCATTAATGGTAGTGTACATATTACCACGCATGCGCTTTGCCAGTTGAACCACTAAATCTTTATTGGTAACGGGTTGAGGCGCAACGGCATTATACACCCCATGCAGGTCTTCGTTCGTCATGGCGTACTCGTACATACGGGTAAGGTCGCTAATGTGTATCCAGCTTACCACCTGCTTGCCCGTACCCATGATGGTGGCAAATCCAAACTTTAAGGGCTTCATGAATTCGGCCAGGGCGCCGCCCTCTTTAGATAATACGATACCTGTCCGGAGTTTTACCAATCTCACTCCAAGCTCCTTAACCCCGCTGATGCTGTCTTCCCATGCCAGGCTGGTAGAGCCTAAGTAATCATTATATGCCGGTGAAGATTCTTTAAATGGTTCTCCTCCCTTCTTGTCCGGGCCATACCATCCTATAGCTGAAGCGCTTACAACAGCCTTGACTTTGTGCGGATTATCCTTTAATGCTTTTACAATCAATGCACTACTTCGCGTTCGGCTTTGTAGTATTTCCTGTTTTCTGCTTTCGCTCCATCTTTTATCTGCTACACCTGCACCGGCAAGGTGTATGATGTAATCGGCCTCTTTTATTGCATCGGCTTCAATAGTTTGATTATCTACATCCCAAACGGCATAGCGCAATCCCGGTGTATCGCTTACCCGCCTACTCCTGCTTAATATAATAACCTCATGTTGTTTTTGCTGCAAATGCCTGGCAAGGGCACTGCCCACGAGCCCGGTGCCGCCGGTTATAAGTACTGTAGCCATCAAACAAATATAAAAGAGCTGTAAGAATTAATTATAAATGGGATCAGCTTCCATTTGCCTTACATCCACATCTTTATAGTTCTTTATTTCTTTATAGAGAGTGTCCCGCTCAACCGGTTCGCGACCTACCTGCTTTATCAGGCCTACGAGTTGTGCAGTGGAAAGGGATGGGTTTTGCTCTTCACTTCCGGCCATAGAATAAATCTTCGTAGTATCGTCAATGGTGCCGTCAAGGTCATTTACTCCATAGTTTAGCGTAAGCTGTGCGTTTTGTCTGCCCAGCATAGGCCAATAAGCTTTTATGTGAGGGAAGTTATCGAGGTACAGGCGCGCTATGGCATACATCTTCATATCCTCCACCACTCCTACCTCGGGAATGTTGCTCATTTCGTTGTCGAAGTTTCTGAACTTAAGCGGTATAAAGGTGTTGAAGCCCCTGGTTTCGTCCTGTAGCTGCCTTAGGCGTTCCATGTGGTCTATGCGATGCCCGTAAGTTTCCACGTGTCCATATAGAATAGTGGCGTTCGAATGCATGCCAAGCTGGTGTGCTGTTTTATGAATAAGCAGCCAACCATCAGCATCCACTTTATCGTGGCAAATTTGAGCACGTACACCTGCGTCAAATATTTCTGCTCCCCCTCCTGGCAGCGAGTCAAGCCCTGCTTCATTCAACAAACGCATCCCTTCTTCTACCGAAAGTTTGGCTTTACGGAACATGTAATCCAACTCAACCGCAGTAAATCCTTTTATATGTAGATCTGCCCTGTGGGATTTTATCTTTTTCAGGAGCTCTTCAAAATAATAGATATTCATTTTGGGGTGTACGCCACCTACAATATGAACTTCTGTTACAGGCTTGCCGTCATACTTTTTTACTATATCAAGCATCTCCTCTATCGAGAGTTCCCATCCGTCTTCCTTATTATTATAGCTGCGCGAGTAAGAACAAAACTTGCAGGAAAATAAGCATACGTTGGTAGGCTCAATATGGAAGTTGCGGTTGAAATAGGTTTTATCGCCGTGCTTTTGTTCGCGCACATAGTTGGCTAAAGCGCCTACAAAAGGCAGTGAGGCTTCATTGAACAGCGCAAGCCCGTCTTCCGGCGAAAGCCGTTGATTGTTCAATACCTTTTGCCCAATGGCTTTCAGGGTTGTATCCGCAGAATTGACGATGGTGCTAACTGACTGAAATGAAGATTGCATACCGGTTAATTACCCTGCAAATTTACCTGTTATTACTGTTAGAATGATGCTAATGACCATGATCCTAATCAGCCTGCTATCAAATCAGCTTTTGAAGCACAGATTCTAAGTATATTGCTTGCTTGTTTTTAAAACTGTTAATACTCAATCGGAAATGAATATACGGTTTCGCCTGACCCTTATGAGCTTCCTTCAGTTCTTTGTTTGGGGAGCATGGCTTATTACGATCGCAACCTATTTTTTTGGCAGCCCCATGGGACAAGTAGCAGGTGCAGGCGCCACATTTGGAGCCATCTTTTCTACCCTTGCCCTATCCTCATTGTTTATGCCCGCCATTACCGGCATTATTGCCGATAAGTGGATGAACGCCGAAAAGCTATATGGCATTTTACACGTTCTCTATGGCGCCATCCTCCTGTATGTGCCGCAGGTAACAGACGCAAATACCTTGTACTATGTGATGTTTGGCGCCATGATCTGTTACATGCCCACTATCTCACTCTCCAACTCTATTGCCTACACCATCTTGAAGCGTGAAGGTTATGATGTAATAAAAGTATTTCCTCCAATAAGGGTATGGGGAACCATAGGCTTTATCGCTGCCATGTGGATTACCAACCTTACCGGCAGTAAAGACGATGCAAACCAGTTTGTGATTGGTGGTATTGCTGCTATCCTGCTCGGCCTCTACTCCTTCAGCCTGCCTAAATGCCCTCCACAGCGCTCTATTGCTGAGGATGCAGGCATCATAGAACAACTGGGGTTAAAAGCGTTTACACTGTTCGGTAAATACAAAATGGCATTGTTCTTTATTTTCTCAATGCTACTAGGTGCCGCGCTTCAGCTTACGAATATGTACGGCGACACCTTCCTCGACGATTTTAAGCACAATCCGGAATACGGTCCAGAGTCATTTGTAGTGAAGTACTCTACCATCATTATGTCCATTTCGCAGATTTCAGAAACCTTATTCATACTTGCCATTCCATTCTTTCTTAAACGTTTTGGAATTAAGTGGGTAATGGTTATTTCCATGCTTGCATGGGTACTAAGGTTTGGCCTCTTTGCTTATGGCGACCCTGAAGGTGGATTGTGGATGATTATTCTAAGTTGTATTGTGTATGGTATGGCTTTCGACTTCTTCAATATATCGGGTAGCCTGTTTGTAGAGCAGACCACAGATCCTAAGATAAGGTCGAGTGCGCAAGGGTTGTTTATGATGATGACCAATGGACTGGGTGCGTTCCTTGGCAGCAAGGTAAGCGGCTGGATGATTGACAAGTACTACATGCTTCCCGGC
>JAEZDR010000105.1 GCA_023433265.1 Bacteroidota bacterium | reverse complement strand
GGCAAGGTGTTTACGCTCTGCAGCAGACGACTTGCGATAGAGCAGGGGAAGCTCAACGTTATCAATCACACGCAGGTCATTAATCAGGTGATAGCTCTGGAAGATGAAACCAATCTTTTGATTCCGGAAGGAAGCAAGCTGCTTGTCACCCATTTTTACTATCGGCTGCCCGGCTATGTTGATGCTGCCTTTGGTAGGTGCATCCAAAAGCCCCATGATGTTTAGCAATGTGCTCTTGCCGCAACCTGAGGGCCCCATAATGCTCAGGAATTCGCCCTTGGCAATATCAAGGCTAATATTATTTACCGCCAGGGTTTCAACGGTGTCTGTGCGATATACTTTTTCAATGTTCTGCAAGCTGATCATGCTTTCGCCTGTTTTGCGAAAGTTAAGCGTTGTAAGGGTATCTTGTTCAGTGTAAGTCATATGTAATGGTTTAGTTGTATTGTATTTTCTGATTGGTTTCAAAATCGTAAAGGCTTAGGTAGCGCAGTTGGTACCAGGATGTCCAATAGTCCCGCTGGGCATATACATAGTCTCTCTTTGCCTGGTCGTTTTCCTGGAAGGCAATGCTCAGGTCTGTTATGCTTAGCTTTCCTAATACATAGCGTTCCCTGGCAATCTGGTACTTTTCTGATGCTATGGATTCTGCTCTTGCGGTAAGCTTCAGTTGTTCTTTCATCATCTCAAACAGGGTAACCTGCGTTACGATCTCCTGTACAAAGTTTTGCCTGTCCTGTTCCACCGCATACTCCACGAACTTTTTGGTAGCCTCGGCAGTCTTGGTACGGCTGCGGCTTCTTCCCCAGTCCATGATGGGAATGTCAAACTCCAGTTGCACCAGTTGCTGGTTAAGCGGCGATTCATACACCTTGCCTAAGGTCAAAGCACTGCGGGAGTAGCCTAGCCTTGCGGTAAGGGTTGCATTCAATCCGTTATCGCCTTTGGCTTTCGCAATATCCCTCCGGGCTTCGGTGAGGCGGCGTACAAAGGCAATGGCATCGCTCCTGTTTTGCAGGGCTTCTCTTATTACTACGGTGGTATCTATTTTAGCAGTAATGGTTTGTGCGGGTGTGGACAGCAGGATCTTATCTGTGCTTTGCAACCCGGTAAACGTACGCAGGTTAAGTGTGGCAATCTCCATGTCCCTGTTAGCGATGCCCAATGCTTTCTCTGCTTTAACCTGCTCCAGTTCCAGTTGCAGTATTTCGTTGCGGCTTACCTTGCCCATATCAAACTTCTCATTGGCGATGCGCAATATGTTAATGGTATTGTCAAGGTTTGTACGCGCAATTTGGTGGCTCACCTGTGCCAGCAGCAGTTCGAAATAGTATTGGGTTGCTTTTACGCCCACCTTTTCCATCGACTCTATGTATGCCTGCCTGCTTTCCTGGTATTTGAGCGGTTCAATCCGCTTGTCCCACTTCAGAGGATTGAACTTCCAAACCGGCTGGCTAAACCCAAAAGCATAGGGCACCCCGTTGTATAGTTTGGTATTCCTGTCAAAGTCGTCGAAGCGTTGCAACTCAGTAGTGAAGAAAACAGTTCCTCCTGTTGGGGTAATGGCCTGGCTCATGGCAAGGCTGAGCGATGAGTTGTTGTACCGCACCCGCTGGAAGTCAACGGTACCGTTGGGCAATACCACCTCCCTGAAAGTTTTATTGTAGCCCGGCAGGTTTCCGCTCAGTGATAACTGCGGCTGGTAGTTACTGCGGTAGGTACGCCATTCCCAATAGCGTGTTTCTTTGGTGGTGATAGCCTGTTTTGCTGCAATGGATTTCTCCTTCGCCATTGCCACTACCTGTTGCAGGCTCAGTTGGGTAGTGTCGTTACCCTGTGCCTGCAGGCACAGGATAGAAACAAGTAGTAGTAAAATGAATTTCAGAACCATAAGCTTAGTTGATCTTGATGAGTTTGGTGTTTTTGAAATTGCTCATGTCGCTGATGATGATTTTATCTCCGGGGGCAACCTGGTTGAGGAGTTGCACATGGTCGAAGTTGCTGAGGCCTATTTCTACGGTCCTGCGCTCGGCAGTGTTATTCTTTACTACGTAAATATCCTGTGCGGCCGAGCCCTTAAACGCAGGCCCGTTGGCTACGCGCATTACATTGTTTTGTTTTGAGGTTACCAGGTTAACATCCACTTTCATGTTGGGCCGCAACAGCGTTGTGTTGTTGCTGTTGAGCGCGATGTCGAAGGTTACTACGCTGTTTTGTACGGCCGGTTGTATGTTGGTAACAGTACCCCGCAGCGTGGAATCATTGATCTTGATGATAACAGGCATGTTTACACTCAGGCGGTCGAGGTAGGAGTCTGATATGCTGCCTTTCACCTTAAAGCTTCCGAGGTCGGCTATGCGTACCAGGGCTTCGCCCTCTGTAACCGATGTACCGATGTTTTTATTTACCCAGGTAATCACGCCTTCCCGGTTGGCAACTATATCGGCCTGCTTCAGTTTCTTTTCCAGTGTACGCAAATCAGCTTCCTGTATAGTAGCAGAAAGCTCGCTTTCTCTTATCTCCACCAGCATGGTTTGTTGCTTGCTCTTTATTTCGTTCTCCAGTTGCTTCTTTTCAAGCAGGGCAACTTTCAATGCCATCTCCGCCTGCTCTATCGATTCGCGGGTGCCTCCGCCTGCCTTAAACAGTCTCTTAGCATCTTCCACATCGTTTTGAAGGCTGTTGATGCGCAGTTGCTTTATCTCGTTATTGCTTTTAATGTCGTAGAAGCTTTTATCCAGATCGAGGCGTAGCTTTTTGATGCTGTTGCGTTTCATTTCCAGTTGAAACTTCAGCTTTTCGTATTCTGCTATTGTGGCTTCTTTGTCAAGCGAGAGTATGGTTTGGCCGGGTTTGATGTGTGCGCCGGGGCTCATAGTAACGTGGCGAATAACTGCGCGTATAGGGCTGGGAATTACTTCTTCAAATTCAGGGATTACTTCACCTGTAGCAGAGATCGTGTTTTCAATACTACCTAGTTCTACTGTGGCGATGGTTATATCGTTGCGGTTAACGGATGGCTCGATGAAGAAACGCATGCTGAGCACGGCAGAGATGATGAGGATAATAAAGACAACACCTATCAGAAGGTTACGTAGTCTTTTTCTTTTGGTCACTTTCTCAGCAATAATGGTATCCATTCCTTTTTGGTTTGTGCCCTGAAACTTCCAAGACGGGTGCCAGAGCTTGTAGATTGTTTTACAGGTAGTTATGCTTTGATAAGGAATGGATTTTGTCCGATAACGGACAAGCTGTTTGAAGGCGGACGGTAGTGAGCCTATTATCCGGGTAGTAGAGTCATCTTTGTGTAAGACCTTACTTCCTTTATTGGATGGCCTTATAGCACGTATTACGGGATAATGGCATTCACGAGGTCGTTCAATCGCCTGACGTCTTCAAAAGCGCCACCGGCAGTATTGTTGAAGTAGCACCACACAGGTTTGCCTTCTTTCATCCACTTGTTAACTTGTGTAGCATAACGATGCAAATCCTTTTCATCGTAGCTGCCCCTGTACCTGCCGTCCTCGCCATGAAAGCGCAGGTAATAAGCGCGTTGTTCTATGTCAAGTGGTGTTTTTGATTTTGGAAAATCCTGCATCACCAGGATGGCTCCGTAGCTGCGGAGTGTTTCGTATACCTCGCTGATATACCAGGAGGTGTGCCGGCACTCCACGGCAACCTGCCATTGTTTCAATGGGTCGGCATCAGCAATATCTTCAATAAGGTAACACAATTGGTTAAGCACTTCCACTTGCCGCGAAGGTGCAAATTGAATAAGCAGACAGCCTTTTTTGTCACCCGCGGCCGATACAGCTTCCATAAAGGCAACTACATCGTTCGGCTCATACACAAGCTCTTCTGCATGGCTGATCTGCTTGGGTAGTTTGAAAGTAAACCTGAAGTTGCCGGGCACATCTGCAG
The DNA here is from genome assembly GCA_023433265.1 of Bacteroidota bacterium. GTDB lineage: Bacteria > Bacteroidota > Bacteroidia > Chitinophagales > Chitinophagaceae > JAEZDR01. Next base: position 34,614 of record JAEZDR010000105.1, on the reverse strand, counting down.
CCCATTTTGCAACTGTAGAAGCCTTGGGAATTTTGTAGAAGCTGCTGTTGATTTCGATACTGTTCAGCAGGCTTGCATAAAACGCGAGGCGGCTCCGGCCCTGGTATTTGGGCGGATACTGTGCCATCGGGATAGGTACCGATAAACCGCTGGTGCCTGAGAAGTAGGAGAGCTGCTTCATCTGATTTTGTATAGCTAATTCCATACCCTATTAAGAACGTTCCCGGTAAAGATTTAATTGCCAGTTATCCTGTGCCTTGAAGTGAAAGTCTCCTAATCTGCGCCAAAATACAACCTATTTCCGGTGACATCTACGCTGGCGCGAGCGTTGAAACATTTCAAGAAAACCACTACTGCCGCCTGCTCCTGCCCGGCGAAAGTAATCTCTGTTTCCGGGGGGCGGCCTGGTGCACAGGTGCCCTTGCCGAAACGATTTCCGTCCATACGGAGTAACTATTTCCGCATACTACTTCGCCAACCTGTAATAGGGTATTTCATGGCTGAGCTCAAACCCCAGTTTCTGCGCTAGCTGGTAGGAGGCATTGTTTGCACGGCGGCAGGCCCACACGGGTTCAACATTTCTTTCTAAGCAATGGTCAATGAACGCTGCACAAACCATCTCCGCAAAACCTTTTCCCCTGAACCTGCTGTCCGTTTCAATTCCCAACTCAACCTGTGCAGGGAAACAGAAAGCAGAAAATGCCATGGAGGCCAGCTCGCCCTTATAAAGCACACAAAATGCAAAGCCTCTTTTAAGAAAGTCTTCTTCGTTTGTAAAAAAGTAATGCGGTATCACGCTGCCTTTCATTTCACGGAACATACTGCCATCTGCCCGTACCACTTTCATATCATCATCCATCTTTTGCTTTGGGCGAGCCAGGAACTTCTCTTTATTGAAGCGGAAGTTCACTCTTATGTTCAGTTCTATTTTGGAGGGATCATCATTGTTGCGGTTATCGGCTTCGCTAATAAGGGAACCGGCAAAGAGTTCTTGCAGTACTACGTTCCAGCTTGCAGGAAATGCCTGCATCCATTCATGGTTGGTGCGCTGCTTCGAGGTGTTGAAAGCATAGTCCCTGAACTTTTCATTGAACGTTTTATTTCCTGTATCGCCGAGCAGCAGGCTCATGCCAAATGGAAGAGCGATATAAAAACTGGTTGGGTTTTGCACGTCGTCTACATACACCGCGCCTTTATTGTGGTGCTCCACAACAGCACGGGCAAACAGGTTGTTGATGGTAACACCTGACAGTGCTTCATTCGCTTTATAGTAATCTTTAGGGTCTAGTAGTTGCATAGCTCGCAAAGTTGAACAAATGAAACGTAAGGCGGAAAACCTTATTTCCATGGACGGGCGGAAAAGGAGTTGATCAGGCCCGGATATCTCTTTTAAAAAGAAAAGCCCGCCATGAATGGCCGGCTCTTGCTCATTAAATCACAAAAAATCTAACGTTAAGTTCTCATAGGTAATTACTACAGTTAGTTTTAGATGGGCTAACTAACGAAACGCTATTCAAAATATTTATCAAACACAACCATTGCTTCGCCAAGGGATTTCAAAAGCGCAGCAGCCTCTTCTGTGGTGGTTGCGTTAGTATAGGATTCAACATTTCCGATAAACGGTACCAGCCATTTATGCAACTCATCGTGGGCAGCGCCCTTCATCGTGCAGCTACTTGTAAGATCATCCAGTTGTGTGCTAATGTTTTTTGCTATTGTTTTATGTTCTGCAAGCTGGGCCGGTTGCTGCACTACCAGGGTTTTTATACTCGCCAGGTGCACCATCATCTCTTTATTTACTTTCCATTTGCTGCCGTTATCAAGTTGCAAGGCTTCTGTTGTTGCTTCTTCATGGGCATTGGCAGGTGTAGCAGGTGCAGGGGCTGGTGCGGTTTCTGTATGCGCGGTGGCTCCTTTTTCGTTTTCATTCTGGTGACTTGCCTGGCTACAGGCTGCAATGGTGCAAACAGCAAGCACGGCAAGCAATTGCTTCGCGGTGCGCAGGAACGATGGTGTAATCATATTGGTGTTCATTGTTACGCGAAGGTCAGGTGCGGCTATATTAGCTTTTATGATTGAACGCATAAGATTAGCCTAACCCTTGCCACAAGGAGGCTGGCAGGAGAAATAATTTATCCGGTAAGGCAATTAAAGCCTGGACTTAAGCATCAAAGCAGAAGTGAGGGTTGCGCTCCACTTCTTCCAGGAACAGTTGCAGGTTGCCCACCGAAGGCAAGGCCTGGTAGGTGGTCCAGTTCCCATTTGCACGTTGCCAGAAGATTTCCCAATGGCCTTTCGATTTCACCCATGTAGCTTTTGCAAAGTCGTGGTGGCGAATGATAGATGGATCCTGCCAATCGGGGCGTATGGTGAAAATATAAACGGACTGCCTGTCTAGCCTCCAGCCCAGGTCGAGCTGATGCCTTATTTCTTCAGCAGGTCTTACGGCTGCTATATAGGCTTCCATCATCCGGGTGATTGCTGCCATTTGATCTTTCGTAAATGCCATAGCTATTTAGGTTGGGAGGGACGTACTTCAATTTTACTGGGCAGGGTGCGAGGATTCATGTTAAGTAAATCAACTACCATTTGTCCCAGGTCTTCCGGCTGTATCTTCCAGGCATCGGCATCAGAAGGTTGGTGGTTGTTAAAGTAAGTGGAAACGGAGCCGGGCATGATAGTAGTAACCTTGATGCCTTGCTTCCTGAGGTCGAGCATGATGGCCTGTGTGAAGCCTACAAGGCCAAACTTGCTGGCATTGTAGGCTGCGCCTGCTTCAAAGAAGTTAGCTCCGGCAAGGCTTGCGATGGTAATAATATATCCCTTGCTTTGCTTTAAAGCATCTACGGATGCTTTTACTGTATTGAACACACCGGTAAGGTTGGTGTTGATTGTTTCATGCCATTGTTCCTGCGTCAACTGATGGATGGGAGCAAAATGTCCAACGCCCGCATTGGCAATTACCACATCCAGCTTCCCGAAGTGGTTGATGGTTTTTTGTACAGCAGCGCTCTCGCTCTGCCAATCGCTTACATCAGCAGTAATCGTCAGCAGGTTTGCATTGTACTGCTCCAGGGTTTTGCTTGCATCCTGCAAAGCTTTTTCGTTCCTGCCTGTGATGGCTACTTTCATTCCCTGCGCCAGCAATGCATGGGCAATGCCCAATCCAATTCCCTTGCTGCCGCCTGTGATGTATGCTACTTTGTTTGCCAGATTGTTCATTGTAATGGATATGGCCTGCAAGATAAGTAGGATGGCGCTCCCTTGCTGTTTTTAGAATTATTGATTAATTTGTCCTCCTTTCCACAAAATACTGCTATCATGAACAGATCTACCTACTTACTGTTGAGTGCTTTATTTGTATTACCCTTCCTTGCATCAGCCCAAAACGTTTTGGTTAGTCCCGGTGCCGGAAGCTACCCTACACTCAAAGCTGCCTTTGATGCTATCAATACGGGCACCCATACCGGCGCCGTAGTAATAACCATTGCGAATCACACCACCGAAACTGCAACGGCCACGCTCAATGCCAGCGGTACCGGGGCAGCCTCGTACACATCTGTTGCCATCGGGGCAAGCAGTACAGTAAACGTAACGGGCAACATTGCAGGCCCGCTTGTAAACCTTAATGGGGCAGATAATGTAACCATCAACGGGTTAGACGCGGGAGGCAGTACCAGCCTGCTTTCGTTTATAAACAACAGCACTTCCCAGAATGCCAATACAAGTACCATCCGCCTGGTAAACGATGCAACCAACAATGCTATATCCTACTGTATGATAATGGGTTCCAGCCCAAGGCCCACTAATACAACTACCGCCACAGGCACTGTTTTGTTTGGAGCGGGCACTACAAGCGGTAACAGCAATAACAACATTAGCTTCAATTACATCTCCTCGATGGGCAGCAACCTCGCTTCAAGAGGCATTGCTTCCTTTGGCAGCGCATCTGCACCCAATAGCAACAACACTATTTCCATGAACCTGATGGCTGATATTTTCAATGCAACCTATAGTGCAGCCATCTTCCTTGACGACAATAACAAGGGCTGGACCATCGCTTCCAACCGCATCTTTCAAACTGCCGCAAGAACGGGTTCCGGAACGGGTATCTTTTACGGCATCAGGGTAGAAGGTTCTGCTACTGCAGAAAATATGACCATCACCGGGAATGTTATCGGCTATGGCAGCGCAGCGGGTACTGGCATCACTCAATTAGTAGGTTCGGGTTTGAGTTTCCAGGGTATAAGCTTAGTGCTGAAGCCAGGAAGTATTTCAAGTGCCATTACTGATAATGAGATCTCTGATATCGTCATTAGCAATACCGGGTCTGCAGTTAACTATCCCATCAGCATCACTGTTGCAGCGGGTGGTGTGCCTACAGCCATTGTAGGGAATACGATTAAAAACATTAATAGTACAGGTAATATTTATGCACTTGCATTTACCGGGTCGGGTGGAAACCAGCAGTCCCTGATCAGGAGGAATACCATCGAAAGCCTTGCACTTACGGCGGCAGCAAGGTTTTACGGCATTTTGTATAATGGCGGCAACGGGGGGCTTACCTCTGTTATAGACAGTAACATCGTAAGAGGTGTTAGCCTCACAGGTACAGCAAGTGGTTCTGCTACAGGCTCACCTGCCCTTTGCTGTATCTATGTTGCTTCCGGATCCACCATGCTAACGGCCAACAAAGTTGGCAGCCAAACTGCTGAGTCTATCTCCTGTGTGCAATCACCGGGAAGTACAAGCAGCTTTGATGTGTTGGGCATTTTTGTAAAAGGAGTGGACGATCAATGGATATCCGGTAACGAAGTGGGAGGATTGGTAGCAGATAACTCTGCATCGGCTTCGGGCACCGGTAGAATGTTCGGTATAAGAACGAGTACTACGGGGGTTGGATTTGTTGATGTAAACAGAGTGGGTGGAACGGTGGCAAACTCGTTGTTTATTAATTCGGCTTTTACGGGCACCAGTATCTGGGGAATTTATAACAGCGCGGGGATCATGAGTTTCAGGCAAAACATCATTCGTAACCTTTCCTCAGGAGCGGGTACGGGAGTTGGACCGAATTCATCGTTGCTTGGCATTTGCAGTGTATCGCCCAATAGCACAGCAATAGATTCCAATTATATCCACAACCTAAGCTCTATTGGTTTGTCGGTGGCGGGTATCATGATAACTGCAGGCAACAACAATAGCATACAGGGCAATGTATTGGGAGATATTACAGGCACAGGTGCATCGGGCAGCCCTTCTGTTACAGGCATTGCGTTAACCGGTGGAACGGGAAGCATCGTTGCAAGGAATTCGATTGGAGGTTTGAGCCAGACCTCCGGCTTTATTAATGAAGGCGGGGTGAATGGAATCCTGGCCGCAGCGGATGGAAACAATCTTATCTACAACAACCGGATTGGAGCGCTTACTGCACCATCGGCAATTTCGAAGGATGCTATCAGGGGCATTAGTATCAGCTCGGCTAATGCTACGGGCAATTACGAAATCTATTACAATACCGTTCACCTGAGCGCAGCATCTTCCGGCAGCCATTTTGGAAGCACAGCATTGTTTCATACCGCTTATAGCAATGCGTCAGGCTTTACCATAAAAAACAACATCCTTTCCAACACCAGTACCCCTGCAGGCGATGGTGCCACGGTGGCATTAAGGCGCTGGAGTGGTGACCTTACAGCGGTAGGGATGAACAACTATAATGCAGCGAGCAACAATAATCTCTTTTATGCTGGACCCCCGGCGGCAAACAGGTTGCTGTATAGCGACAGTGTGGTAGCGTACCAGGATTGGTCAACCTTTAAAGCTGCTGTGGCTCCGAGAGAAAGTAATAGTATAGCAGAGCCTGCACCCATATTAAGCTCGTCACCATACTCGCCTGACTACCTGAGGATTGATCCAAACGTTCCCACAAACATTGAGAGTGGTGGAACACCTGTGGCAGCCGTTACCACGGACATTGCCTGGATGCCAAGATGGGGCGATGCAGCCTATACCGGAGCCGGCACTGCACCTGATATAGGAGCTTTTGAAGGCAATTATATGTTTGGGGCATTACCTGTGAAATGGAGCGACTGGAAGGTTGTTAGAAAGGACAATTTGAACGTGGTGAGTTGGTTAACCCTGGGCGAGAACAATAACAGCGGCTTCTACATTGAAAAGAGCGTTGATGGTAAGGCGTTTAAGTCAATAGGCTTTGTTGCCTCAATGGCGCCGGGCGGTACCAACACTGAAACCATTCTCTACCAGTTTACGGATAAGGAAGCTACGCAGGCTGTTAGTTATTATAGAATTAAACAAGTAGATAAAGACGGTAAGTACAACTACTCGCCGGTGCTTAGCGTAGGCGGTCTAGTAACGGATGAATTAAGGTTCAGCGCCGTGTATCCAAACCCTGTGAAGGACCAGTTAAACGTTAGCCTTGTTTCGCCGGCAAATGAAAGAATGCAATTGGTGTTGATTGACGTGATGGGCAGGATCGCGCATCAACAAGCAGTAACTGTTCAGCAGGGAGCGAATGGTATTGTCGTAGATATGAGCCGGCTGGGAAGCGGCAGGTACATCATGAAATTGTATAGTGAGAAAGGAAGCAATGTAGTTGCCAATGTGATAAAGCAGTAAACTGTAATGCCTGGTAAACAGAAACGCCGCGTATTGTTACGCGGCGTTTCTGTTGCTAAGCCATCAATTGCTGACTAGGGCTATCCCTGCTTCCTGAGGTATTTGGTAAGTATGACGATGGTTTGCCCTTCTATCTTTCCTTCTATTTGCTCGTGGTTGTCCGGCACCAGCCTGATGTTTCTAACCACGGTGCCCAACCTTGCATTTACGGTTGACCCTTTTACATCAAGCGACTTGGTTAATACCACTGTGTCGCCGCTTTTAAGCAGGTTGCCATTAGCATCCTGGTGAAGATTAACCGTTCCATCGCTTTCATGATCGCCGGTGGCTTTGGCCCAGCTAAGCTGTTCGTCATCAAAATACATCATGTCGAGGCTTTCGGCGGCCCAGCTCTCATTTCGCAGGCGGTTGAGCATGCGCCAGGCAACTACCTGAACAGCAGGTACCTCGCTCCACATGGCGGTGGTGAGGCACTTCCAATGCTCCTGGTCTAACGGTTCTTTCTTTTCAACTTGTTGCAGGCATTTGTTGCAAACAAGGATGGAGTTATCAGTATTTTCCTGGTCCTGCGGAGGTACATTATAGACAAATAAATCGCCTGTTGCTGCGCAGAGCTCGCAACTGCCGGAGCTTCTTTGCCTGAGGGTTTGTTCTAATTTCATGATAGGTTAAGGGTTCAACAGTGAGCCGCAAAGGTGTGATTATTTGTTTGGTTTTTAGAGGGAGGTCATGTAAAGTACCAATCATGAATGTGCTTACAGGAGCTGCGAGAGGATGGTGTTGATACATGAAAAGCAGCTTGTGGCGTTTGAATTAATTGTTGCTGGTTTATATAGTTGTATTGATGATGGGGTAGGAGAGGAGCTGGCAAAACGGATAATAGGCTTGGGAGCAAGAAACTGATAAAAGTCATAGAAAAATGGCAGTAGAATTTACTGATTTATCTGCGTTTTAGGGGCTCTATGAGAGGAGAAATGTAAAGTTGAGATGGAATACCTACGGAATATGTACGGAATATCCTCCTGAAACCCCCGGTTTATGGTGCTTGTGGCATAAGCTACTTAGGAGAGTTTGGTGCTTGAAAGGTTAGCTAATGAGCGGTGAGGATGCGAGCAGGTGTGCGATAGGGGGCGGGGAGAGGGGTATTATGCGGGCAGATTAGATACAGGGAACTGAACTTTAGCAGCCCCTCTCCCACTTTGCAGCATTCTTTTTAGCACACGCGCAGGTTGTGAAAATGATGTGTGTTCTTCGAGGTGTTGGTGCAGCGCACCTCGAAGTTAAGATGAAATGATTCTCCGAATCATCCACTACGATACAGTTACCAGAATCGGACCCAGCCATTCAGTCTTTACTCTTCCCTTTTATTTGCCGTAATGATAATCAGCAGCCCTACTGCTTCGATACTCTTCTTCCTACTCGACAATGCCAGCCCTTCAATTACCGATCAGCAGGTCAGGAGACCTGCTTCATCGCTATTTCGAGGTGCGCTAAAGCTAACACCTCGAACAACTGAGAATGAGCGGGAAGGATGCCAGCAGGCATGCGATAAGGTGTGAGGAGAGGGATAATCTTGTTTATTTAAGCGCTGATCAAGCGTTCATTGAACGCAGCAAGCACTTTTACAAAACAGTCTGTGGGCTATCAATGATGGGAGAGTCCATTAGGTAAGAAACTAAGGATGCCGTCTCCCAAAAGTTTAGTAGATGAATTTGAAAAAATTATATCTTGACGACTGAACTAACGTGTCAGCGACCAAAATAATTGGACATGAAACACCAAAACCAACTGTTACTTAGAGATCACAGCCCTCCTTTTTATTGTTTTCCTGCTTTGAAAATCCCAAAAAAATATGTTATGAAAAAAATCTTGATTGTATTAACAATCACTTTCTTTTCTGTTACGGCTAAAAGTCAATTAACAAAAGGCAACTGGTTAGTTGGTGGTGCAGGTAGTCTTTCTTCTTTGAAAAACAATTATTCCAGTTCTGTTTATTCAACAAGTTCTGAAAGACTGGATATCAAAGTTGCTGCAAACCTTGGTTATTTCCTCGCAGATAATCTGGCAATTGGCATCAGGCCGGGTTTCTCTAAATTTAAAGAAGTGGCGAACTCTGCCGGCGGTGGTTACTCTAATGTTAATCGTTTTGAGTTAGGTCCTTTTTTTAGATACTACTTTCTTGGAACTGACAGACAATTTAATATCCTTACTGATTTCAGTTACCAACACGGTTTCTATTGGTTCAAACCAATCAAAGGAAATAGCAATACATTTTCTGCTTCGGCAGGTACAGTAGTATTCTTCAATTCTAGTGTTGGTTTAGAATTGCTATTAGGGTACTACATCAGAAAAGAAGTAATAAAACATGGAGGCGATATTAAGGCAGAAGACAAAGGACTACAAATAAACATTGGTTTTCAAATTCATTTAGAAAAATAAACTAATTGTATGCAAAACAAATTACTGTTTTCAATGCTGCTATTTTTGGCATCGTCACAGCTATATGTTATCCACAACCCCTTGGGATTTAACTATTTCAAATATTTTTTGGAGAGTCCCCGCTGGTTGGACTATCGTTAACGGCCAAGGTACTAACTACATTAACGTGAGGACGGGCAGTACAGGAGGCGCTGTTGAGGTAGATTTTAACGATGCCTGCGGGATAAACATAGGTAAATATTTGACCGTTCAAGTGGGTAATGGAGGAATATCGCAGAAGAATCGAAATCAGAACGTACTGCCTAAGTTAGAAGAAAGTGTCCTAGTGAGAGAAGAGGTTTCTCTCTTTCCAAATCCAGTTGCAACGACAGTGAATATTGTAACCAACAGCAAAGATTATAATAAAGTTACAATAGCATTATATAGTCCGTTAGGAAAAGAGATTTTGAGAGTAAAAGCCGTAGCTGATATCACGAAGATTAATCTAGAAGCATTAGCAAAAGGTGTTTACTTCGTACACATTTTTGATGGGAAGAAAACAACTATAAAGAAAATAGTAAAAATCTAGCCTTTGAATTTTGTTTACAGCAGGTGGTGAACCAAGTTCATCACCTGTTTTATTACACTTGTTCTTTGCGCATTCTTGAATTTTTGTCTGACACTTTGAAATTCCTTGCATTTTGGCAGATGAAATGAATCATCTCACTACATTTGCAAAGTATGTATTTGAATTACATTTTACTACAGGCGGGCGATAGAGTGGCTTCTGCGGCGGATTACTTCCCTATCGGGTTGCAGCTTTTTGTTGCCATGGGCATTGTGGCCGCCATCATGATTATTACACACCTGATTGGTCCCAAGCGACAAACAAGTGATAAGCTTCAAAGTTTTTCGAGCGGTATTGCAAGCCATGGCGAGGCAAGGCAGCCTGTAGCCATCAAATACTTTCTTGTAGCCATCTTATTCGTACTGTTTGACGTAGAAATTATTTTCTTCTATCCTTATGCCATCAACTTCAAGGGATTAGGCTGGGATGGCTTCTATGCAGTGTTAATATTCGTAGCATTTTTCATGCTTGGCTTCATCTACATCATTAAAAAAGGCGCGCTCCAATGGGAGGATTGATACAGATCATAAAATTCTTGAAAACAAAGCGGGTAATTTGCCCGCTTTGTTGTTTTCAGGCAGCTAAAATAAAAGTGAAGTATTATACCTAATTCACCTTTAAATCAATATTCAGCCCTATTTTTGCCATTATACCGGCAGTGTGTTTTTTCAGTAGGAAAAATGCATGTAGGAATCTGAAAATTAAAATATTAGCTATGGCTCGTCCGGTACAATATAACATAACTCCGAAGCAAGCGGATATAAGCACCTCAGTCTTAATGGGTGAGGCCCCTCCGGGTTATAACGGGGAAGGTTTCTTCACCACTAAACTGAGCGAATTGGTAGCCCTTGGGCGCAAAAACTCGCTTTGGCCGCTGCCTTTTGCAACAAGTTGCTGCGGAATTGAATTTATGGCCACCGCGGCTTCTACATATGACCTCGCCCGTTTTGGTAGCGAGCGTATGGCATTTACCCCCCGCCAATGCGATGTGATGATGGTAATGGGTACAATTGCCAAGAAAATGGCCCCCGTGGTGAAACAGGTTTACTTGCAAATGGCCGAGCCCCGCTGGGTGATGGCAGTAGGCGCGTGCGCTTGCTCAGGTGGTATTTTCGACAGTTATTCAGTGCTGCAAGGCATAGACCAGATTGTTCCGGTGGACGTATATGTGCCCGGCTGCCCTCCGCGTCCTGAAGGGATACTGGAAGGCATTATGCGGGTACAGGACCTTGTGGAGAATGAAAGTGTAAGGCGCAGGAACACACCGCATTACAAGGCTTTGCTTAACAGTTACGGAATAGAGTAAAACAAAATAAACGCATTAAAAGAACAATAGGTGTCATTAACCAATCAGCGCATCAGGGAAAAAATAGCAGAGAAGTTTGGCGATGCCGTTTCCGGCTTTCATGAGCCTTATGGCATGTTAACTTTCGAGTCGGCCAAAGAGAACAACCTGGCCATACTGCGGTTCCTGTACGATGACGAAGAACTGAAGTTTCGTTTCCTTTCGGACCTCACTGCCGTTCACTATCCTGACAACAAAGGGAAGGAGCTGGCTGTAGTATATCACCTCCATAACCTGGTGGACAACGTCCGCATCAGGTTTAAGGTGTTTACCGGGGTTGAGGATCCTTCGGTTGCTTCTGCCACGGTGATATTTGATTGTGCCAACTGGATGGAGCGCGAGAGCTATGACTTTTACGGCGTAAACTTTACGGGGCATCCTAACCTGAAGCGCATACTGAACGTGGACGAGATGGACTACTTTCCTATGCGGAAAGAGTTTCCGCTGGAAGATGGCACCCGTATAGACAAGGACGACGAGATGTTTGGCAGGTAACCCATTATTTTTTGAGAACAACATGAGTGAACTTTCACACATAAAGCTGCCTGAAGGCTCGATAGAAAAGACTACCACCACCATTAACCTGGGGCCAACGCACCCGGCTACCCATGGTGTGTTTCAAAATATATTGGAACTGGATGGAGAGAAGGTGCTGGCAGCAGAATCCACTGTAGGATATATACACCGTGCTTTTGAAAAGATTGCGGAGCGCAGGCCACTGTACCAGATCACCCCGTTGACGGACAGGTTGAACTATTGTTCTGCGCCGCTCAACAACATGGGCTGGCACCTTACCTGCGAGAAGCTGCTGGGAATAAAGACGCCTAAACGGGTAGATTACCTCAGGGTAATCATCATGGAGCTGGCCAGGATAGCAGACCATCTTATTTGCAATAGCATCATTGGTGTGGATACGGGTGCGCTTACGCCCTTTACCTACATCATGCAGCAACGCGAGTTTATCTACGAGATATACGAAGAGATTTGCGGGGCAAGGCTTACGACTAACATAGGCCGCATAGGTGGTTTTGAAAGGAATTTCAACGACATTGCTTTCCAGAAAATAGAGAAGTTTTTAAAAGAGTATCCCATTGCCTTGAGGGAGTTTGAGAACCTCCTTTCAAGAAACAGGATATTTATGGATAGAACGATAGGCACAGGTGCCATCTCCCCCGACAGGGCTTTGGCATATGGACTTACCGGTCCCAACCTGCGTGCTGCAGGAGTAGACTACGACGTGAGGGTGATGGAGCCTTATTGTAGCTACGAAGATTTTGAATTTGAAATCCCGGTGGGTAAAACCGGCGATACTTACGACCGCTATCTCGTTCGCAATAAGGAAATGTGGGAAAGCCTCAGCATTATAACCCAGGCGATGCAGAAGCTGCAGCAGTTTAGGGGCAAGGAAGCGGAGGTGTTCCATGCGGATGCACCTGAGTATTACCTTCCGCCCAAGGTGGATGTGTATACCAAGATGGAAGCTTTGATTTACCACTTCAAGATTATTATGGGCGAAACGGCTATTCCTCCGGGTGAGGTTTATAATGCTGTGGAGGCTGCCAATGGAGAACTAGGGTTTTACCTGATTAGTGATGGAGGAAGAACGCCTTACAGGCTCCACTTCCGCCGTCCCTGCTTTGTGTATTACCAGGCATACCCTGAAATGATTAAAGGCGGAATGTTGAGTGATGCCATTGTGGTGATGAGTAGCTTGAACTTGATTGCTGGGGAGATGGATGCGTAGTAAGAGATATTAGTACTTAGTACTTAGTACTTAGACAGGAAGGTAGGTTGATTTTGAGAACAGGTTTTTTGGTTTTTATATAACTCATTATGGTTCAATTTAGCGAAGATAAACTGGCGCAGGTCAGGGAGTTGATAGCCCGTTACCCTGAGGGCAAGCAGAAGAGTGCGCTTATTCCCTTGCTGCATCTTGCGCAGGACAGTTTTGGTGGCTGGCTAAGTGCGGATACGATGGATTATGTTGCTTCGTTACTGCAGCTTGAGTCGATAGAAGTATACGAGGTGGCCACTTTTTATTCCATGTTCAACCTGAAACCGGTAGGCAAATACATGTTTGAGGTTTGCCAAACGGGGCCCTGCATGGTAAATGGCGCAGACAACATCATAGATTACATAAAAGAGAAATTAGGCATTGGTGTAGGTGAAACTACGGCTGATGGAATGTTTACGCTGAAGCCTGTAGAATGCCTCGGCGCATGTGGCTATGCACCTATGATGCAGTTGGGAAAACATTACCGCGAGCACCTTACGAGAGAAAAGGTGGATGTAATTATTGAAGAGTGCAGGAGAAATACTGCATTAAATAATTAAGGGCAAATGAAAACAGCAGCTTTAGTTCTTTGCTTAATGTTCAGCACAGCGATTTTGGCTCAAAAGAAGGGTCCGGTTACTGAATTAACAGAACGAACCTACCTGCTGAATCATACGGTATTTGGAACAAAGGACAGTCTGACCCTGGAGCATTTGTTTGCCAGCCGTGCAACTTACGGGCATAGTGGGGGAAAGTTTGAAGACAGGTATGAGGCGATAAAGAATATTTACCTCAACAGGAGCGTGTACGCTGATACTGCCATAGGTGATGTGATGGTGATGATTAAGGACGATGTTGCTTCGGTACGTCATAGCTTCAAGGCCACCGAAACAAAAGCCGATGGAAGCAGCAGCAACTTAAACCTGGGTATTTTACTGGTTTGGGTGCGCGAAAAGGGTGAATGGAAATTATTTGCAAGGCAGGCTGTAAAGCTTGCCCAATAATATAGCAGCTCGGGCTGCACTAACTAACCACGCGAGTGGATTATAGTACTAGAAAATGAGTGTTAAACTACTACTGGAAAAAGATAAGGTTGAAGGCATCAGGTCTTATGAAGTCTATCGCCGTGAAGGAGGTTATAGAAGCGTAGAAAAAGCGCTGAAGATGGCTCCGAACGATGTGGTGGAAGAGGTGAAAAAGAGTGGACTGCGGGGTAGAGGTGGTGCCGGCTTTCCAACGGGTATGAAGTGGAGCTTTTTGGCTAAACCAGAAGGTGTTCCGCGTTACCTTGTTTGCAATGCAGACGAAAGCGAGCCCGGTACATTTAAGGACAGGTACCTGATGGAGTTTATCCCTCACCTGCTCATAGAGGGTTTGATTGTTTCGTCGTGGGCGTTGGGTTCTAACAGAACTTATATCTACATCCGTGGCGAGTATGCATGGATAGTTGACATATTGGAGCAGGCCATTGCCGAAGCAAATGCTAATGGCTGGCTGGGAAAGAATATACAAGGCAGCGGATTCGACTGCCAGATTTATGTTCAACGCGGTGCCGGGGCTTATATATGCGGTGAAGAAACAGCCCTGCTGGAATCGCTGGAAGGAAAAAGAGGCAATCCTCGTATTAAGCCGCCTTTTCCGGCGGTGAAGGGATTGTGGGACTGCCCTACTGTGGTAAACAACGTGGAAACGTTGGCTGCAGTGGTTCCTATCATGAACATGGGCGGAGAGGAATACGCCAAAATAGGCGTAGGCCGCTCAACCGGTACGAAGCTGATTTCGGCCTGCGGCAATATTAACAAGCCGGGGGTTTATGAAATAGACATGACCATCAGCGTAGAAGAGTTCATCTTCAGTGATGAATACTGCGGAGGCATTGCAAATGGTAAACGTTTGAAAGCCTGCATCCCTGGTGGTTCATCAGTGCCTATTTTGCCGGCAAACCTGTTGTTGAAGACAGCTAAAGGCGAGCCGCGCATCATGAACTACGAAAGCCTTGCCGACGGAGGTTTTGCTACAGGATCCATGTTAGGTTCGGGCGGGTTTATTGTATTGGATGAAGACCAATGCGTGGTACGCCACACGTATACGCTTGCGCGCTTCTACCGTCATGAAAGCTGCGGACAATGTTCGCCCTGTCGTGAGGGTACGGGATGGATGGAGAAGATACTCCGGAATATAGAAACGGGTAAGGGAAAGATGAGCGACATTGATTTGCTTTGGGATATACAGCGAAAGATAGAAGGAAATACAATCTGCCCTCTTGGCGATGCTGCGGCCTGGCCGGTAGCTGCTGCCATCAGGCATTTCAGGGACGAGTTTGAGTGGCACGTTAATAATCCTGAAGAAAGCCAAAGAAGAAATTATGGATTAGCAGGCTATGCTGATCCTCTTGTAGTAGCATAACAGTGAGATTGAAGAGCATCAGTAAAACATTTGTAACTGAAGATGAGCGAGCAAAAATTATTTAAAGTAACCATAGACGACGTAACCATTGAGGTGGAGCCGGGTATGACTATCCTGAATGCAGCCCGCAAAATCGGGGGCCGCGTTACACCGCCTGCAATGTGCTACTATAGCAAGCTGGAAGGCAGTGGTGGTAAATGCCGAACCTGCCTGGTGGAAGTTACGGCAGGTTCTACAGCCGACCCTCGCCCGATGCCTAAGCTGGTGGCTAGCTGCCGCACCAATGTAATGGATGGCATGGTAGTAAAAAACTATACAAGCCCCAGGGTAATAGAAGCGCGCAAAGGTGTTGTGGAACTGTTGCTGATTAACCACCCGCTTGACTGCCCTATTTGCGACCAGGCGGGCGAATGCCATTTACAGGACCTCAGCTACGAGCATGGCGAAGCAGGTACACGTTACGAGTTTCAAAGAAGGACGTTTGATAAACATGATCTTGGCCCCTATATTCAACTGCATATGACGCGGTGCATACTTTGTTACCGTTGCGTATATGTAGCAGATCAGCTTACGGGAAAAAGGGTGCATGGCGTACTCGACAGGGGCGACCATGCTGAGATTGCCACCTATATTGAGAAAGCGCTTGACAATGAATTCATCGGCAACGTAATAGATGTTTGCCCGGTAGGTGCGCTTACTGACCGGACTTTCCGCTTCAAGAACCGTGTTTGGTTCCTCAAGCCGATGAATGCACACAGGGATTGCCCTAAGTGTAGCGGCAAGGTTACCATCTGGAACCGTGGCGAGGAGGTGTTTAGGGTTACAGGCCGTAAGGACGAGTGTGGTGAGGTGGAAGAATGGATCTGTAATGATTGCAGGTTCGAAAAGAAGAAAAGCAGTGACTGGGTGATAGAAGGGCCGAGAGAAATAAGCAGGCATTCTGTGATTTCGGCTAATCATTACATAAATGTTGAGAAGCCTAAGGAGTTCCTGCCCGAGGTGTTGGGTGGCAGAAATCCTAAGCTGCTGATGGATATTCATGAGGTGAGCGAGGTAAATAAGCCCCACATTCATCTAAGTAAGATTGAAGGGCCTGCGCACTCAGACGACTTTAATACCAAAGAGGAAAAACCACAATAACAAGCGATGGAATTATTAGCAATAGACCTTGCGTTCATACTCGAAAAACTGATATTGATAGTCGTTATCATTACAGTTGCGCTTGTTATTGCGATGTACGAGACTTATGCAGAGCGCAAAATTGCAGCGGTTATACAAGACAGGCGTGGCCCTAACCGTGCAGGCCCCTTTGGACTCTTTCAGCCGCTGGCTGATGGTGTAAAGCTGTTCTTCAAGGAAGAGATTATTCCAAACAGCTCCAATAAACTCTTGTTTGTATTGGGTCCCTGCCTTGCAATGATGACAGCAATGATGACCTGTGCGGTAGTGCCCTGGAGCAGCGACCTCCACATTTTCGGCAGGGTTGTGCCTTTGCAGATAGCAGACATCAACATCGGAATCCTTTACGTGTTTGGCGTAGTAAGTATGGGAATTTATGGTGTAATGATAGGGGCATGGGCATCTAACAACAAGTTCTCCCTGTTGTCTGGACTTAGAGGTGCATCGCAGATTATATCGTACGAACTGGCATTGGGCCTTTCACTGATTGCTTTGCTCATGTGGACCGGCTCGCTTAGCATGCGCACCATTGTAGAACAGCAGATGAGCCAGGGTTGGAACTTCCTATACCAGCCATTGGGATTTGTTATCTTTTTGATATGCTCTTTTGCAGAAACCAACAGGGCTCCGTTCGATTTATCGGAAGCCGAGAATGAATTGAACATGGGTTACCACCAGGAATACTCATCCATGAAACTTGGCTTTTACTTATTTGCTGAATACATCAACATGTTTATCACCAGTGCCATCCTTGCAACATTGTTCTTTGGTGGCTACGATATTCCTTTTGTTGATGAAAGCCAGTGGTCGCCAAACATAGCAGCCATTGCAGGTATTGTAGCTTTGATGTTTAAGATAGCTTTCTTCATCTTCCTGTTCATGTGGGTACGCTGGACGCTGCCACGCTTCCGGTACGACCAACTGATGAACCTTGGATGGAAGAGCCTGATACCAATTGCCATAGCTAACATGCTGGTTACTGCCATCGTGATTTTGTGGCTGAACAACAGGTAGAAGAGGAAGGCAACGATAAGGATTATAAATAATTTTGGGCACCCTGTGGTGCCAACAGAATAAGGGAAAAAGAAAATGCAGTCATTAACAAACAGGGCTAAACAGGTTGAGAGAAAGCCGTTGAGCTTTTGGGAGAAGCTTTATTTCCCTGCTATCCTTAAGGGTATGGCCATAACAGTGAGCCACATCTTTAAGAAGAAAGCAACGATAAGCTATCCTGAAGAAAAGCGGCCTTTTAGTGGAGTGTTTAGAGGGCTTCACGTTTTAAACAGGGATGAGGAAGGCAGGGAACGCTGTACTGCCTGCGGACTGTGTGCACTTGCCTGCCCTGCAGAGGCAATAACAATGGAAGCGGCTGAGCGGAAGATAGGAGAGGAGAATTTATATAAAGAAGAGAAGTACGCGGCTCGCTACGAAGTAAACATGTTGCGCTGTATATTCTGTGGGTTGTGCGAGGAAGCTTGTCCTAAGGACGCTGTCTACCTGAGTGAGACGCCTGCACCGCCTAACTTCAACAGGCGCGGCTTCATTTATGGAAAGGAGGATTTATTGATTCCTAATCCAAAGACAGAACCGGAACAATATGCGAAAGCAAGAGGCGACAGAGATAAACAATTAAAGAAATAGAACACTGCTGAATACATCATGGACTTAACTGCGATATTATTTTGGGGATTAACAGCACTGGCACTGGTGAGTGCACTGATGGTGTTGTTTAGCAAGAACCCGGTGCATAGCGTGCTTTGGCTGATTGCAGTTTTCTTTGCTATCTCCGGCCATTACATCCTGTTGAACGCACAATTCCTTGCTATTGTAAACCTGATAGTTTATGCGGGCGCCATCATGGTGTTGTTCCTGTTTGTTATCATGCTTATGAACCTGAGCACGGATACAGAACCACAGAAGAACAATTACCTGAAGTTTGCTGGCGTGATATCCGGAGGGCTGGTATTGGTGATGCTGATTTCGATTGTGCGGTCTGCTGCCGATATGGAGCATAAGAATGCTTTAATGAAAGAAGGGGACATTGGCCTGATAGGCAACCTGGGAATGAAGCTGTTTACCGATTACGTTGTGCCCTTTGAAGTGAGTAGTATTTTATTTCTCAGTGCTATGGTTGGCGCTGTGGTGATAGGTAAAAGAAATTAATAAACGGGGCCGCGCCCTGTGGTAGAACATATAAGAATAACATGCCGATTCAATATTATATAGCACTTGCAGCCACGCTGTTCTCGATAGGGATAGTGGGGGTGTTGATACGCCGTAACGCCATCATTGTATTTATGTGCATTGAGCTGATGTTGAATGCTACTAACCTGTTGTTGGTAGCCTTCTCAAAAATGCACCACGCCAATGGTATTGCATTGCAACCCGGATCGTCTGCCGGTATAGAAGGACAGTTGTTTGTGTTTTTTGTAATGGTAGTAGCAGCCGCGGAAGTAAGTGTAGGATTGGCCATTATTGTAATGCTATACAGGAATGTGCATAGCGTAGATATTAATTTCCTTAACCGGCTGAAGAATTAGAGAAGCAGTTTTGAATTTGGATTAACCCTGATTAACAATTATGAACTTAGCATACCTGGTCCCCCTGTTTCCGCTCCTGGGATTTCTTATCAACGGGCTGTTTAGAAAATCGTTGAGCAAGACAGCTACGAGTGTAATCGGTTGTGGTACTATACTGGCCTCGTTTGTTGTAAGCGTATTGCTTTTGTTGCACGTAAAGGATAACGGCGGTGCAGTGGTTGAATATTTCAACTTTATTGCTGTTTCGGACTTCAGGATACCCTTTGCCTTCCAGGTAGACCAGCTTTCATCCATCTTCCTGCTTGTAATAACAGGCGTAGGTTTTCTAATACATCTCTACTCCACAGCCTACATGCACGAGGAGAGGAATGATCATTTTGCCAGGTACTTTTCTTACCTGAATTTGTTTGTGTTCTCCATGCTGTTGCTGGTGATGGGCGCCAACTATGTAATCATGTTCATAGGATGGGAAGGTGTGGGGCTTTGTTCCTATTTGCTGATAGGGTTCTGGTTCAAGAACGATAATTACAACTATGCTGCGCGTAAGGCTTTTGTGATGAACCGCATTGGAGACCTTGGCTTCCTGCTCGCTATTTTCTGGATATTGGCAAAGGTGGGCACCGCAAACTATGGCCTTGTTGACCTGCAGGGTAACCCTGTAACTGAAGGTGTGGTTACTACCCTCTGGGAGAAGTTTAGCAAGGAAGAACTTACCGCCATTACCCTGCTGCTGTTTTTAGGCGCTATCGGTAAAAGCGCACAAATTCCGCTGTACACCTGGCTGCCTGATGCGATGGCCGGCCCAACGCCGGTGTCTGCACTGATACATGCGGCTACCATGGTAACTGCAGGTGTTTACATGATTGCCAGGAGCAACATCTTATATACCATTGCTCCTTTTACTTCTGACGTGGTAGCTGTCATTGGCCTTGCAACGGCTATCCTTGCTGCAACCATCGCCATCAAGCAAAATGATATTAAGAAAGTGCTGGCTTACTCAACGGTGAGCCAGTTGGGATACATGTTTCTTGGCCTCGGCGTAGGAGCCTATACCGGCGCTGTGTTCCACGTAATGACGCATGCCTTTTTCAAAGCTTTGTTGTTCCTTGGTGCCGGGTCGGTTATCCATGCCATGCACCACGAGCAGGACATAAGGGCAATGGGCGGGCTGAAGAAGTACATGCCTGTTACCCATATAACCTTCCTGCTTGCCTGTTTGGCAATTGCAGGTGTACCGCCACTATCCGGGTTCTTTTCTAAAGATGAGATACTGGTAGGGGCATACAACGAGAACCCGATCTTCTACTACATTGGCGTTGCCGGGGCGCTGATGACAGCATTTTATATGTTCCGGCTTTACGCGCTTACCTTCCTTGGTAAGTTTAGAGGCACAGCCGAAAAAGAACATCACCTTCATGAAAGCCCCCCGGCTATCACTATTCCACTTATCGTACTGGCTATCCTTTCAGTGGCTGGCGGGTTCCTGGGAATTCCGGCATTGTTTGCAGAGAACGCGCATGCATTGGACAACTTCCTCTCGCCGATCTTCGTAAAGGGAAAGGAGTTTTCTACAGCTCATCACCTCGAGCATTCAACAGAATGGATTATGATGGGTGTGGTTACCTTGTTGGTGTTTATCATCATCGCTATGGCATGGCGCAAGTTCAGTAAGGTAGAGACATTTGAAGAAAATACAGGTGCCGGAAAGCTTTTGGAGAATAAATGGTACGTGGATGAGCTTTACGACAGCGTAATAGTTAACCCGCTGCTTCGGTTTGGAGGCTTCCTGAAAACAGGTTTTGAAAAGAGTGGCATAGATGGAGTAGTAAACGGCACCGGCCGGTTTATCAACTATTCCTCACGCCAGATAAGACATATGCAAAGCGGTTCGATCGGCAATTATATTCTTGTGATGGTATTGTCGATAGTAATCCTGTTTGCTATTTATTGGAACCAGGCAGAAATAGCTAAGCTGCTTGGAAAGATGTTCTAAACAACAAAAAAGACTATGGTTCCTTTACTGCTCATATTAATACCATTGCTTAGCGGTCTTGCTGCCTTCATTATAAAGGCTGATAAGGGTGCTAAAAACTGGGCTGTGCTTTCGTCTGTTATTACACTCGTAATCGCCGTTTACGGGGCTGTCCTTACTAAAGACCAGGGCGGATTGACGTTTGAGGAAGAGTGGATTCCATCAATGGGTAGCAGCTTTGCGTTGTCGATGGATGGTATGGCAAAAATGCTTGCGTTGCTTACAGCGATAGCTATGCCGCTCATATTTATTTCAAGTTATAGAAATGAGTATAGCCGCCCCGGTAACTTTTATGGCCTTATGTTGTTAACGCAGGCAGGTATGCTGGGGGTGTTCTTGTCGGCCGACCTCCTTTTGTTTTATTTCTTCTGGGAGCTGGCATTAATTCCTGCCTACTTCCTTTGTAGCGGCTGGGGTGGTGAAAGAAGAATTGCTGTTACATTCAAGTTCTTTATTTATACGTTCCTCGGTTCATTGCTCATGCTGGTGGGCATACTCTACGTGTACTACCAAACTCCGGGCACCCACAGTTTTGCGATAGCCGACATCTATAACCTGAGTCTTAGCAAAGGTGAGCAGGCATTTGCTTTCTGGATGTTCTTTATTGCCTTCGCTATCAAAATGCCGGTGTTTCCTTTCCATACATGGCAGCCCGACACCTATGAACAGTCTCCTACGGCTGTAACGATGGTACTGAGCGGGGTGATGGTAAAGATGGGAGTGTATGCGACATTGCGATGGCTCATTCCGGTTTTCCCGGATGCAGTGGAAAGGTTTGACCAGGTTGTAATCATACTCGCCGTTATCGGCATGTTGTACGCTTCATTGATTGCCATCAGGCAGGACGACCTTAAGCGCCTGATCGCTTATTCATCTATCGCGCACATAGGTTTAATGTGTGCAGCCATTTTTGCACAACAACGTGTAGGATTGGAAGGGGTGATGATACAGATGTTCAACCACGGGGTGAATGTAATAGGATTGTGGATTGTAGCAGATGCTATAGAAAGGCAAACCGGAACAAGGAAGTTTAGCGAGTTGGGTGGGTTGGCACAAAAAGCGCCGACACTTGCCATTCTGCTGCTTGTGATGGCTCTTGCAAATGTAGCCCTGCCGCTCACCAAAGCCTTCATAGGCGAATTCCATATGTTCAACGGGCTGTTTAAATACGATTTCTGGATGGCAGCCATTGCTTGTATCTCCATCATATTCGCCGCAGTATATACTTTGTGGATGGTGCAGAAGATATTCTATGGCAACACAGTAGCAAGTACCTCTGCGGCGCGGGAGGCAAATAGTAATGTGATTTTCTGTTTAGCCATCCTGGCCATTGTAGTATTAGTGCTTGGGGTATATCCTCAGCCAATGATTGATTTAACACAGGACAGCGTTCTGCGCATCCTGGCTAAAATATAAGACCGAAAAGGAAAGTATCAGATGAATGCAATTATAATATCTGCGGTTCTTGGGGTGCTCATGATGTTCACGGGTGTTTTTACACAGCGTAACAAGACCATTAGGGCCGTGGCGGCAATAGGCTTGTTGGTACTGCTGGCAGTAAACATTCTTGAAATGAATGGTGAGCGCTTTTTTGATATCAACACCCATGGTATGTTGGTGTTCGGACGCTTCGGCTTGTTTTTGAACACGATTCTTATTGCATGCACATTTGTATTTCTTGTTTTAAGCGGCTCGGCCATGGACAATGTAGGTAACAGGGTGGCGGAGTATAATGCGCTTATCTTTTTTATCCTTACCGGTGCCTGCCTGCTTACGTCGTACAATAATTTATTGATGATGTTTTTAGGAATAGAAATCCTTTCTATACCATTGTATATTTTAACCGGCGCTGAAAAACGAAACCTGAGGAGCAACGAGGCTGCGCTAAAATACTTTCTGATGGGTTCTTTTTCAACAGGGCTGATGCTGATGGGTATTGCGCTGCTTTACGGCGCTACCGGAAGCTTTGGGTTGGTGAGGGTGTCTACCGGCATGGCAGGTAATTATGTTTCCATGCTCACGATCGGGGGCCTTCTCTTCCTGATGGTTTCCTTCGCATTCAAAGTGTCTGCCGCGCCTTTCCATTTTTGGACGCCGGATGTGTACGATGGTGCACCTACAGTATTTACTTCTTTCATGGCTACTATTGCAAAGGCAGCTGCTTTTGCCGGTTTTATCAAACTCTTTGATGTGAAAGCGTTTGAAACCGCTTCCGAGGTAGACTGGAAGATGTTGTTCTCCGTCCTGGTTGTAGCCACCCTGCTCATCGGTAACATTACTGCAGTTTACCAGCAAAGCGTAAAGCGGATGCTGGCTTATTCCAGTATTGCACAAGCCGGGTTTATGCTCATTGCCTTGCTAACATTGAATGCAACAGCAAAAGAAGGTTTTGTCCTTTACGCTGCATCCTATAGCCTTGCCACAATTGGCATCTTTGCCATCCTGATAAAGATGAAGGATATTACGTTTGAAGGATTTAACGGGTTGGCAAAAAGAGAACCTGTTGTAGCTGCCACCAATGTAATATTCCTGTTGTCGCTGGCAGGTATCCCGCTAACGGCCGGGTTCTTTGCCAAGTATTATATGCTCGCAAGTGTCGTGGAATCGGGTTCTTACCTGTGGCTGGTAATTATTGCAGTAATCTTTGCTGCCGTGAGCGTTTATTACTACTTCAGGGTAATACAGGCAATGTATTTCAAACAAGGGTCTGCCGAAACGATGGTGATTACCCCCGGTTTCAGGAGCGGCCTTGTTATTCTTTCAGCTATTATTATACTCATAGGTATTCTACCCCAGGTACTGCTTAATTGGTTGTACTTCTAAGCGTAAAGCAATACGGGTGAAATAAAGCCAGGCAATAGCCGCCGGCTTTTATTTAATAAACACTTTTGGTAACGCCGTTCTGGCGGGTAATGTAATACAGCTTCTTATTTTCCATAAAGTCGGGCGTAGATTCATTGGCATCTACCCTTGCCGGCTCAAAGGTGAAAGCGTTCCAAACGTTATAGCTTTTATCGGAAATATGGTTCACCATATCCACCGGGTTTTTTAGCATAATCTTACTGAATCGGTACATCGTTTCGAAACCTGCCAACACATTTTCCGATGCCTTGGTTAGGAACTTTTCGTGGTATGATTTATTAATCTTGTAGGCCCAGGTGCTGCTATTGTCAAAGTGAGAAGAGGCGCTGTGCACGATGGGCACGTGCTTGATTTCTTTTCTCTGAAAGGTTTTGATGTGCTCCCACGTAGGCATACCCACAGCTACTACTTTGTTTCGGTAGGCAGAGGAAGTGTCTAGAGCTTTTACAAGGCGTACCGAAAAGTTATCGTTAAGGCTGCCTGTAATAATTACATTCTGAACAGTTGTATCCAGGTTTTTGGCAAGATCTGTAAAGCTGAAATTATCCTTCAGTACAACCGGCTTATACTTGAAGCTCTGCTGTTTGGCAGCAGATTGTTTAAAATAGTTCGTAATCATTTGCTCGGTACTTCCGTTCCGGCTCACATACACTACGTTAGCTTTTTTATATCGTTGCACATAGGCCGGCAGCGCTTCCACATGCGTCTTTAGCGTTGCGTTTAGCATGATGAAGAAAGGGTTATTGGCCAGGCCAATCTCGTTGGGATATGTTGCTGATACCATGGGAGTGTTTTGCTGTAGCGAGAAACCTGAAAGAATCTTTTGTTCTGTAGGGTTTTCAATCACGGCAATCATCATCGAGAAACCCTTATCTGTGAGTCCGGACAGGAGCTTTAAAAGGCCCCCGTCTTTCTTGGTGTCGTAAATAAACACTTCCATGTTTTTTATCCCTTCTTCTTTAAGCTGATCTACAGCCAGCATTACACCGTTGTAAAATTCAAGACCCCGCGTAGCAAAACGCGGAACCTGGTCAGAAGAGAATTTGTAGGAGTAGTCTTCAAATAAGGAATCAAGATATAACGGGGCGAAAACCGCCACGCGATAAGGTTTGGAAGTGTCCCCGCTTGCCTGTGCAAGGCATTGGCAACCAATTAAAAGGGATACAATAAGGACGATTTTTCTGGCAAACATGCATTCAGGTTTTACTTTCACGCGTACAGGTTCTGACCGCTTTTGCGGCATAAAGTTGCAGATGAATAGAAAAAATCACACCATTTTAGCTATTCCCACTCTATGGTTGCCGGCGGTTTACTGCTTATGTCATATACCACCCGGTTTACCCCTTTCACATTATTAATGATGTCGTTACTTACCAGCGCCAGGAAATCATAAGGCAGGTGTGCCCAATCGGCAGTCATGCCATCTACCGAGGTTACCGCTCTCAGGGCAACCGTAAACTCATAGGTTCTCTCATCACCCATCACACCCACTGATTTTACCGGGAGCAGGATGGAGCCGGCCTGCCATACAGTTTCATAGAGGTTATGCTTCCTTAAAGCAGATATGTAAATGTTATCTACCTCCTGTATCATTTTCACTTTGTCGGGGGTAATGTCACCTAATATCCTGATAGCAAGGCCGGGGCCGGGGAAGGGATGCCTGCTGATCATTTCGGCCGGTATGCCCAGTTCTCTTCCTACTTTCCTTACCTCATCCTTAAACAGGAAGCGAAGAGGCTCTACCAGTTTCAGGTGCATTTTTTCGGGCAGGCCTCCTACGTTGTGGTGACTTTTTATGGTAACGGAAGGGCCATGAACACTTATGCTCTCAATTACATCGGGGTAGATTGTGCCTTGTCCCAGGAACTGTACATCCTCAAGTTTGCCGGCTTCTTCCATAAACGTGTCTATGAAAAGCTTGCCTATTATTTTCCTTTTCTTTTCCGGGTCTTCTATGCCTTTTAGCTCACCGTAGAAGAGTTGGCTGGCGTCCACACCTTTAACATTCAGTGAAAGCCTGCTGTAGGTTTCCAGCACCTGTTGAAACTCGTTTTTGCGCAATAGGCCGTTATCTACAAAAATGCACGACAGGCGGTCGCCTATTGCCCGGCTAATAAGGGTGGCAGCCACTGTACTGTCAACGCCGCCGCTTAAAGCCATAATAACCTTGCCCTCGCCTACCTGTTGCCTGATGTTATCTACCGTTTGTTTTACAAACGAGGCAGGTGTCCAGTCTTGTTTGCAACCGCATATTTTAAGAAGAAAGTTTTGGAGTATCTTCTTTCCTTCTACCGAGTGGTATACTTCCGGGTGAAACTGCAAGCCATATAAAGGATTGCCGTCACCATTCTTTTTATAAGCTGCTACCGGTATGTTTTCGGTGGTTGCAAGTACTTTAAAGCCTTCAGGCAGTTGTGTGATGCTATCACTATGACTCATCCATACCTGGCTGTTTTGTAGCATGCCGGTAAAAAGTACATCATCTTCTACCGTGCTTACAACTGCACGCCCATACTCTCGCTTGGTGCTTTTATCTACCCTGCCACCAAAGGTTTTAGCGGCCAGCTGTGCGCCATAACAAATACCTAAAACCGGTACACGATTCAATAAGGGGTTTATCTCTACAAGCGGGGCATCGGGCTGGTTTACGCTGCAAGGCGAACCGCTTAAAATGATTCCCTTAAGATTGTCTTCTGCGGCAATGGGTTTGTTGTAGGGTATAATTTCGCAAAAAACGTTTTCTTCTCTTACGGCTCTTGCTATTAGTTGTGTATACTGGCTGCCAAAGTCAAGTATCAGGATTTTCTCTGCCATGGCGGCAAAACTACAAAACTGTTCAGGTAAGAATATAAGAGGTTTGTTTTGCGGGAGGGTGATGAATTTCATACATTAGATTTTTTATAAGTTGTTAACCAGGGATACATGCAAATAATGGGGCTTTCGGCAAGGGTTTCTTCTATGGGCTCAGGGGTTTATTACAAGCTTGAGAAACGCAAAAGGACCTTGCGTTTCGGGTATCTTGGTTTAGTGGTGATGGTTTTAAATGTGATGCTTGATATTTGGAGGCAACTGTATGTATCTGCTACGTTGATAGCCCTCCTTGCCTTGTTGATTGGTATTATTATGTACCGGGTGCGCAAGGGCTGGAGTAATGGTGTTACAACGGTTATTGTTGTTACAATCAACCTGTTTCTTACGTTAATCACTTTTGCAGAAGGTCTCGATACAGGAGGTTATTTGTTTATCCTGCCCCTGTTCTTTGCCATTACTTTTTTGCTAGGGTACGATACAGAAGTTCCGGCAAGCGCAAGTTTTCATTTTGTCGTTACCGCCTTCTGTTATTGTTTCTGCTTGATCTACGCAGGTAAAACAAGCAATTTCCAGGATATCTCTGTAGCACTTTATCGCGAAATGTTCCTGGTCAATAGCATTTTGGTGGTGTTGTTGTGTGGCACCTTTGCCTATATGGGTTGGTATTTCGAAAGAAAGTACATAGCGGCGCTGGTTGCAGCCCGGCTTAATGCCGAGGAGCAGCAAAGAAAAATTACCCTGCAGCACAACCAGCTAAAAGACATTGCAGCGCTTACGTCACATGATGTAAGGGCACCACTTGCTAATATTATGGGTCTAATTTCTTTGTTTGATCTTAAGGATCCTGGGAACGAAACAAATAGGGAAGTGCTGATAAACTTACAGGAAAGTGCAAGGCAACTTGACTTTGTGGTGCATAACATAGTGGCTAAGGCTGATACGCGGAAGACGGAATAGGGTAGAAGAAGTAGTTAAGAGATGCCAGAGAGTAGCTTAAGAGCTGTCTAAGCGTCCTTTAAGAGTTGTCTGAGTGTTGTCGGAGTGTTATCTGAGTGTTATCTAGGGGAAATCATGTTACCGTCGTGTGATCCTCATATCATCCTTCAGTGATCGCCAGGTAATCTGCGGGTATCCAGGGTGTGAGGTTAGTGTAATGTGACCTTGAACATGCGCTTATTGCAGTGCATTGCAGGTGATACCGGCATCACAACCCGGGTGATGGTGATTTTTACTACTGTTAACAGG
This sequence comes from Bacteroidota bacterium, assembly GCA_023433265.1. GTDB lineage: Bacteria > Bacteroidota > Bacteroidia > Chitinophagales > Chitinophagaceae > JAEZDR01. The sequence continues at coordinate 6,741 of JAEZDR010000105.1, read as the reverse complement.
TTTGTAGCAAGCAGAGAAAAAGGAAAACGTTTCAGAATCAGGGGATAAAAATAAAAAACACCAGGTTTAACAATACTCGTCGGTAGACAAGCATTTTTATTCCCGGTGTTTTTAGTTGTTTGAGGGTATCCCGTTTTACGGGGTTACTCTCTGCATCATGCAGCTATGTTTTCACATTTGCTGCGCACCCTGATGCGGGTGTGGGCTTTCTCCCATTGCTGGGGTAATTGCCCCCGGTTTACGATTTCATGGCTGAAATCTCTACCGATGGGTTCAATGCCATTGCTGGCTTTGGAGCCCGGGGTTGCCAAACATTGCTGTTAGCACCCTTTAGGTATAGCCCCGTTGCCGGAGTTAACCTAATGCATTGATAGCTTTACAATAGCCGAAGCAATTGTTACACTGCCAATGCGTGAAGAATTTTTACCGCACGTCAGCCTAAGCTGCACCTTAACCAGCTAACCGGCTAAGGATTGTCTGCAAAGGAATGTTCCGCTTTTGCAAGCTGATATTTCCACAATTAACCGGTAGTGTAATCTGCTTTTTTGAGGAGCAAAATGCGTTTTGCGGTAACTGGCAAACAGTGTTTCAAAAAACTTCATCATCTTTCTTTTTTTCAGCAGCCGAAGCTGCTTCCAAAGTTCCAGATGATTTGGAAAATGTGACGCCTTCCTTCGAAAGCCATTTTCCGTCCGAATCCTCCTGCTGTTAAGCTATCCGATTCGTTTTAGATGAAGAACCAGTTTTTTACTTAAAGCCGAAGCTTTTTGTTTTTTCCTGTTTTTTCATCCGCAACCCGGGTTTCTTTTCTTACCTTGCGGCCTGAATTTTCGCCCTGGTTACTCAACTTAGCGCTTGAACTTTTTTACCGGTTTTCTGCCCTCAATTGTAAATCGAAGATAGTATGAGGGTTTAGCTGTTTCCAAATATTTTGGCGTTTTTGTACGCACTTGTTTTCAACCCGGCCACGCACAGAAAAACGGCCTTAATGCACATAATATTACCGTTTAGCACATAACAATTAGCCTTATGCACATTTAGGTTGTTCTTGAGGCTTTCCGGAGTACCAACCGATCGTTTATGCCCGCAACCTTTCTATCTTCCATACTAAAAAAAACTGTTCTAGCATCGCATTTTCATGGTTTGAGTGCTGCTAGCCATTTCTGGGTATTAGTGGCGATGTTGTAGCGGAGTTGTAGCGATTTTGTAGCGATGCTGTAGCGGTGTTGTAGCGGTGTTGTAGCATAGCAACTGGGTGGTAACTCCGAACCAACTGCGAGGCAACTGCGACAATAATGCGTCAATGCAACGGGCTTTTCATATTTCCCATACTAACAGTTAACCAACAAAGGCTATCCTATATTATTAACCCAGTCTTCTTTTTCTATCAAATAAAGGAAGTTAAGCCTAACCGGTTCACCGTAATAGGCCACCTCTTCCTCGCCTATTTTCCTTGCACCCAGCCGGGTAATCGCTACCTGCGAACGTACATTAGAAGCGCCTATCTGGAAGTATACCTTGGAAACCAGCGTGAATACATAGTTGAGCATCAGTGTTTTTACCGCAGGGTTAAGCCCTTTTCCCCAATAGCGCGTACCATAGAAAGTGTATCCAATGAATATGGAATCTTTCTCTCTGCTATAATCATAGAAACGCGTGCTGCCAGCTACCTCTCCTGTGGCTTTATCAAAAATTATATAAGCCCCACCGCTTTGCAGTGCACCTTCGAAAAAGTTTTGAAAAACATCTTTCTGCCACCGGTCTTTGTTGGGATGCTGCACCCAAACCGCAGGATCGGAAGCAACCTTATATAGCGCATCGAAATGTTCTGGTTTTAATGGCTGCAAGAGCAGGTCTTCGTTTTCAAGCAAAGGCTGGATATCCACTGGCATAGCCGCAAAGTTAGGCTCCAACCCTCCAGGAAAGGAATAACTGCAAAGCTTCAATTCCTGTGGCCCTGTAATGCTCTTCAGGAATCACATATTATCAATTAATGTATAAAAACAGGAAAACCTGACTATCGTCAGCTTTCTCCATTCCTGGCGGAGCTATTTTGCCGCTTCATACGCTTTGTGTGAACACAAAAAGACACTATGAAAACAATCCTTCACATTGAAGACGACCATTCTATTGCAGAAGCGGTAGAACTGATTCTTTCGTTGAAGAATTACAGAACGCTTCATCACGATTTTTTCGAAACCTTCGAAGAGTTTGTGCATCTTGTTGAAACCGCCAGGCCGGACTTGATCATTGTAGATGTGAAGCTGCCATTCATAGATGGAAGAGACCTTTGCAGCTTTGCAAAACAAGATAAGCGCCTGAAGCATATACCCTTGTTGGTTTGCTCGTCAATCAAACTTAGCAACTCCGAAATGAAAGCTTGCATGGCCGATGCGTACATTGGTAAACCGTTCGACATCGGGAAGATGCAGGTAGCGGTGGAGTCCTTGTTAAGTAAGGAAAATATTGCTGCCTAATAGCTTACCTCCAGAACTACAAGTGCAAATTGGATTTAGCATTTTACTATTAACTATTATCTTAGTTTTGAAACTGCTGCTCTCCTGCTAAAGAAGCCGCATGATATAATATGAACAAGAAAATATTGGTAACCCTTGTCATGCCGGTTGCAATGATTGCGGCGTGTAATAACAGTGGCGCAGAAGAGAAATATGTGCCTTCAACTGATGCGCAGCCTTTTACCGTATCCAACGATACTGTAATGCCTGCTCAGGGAGACTCTGCTTCAGCCGCGCTTAATCAACAGCAGCCAGCCCAGTCTACGGTTACACCTGTTCCTATACCACAGCCTGCCACTGGCTCTGCTTCCTCAAATCTCAACCCACCGCATGGTCAGCCTGGCCATAGATGTGATATAGCAGTAGGAGCACCTCTCAACTCAGCTCCAAAAACAACCCAGACCACCACAACGGCCACCGCTGTGCCTGTGCAGCCAACGCCTGTACTAACACCTTCGCCGCAACCTGCTCCATCCACGCAGCCTTCAGGAGGGTCTGCTAAGTTAAATCCGGCCCATGGTCAGCCTGGCCACGATTGTACCATACCTGTAGGAGCTCCTTTGAAACAATAAGGTTGGAGTATTTGGTTACTGGAGCATTCTTAAGCCTTCAATAAGCTTAGGCCTTAATAGAATATTTTAAAAAATAATTTGTTAGAGAATTGTAAACAGTTATATTTGGAGTATTAAATCCAATACTCCATGACTGAACATCAACAGATTATCCTGGTTGATGATGACCGCTTCTTTAACCAGGTAGCAAGTCTTCTCATCAAAAAGGTTGTTCCTACTGCTTTTGTAAAAACATTTGACAAGCCAGCCGCTGCACTGCAATTCATTGATTCTTCAAAGACAGGTCTTTCCTCTTCTTGCGTATTGTTTATTGACGTAAACATGCCGGAAACTTCAGGTTGGGAATTGTTAGACCAGCTTGCCGAGTTACCCATTCATAAGCTACAATGCCTTGAGATTTACATGATTTCAGCATTGGCGAATGAAGCGGATGCCAGGAAGGCTCAAAAACACCCGCTGGTGCAAGGTTATTTCAGCAAGCCCATTACTGTGCAGACCATAAAGAATATCATCAGAGTGGTATCTGCCCCTCATGCTATGGCTGTTTAAAATGCGCAAATTATTAACTACGGATTGGCGCCCTAAAAAGGCGTCAATTGTAGTTTGTAGAAGCCAGTGATTGAATCGCCTGTTCAAATACGGGCAAATCAAAGGGTTTGCGTAGAAACATATCGCCGCAACTTTCTTGTATTTCTTTTTCACTGAGGTTTCCGGCAGAATAAAGCAGGTAGGGTACTTTTTTAAATCCTTCTTTGGCTTTCAAGTATTTACATAGTTCCCTGCCATCAATGTGGGGCAGAAATACATCAGAAATAATGAGGTGGGGCTTTAAATTGTTGACAGCATCAGAAAATTGCTGCAGTGTTTCGAAATCATAGTAATGTTTAACCTCGTATCCGCGTGTAGATAACAGTAACACTAATACTTCTGCAATCGATTCATCGTCTTCAATTAGTAAGAGTGTCTTCACTGGCGTCGTCCAAAATGACCTAAAGATAAAAATATTATGTAATAAGTGTTCCCAACCTGCTAAATGACGCGTTTGAGGGCTATGTATTTATACTTATTCACCTATAAAATTTACTATTAACCTTTCAAAAAAAAGTTAGAGGAAAAGGACTTATCGTTTTATTATTTTAAACTTCGACCAGCCGTTTTTAGTAAAACATTGTTTTAGTAAATAACCATAAAGCCTACACTGTGAAAACAAACGAATTAGCCTCTTTTTTTGGTGGAAATAAGCAGCGCATACACCAACAGCAGATTATAGTCATAGACGATGACCGCTTCTTCAACCAGATTGCAAGCCTGCTGATAAAAAAGGTAGATCCTGATGCGAAAGTCAGGACGTTTGAAGATCCGGCTGCTGCCCTCCGGTTTTTAGGCTCCCACAATGCAGATATAAACGATAATTGTCTTGTTTTTGTTGATATCTACATGCCCGACATGTCGGGTTGGAAAGTGGTAAATAAAATGGCAGAATTGCCCGAAGAAATACTGAAACGTTTGCGGATTTACATGCTTTCTGCCTCTTGCTCACAGGAAGATGCTGAACAGGCAAACAACCATCCGCTGGTATCGGGTTATTATGCTAAGCCCCTCACCACCGAGACAATCAGGGGTATCATTAAAGTTGTATCTCAAAACTTGAAAATAGCGGTTTAGTAACAGTACATACGCTGTTATTACTTTTTATTGACTGAATATTCTACTCTTTCCTTGAGCTTGGTATTCATTTGCTCAAAGCCTTGCTTCGTCTCTCTTAAGTGCTTTTTCCACGTTGGAATCTTGTAGGTTTTTTATTTATTAGTCAAGTAATTGGTGCACTTCGGCATTGAATTCATGTTTCCATCTTCTATGCGTCCATAAATAGTTTTCCGGATGCTCTTTTACCGCCTGCTCAATGAAAGTGATAAGCGCTTTCGTAATAAAGCCATCTGATGTCTCGCGCGGTTGAGCAGTGAGCAATGAGAAATCTGCATGGTAGTACCCGCGCTTTTTCCGATAGAATTTTACCATAACAACAGCCGTGTTGTTACGTAAGGCTCCTTTCTCAGGTCCCGTTACAAAAGGCGCAGGCTTCCCGAAAAAACGATGCCATCGTGCACTATTATAATTCGCCGTACTTTGATCTGCAATTAGGCCAATCGCATATTCCTTTTGAGAGTATTGATGAAAACTAGTCCTGAATTCAGGTGCAGCAATAAGAATGGTCCCAAAACGAGACCTCATCTTCTTCATAATCCTGTCCATTATATTATTGCTCAGGGGCATGTAAATTCCAAGGAACGGGTGTTCTAACCGGCTACCACAAGCAAGGTTCATAAACTCCCAATTGAAAAAGTGTCCACTATGAATTTGAACCTTGGGATAGGAGGGGTAGAGGTCGTTGATTAGTTGGAAATTCCCTGTTATCCTCCTTTCTAATTCAGCTTTTGTAATGGAGATGAGTTTGATGGTTTCAATGAAAGAATCAGCAAAAAGCGCATAAAACCGTTTTTCAATTTTATTACGTTCTGCAATCGTTTTGTTTGGGAATGCAATGAGCAAATTAGAAGCTACCACAGCTCGCCTGTACCTGGCAACATGATACATAATGAGGAAAATCAGATCACTTAACAAGTAAAGCAAGCGGAGTGGCAACAAGCTCAACAGGTAAAGAAGCACATATACAAGATGATACATACGGCTGCAAAATTACCATTAGCATCTGCTTATAACCTGTTATAATATGATATTTTGAAGTAAGCTGTTTTTGTTGGGATGGTCCGTATTATAATGCAGCCCACGGCTTTCCTTTCTAAACTGTGCACCCTTCACAATCAGGTATCCAACAGTAATTAAATTTCTAAGCTCGCAGAGTTGTGGAGACACCCTGGTGGTTCGGTATAAGGCTTCAGTTTCATCATACAAAAGGTCCAGCCTTTTCATAGCGCGCTCAAGACGAACATCGTTCCGAACAATACCTACATAATCACTCATCACCTGTTGTAATTCTTTCAGACTTTGTGTTATCAGGATCATTTCTTTCGGGTCGCTTGTTGCAAGTGCATACCAATCAGGGATATCGGTCTTGAAATTTAGCCCGGTAACTCTGTCAATGGCGTCCAGGTATGCGCGGTGACTGAAAACCATCGCCTCAAGCAAACTATTGCTTGCAAGGCGGTTAGCCCCATGTAAACCTGTGCTTGCACACTCGCCGCATGCATAAAGGTTAAGAATGGAAGTGCGTGCCCATTCATCGGTTTTAATTCCACCACAGCTGTAGTGTGCAGCCGGGGCTACAGGTATCAGGTTTTGTATAGGATCAATACCGATGCCGAGGCATTTTTCGTAAATATTTGGGAAGTGGTGTATAAAACGCTCCTTCTCCATGTGGGTGCAGTCGAGGTAAACATGTTCTGTACCTGTTACCTTCATTTCGTTATCTATGGCTCTTGCCACAATATCTCTAGGTGCCAGGTCTTTCCGCTCATCGTAACGCTGCATAAAAGCCTCACCGTTTTTGTTGCGCAAAATGCCTCCATCACCCCTCACGGCTTCTGTGATAAGAAAGGATGGGGAAATCCCCGGCTCGTACAGCGCTGTAGGATGAAACTGAATGAATTCCATGTTCTCAATCCTGCCCTTTGCACGGTATACCATCGCTACTC
>JAEZDR010000051.1 GCA_023433265.1 Bacteroidota bacterium | reverse complement strand
GTATTGCCCCACACAAACTCGTTGGCAAGTGCCGGGATGTTGAAGCCCCTTGATGCATTCTCAAACTCCAGTTCGCTCATAGGTCTAAGGCCACTCCAGTCAGCATGTGCGGCTAAACGTGCTGTATTCAAATATCCTATCGCTCTCTCAGGATTGTTTGCTATAATGTTTGGATGAGTGCCGGATAAATTAGTTGTTTGAGCATTGAAGGTGGCACGGGCAGCATCTATATGGTTAAGAAAATCGGCGTATTGCTGCTGGCTGATTTCGTACTTCATTATCCAAAACGCAGTAAAGCCTTTAGGAAAAGCAGCAGGCAATGTTCCCGAAGAAGGCCCGCCTCCATTAGTATTGAGGTTGCCCGACGCAGCGCCCAATGTAATGGAATTGTTGTTCTGAACCTGGAAGGGAGAAGCAGTAGAACCGTTCTTAAATACTTTGGTTTCTGTTCCTCCACTGCCTAACTGGTAGCTGCCACCAGGTATATAAACCATCTCAAGAGCAAATAATTTTATTTCTACTGTTTCGTTATCCAGCACACCGTCGGCACCGTAGTTCCACTGCAGTTGGTTGCCGGTAAAACTAACCGCACCAATACCTGCCGCACTGCGGAAGATAAATGCTCCCTTATTATCGGATGGTATGAAAAAGCTAGCACCGGTACCTGCTGTGTTGCCTGTAGATGAGATAGTACAATGGCGCCACTCAGTGGTAGAGTTGCGACGGTACTTGGCAAATAACCACGCGCCGTCATAATTGCTCTCGTTGGTTGTCGTGCGCCAGCTATTCTCCCATGCCACGTCGAAGTTGATAATGGATGAGTGCGTAGTGGTGTTTTGCCCGCTAAGCGTAATGTTAGATACCGTAATGTTGTTTGCTTGGGCTGCAAAAGTTAGCAGGCTCATGCACAATACCGCGCAGCACTGCCTGAGAAGGTTGAAAGATGTCATAGTTGAAGTTTTATGTAAAGAAGTTAGCCGAGGTATATTCAGGAAGGCTGATTTACCCTTATGCGTCCACCCCATTGTTTGTGCATCTTTTTAATGAGGCACAAAGAAACTTTGCCTGCTCCTTAAAAAAAATGGGCTGTTCAGCCCATTTTTACAACAACCGCTGGTCTCTTGCCTTTTCGAGCAACCCGATCCTGTTGTTTGCCTGCAACTTTTGATAGATGTTTTCAATGTGACGCTTCACCGTAAAAGGAGAAATAAACAGTTGCGCTGCAATAGCCTTGTTGGTGTGGCCCTGGTTTATCAGCTCCAGTATTCCAGTTTCCCTGGCTGATAGTTGTACAGCATTACCTTTCGCGGGCCTGGGCGCAACCATTTGTTTAAACAAACTGAGGGTTTTGCTGGCAACAGATGGCGACATAACAGACCCTCCATTTAAAGTATCCGTAATTGTTTCAAAGAGTTTTGTGCGGCTTGTGTCTTTCAGAATGTAGCTATTAGCCCCAGCTTGTATGGCCTGCATGATCATGTTATCATCATCATAAATAGTGAGCATGATGATTTTGACGCTTGGGAACTTCTGCCTTATAATTTCCGTGGCTTGTACGCCGTCCATGATCGGCATTTCAATGTCCATCAATATCGCATCTACGGGCCCGCTATTCTCTAAAAGCTCAACTATCTGCTTTCCGTTGGTTGCGCGCAACGCTACATTCACTTCAGGATAGTTTGCCAGTTTTTCTTCCAAAACCTGCATTGCGGCATCCTTATCTTCTGCAATAGCCAGGGTTATCATGATTCCATATTAACGGTTAACCTGTAGGTTGTACCTCTATTAGGCGCTGTGTCTACTTTGAGTGATGCGTTGCATTCAGCCAAACGTGATTCAATATTATTGAGTCCATACGATTTGCCTTTAACGTGCGCATAGTCAAATCCAATACCATCATCCTCCACCAGTAAAACCATAACACCATGTTCCTGTTGCAAAAAAACGGATATTCTCGATGCCTCTGCGTGTTTGATAGCGTTATTGATTATCTCCTGGAATACCCTGAAAAGGTTTGAGGCCGCCTTTGAGTTCAGTAAAGGATTCGTTTCTAGTTTTGCCTTAAAGCTAAATTCAACCTGCTCCTTTGCCTCAGCCGCTTTGTTGATGAAGTTTAGAAACTTTAGCCGCAGGTCTTCCAGGTATATCTTTTCGGTGTTCAGCACCCATAAAGCATTTCGCAATTCCGCGATCGAGCTGTCCGAAAACTCGGAAAGGGCATTCAGTTTTTTACTGATGGCTACACTTTCTGTGCTCCCTCCTGCTTTGAGGTTACTCAATGTAGAATTAATAAAGGTTAGCTGAGATCCCAGGCTATCGTGCAACTCCCTGGATATTTCCAGGCGCTGCTGATGTATTTTAAGGCGCCCCTGCTCTTCAGCCAACTGGTTCTGCAAAAGCAATTGCTGCTCTCTTGCTTTTGCCCTGGCTTTATAGGTTCTAAAAAACAGCACGATAGCCAATATCGACAAGCCAAGAATAATTAAGGCGCTATTCTTTTGCCTCGATTGGTTCTCTTCCTCAACTAGTTTCAGCTTCGCTTCGGAAAGCTCCCGTTCTTTCTTCTCAAAATCGTATAGGGTCTGCAATTGCAACACAGCCTGGTTCTTTTCCTTTGTAAAAAAACTGTCCTTAAGTGCAACAAACTGCTCCAGGTATGCTAACGAAGCCGATCTATTTCCAGTTTCTTTTTCCAGCAAGTGGGCATAGTAATAATAGTCAAGCTTCTTCTCAGGGCTTCCACTTTTTTCAGCATACATCTGCGCCAAAGGCAGGTACTCCCTTGCCTGCTTGTAATTTTGCTTCCGGCGCTCTATGTCTACCAGGTTACTGAAAATGGAAGACATGTGATACTCATCACCCACAAGACTTTTACTGCTCTCCATGGCTTTATGAAAGTATAGGCTGGAAGTTTGCAGTTCGCCCAACTTCTTATGGGTATTTCCAAGGTTATTATATGAATAGGCGCTGTCGCTTGCGTCAATAGCAAAGGGCAATGCTTTTAGGTGCGATGCTATTGCCTTTGCATATTGCTTGCTATCATCGTAACTGATACCCATATTGTTGTAGGCATACCAGTAATAATTACGATTCGTGCTTTCCGGATGCGTATCCAGCATTTTAATTGCGGCTTCTGCACACGCTATACTCTTATCATAAAATCCAAAATCATGGTATGCAAGGGCAAGTGTGTTGTTTGCTCTAACTTGGTTATTAATTTCTCCAGCCTGCTCAAATAGCTTCAAACTGCTCAGTATGAATGATATACCTTTTTCAAAATTATAATCCCTGGTAACCATTCGGCCCAATTCTAAGCTGAACAACCCGGCTCTCACCGCTCGCTTTCCTGCCGTATATAATTCAATTGCTGTTTTGTACCAACGGTCGCCCTCGGTATTGTTGAACTCTTTATAGTATCGGTAGCATATAGTGCCCGCCGCATCAGCAGCAAGCGTATCATGCAGTTGCTTCATCTCTCTAAAAAACCGTTTAGCATCCTCAGCTGTTAATGCCTGCTTGTTAAGAAAAGCCGCCTTTTGTTCTTCAAACAACGGTTGGTTTGATGGTAATCTAAGCTGGCCATAAACAGCATAAAAGCAGATAGGAAGAAGCGTAAAAAAAGCAACGATATGCAATCTCCGAAACAAGCCAATAGGTTTTGACTACAATATACAGAAAAAGGCCTCTTACCTGCATTATATGGAACAATAAATCCGCCGGTTACCACGTTAGGTTGCACACTTGCCTGTTTCTGCTCCAATCGGGAAGGTGTACGGGGTGCGCTCCAGCGTATAATCGCCGTAGTGTTGCACTATCTTATGAAGCACTTCTACGATGGCATCATATTCTTTTAGGGTAACAAGCTGCGCCCTGAACTCTTTTATGTGTGGGAAGCCTTTCAGGTAATTGCTGTAATGGCTCCGCATTTCCAGCATGCCCAGGTTAGCTCCCTTCCATGCTATTGACTTCTTAAGGTGGGTCTTTATCACCTCCACTCTTTGTTGTATGGTGGGTAACGGCAGTTCGGTGCCAGTTTGCAGGTAATGTTTTATCTCGTTGAAGATCCAGGGATATCCAATAGCAGCCCGGCCTATCATGATGCCATCCACTCCATATCGGTTTTTGTATTCAAGCGCCTTGGGTGCTGAGTCTATGTCGCCATTACCAAAGATGGGTATTTTGATGCGGGGATTGTTCTTTACGGCCGCAATCAGCCGCCAGTCAGCTTCTCCTTTATACATCTGCGACCTTGTACGGCCGTGAATGCTCAGTGCCTGTATGCCCACATCCTGTAAACGCTCCGCTACGGTTTCTATATTAAGGCTGCTCTCATCCCAGCCAAGCCTTGTCTTTACTGTTACAGGTAGTTTGGTAGACCTCACTACCGCTGCAGTTAGTCTTACCATTAAATCAATATCCTTTAACACGCCTGCACCCGCACCTTTACATACCACCTTCTTTACCGGGCAACCAAAATTGATGTCTAACAGGTCGGGTTGCGTAGCATCTACAATGCGTGCACTCAGTGCCATGGCGTCCTCATCGCCGCCGAATATCTGGATGCCGATGGGCCGTTCGTAGTCGAAAATATCAAGCTTCTGCCTGCTTTTGATGGCATTCCGAATGAGGCCTTCACTACTAATAAACTCAGTGTACATGAGGTCCGCACCATTCTGCTTGCATACATAGCGAAATGGCGGATCGCTCACGTCCTCCATCGGAGCAAGGAGAAGTGGGAAATCGGGTAGTTGTACTGTTCCTATTTTTACCATGTGCGCTATACCAACAGGTTAATTAGACGGGTTGAGCAAAAGAGTGCAAATTTACAGCGTTATTTATGAAGGATATGTTACAGAAGGAGCGGTTTAGCCCGGGCATGCAACTGGCATTGCTATTAGTGTTTTGCGGGCTGGGTATTGTTTTATCGTCAGTACTTACCGCTTTAGCAATCAAGATGTTTGGCCTAAGCGTAGGGTCCTTGCCAGATATTGTTACGGATAGAAAATATATTGGCATTGCACGGCTGTTGCAATCTGTGGGAGCTGTTTTAATAATGGCAGTGCCCGCATTGATGCTGGCCTATGTATCTGGACCGGGCCCGTCTAAGATTGGTTTTAACCGGATGGTATCGGGCAAGCAGGTGTTTTTTGTGGTATTGATGGTTATACCTGCCATGATATTAAGTGGTGCCCTCGCAGAACTTACCAACCTGATTCCGCTTCCAAAAGACACGGCGGCCTACTTTAAACAGTTGGACGACAGTTACAACCAAACGGTACTTGCAATGGCCTATATGCCTACCGTGCAGGATTACCTTATTTCGCTGGTAGTAATTGCGCTTATTCCCGCTGTGGCCGAAGAAATGCTTTTCAGGGGCGCTTTACAAACTACTTTTGCCCGCATGTTCAGGCACCCCCTGCCTCCTATATTAATTACCGCACTGATATTCAGCCTGATTCACTTTTCTTACTTTGGTTTCTTGTCACGTTTATTCCTCGGTGTTTTATTGGGCATGGTATACCATAACAGCCGTAATATATGGCTGAGCATCATTCTTCATTTTCTAAATAACGCATTTATTGTAACGCAGTTATATGCGCTTACGAGGGCGGGTATACCAATGGAGAAGGCTTTGGACGAAACTGCACCCGTGTGGTATGGACTGCTAGCTATCCCGATTATTTGGATGCTGATGGCAGTATTTCTGAAGGAAAGCCGGGAAGTTCAGGCTTATCATATCTTAGAGGCTGAGTTTCATAAAAAGGAAGAAGAGGACCATGGCGTTTAATGTGCAAACATTTAAAACCCGAACACTAACTGCCATTGTATTTGTGGCGGTTATGGGCCTGGGGCTTTTCATTAACCACTGGAGCTTTCTGGTGCTGTTTAGCATTGTACACTTTGGTGCATGGCGGGAGTACCAGCGGCTGATTGAAAAGATATATCATCCCTATGCCGAACGTACGCCCATTCATAAGTACGGTATCATGGTTACGGGTTGGGCTTTCATGCTGTGGATGTGCAGCAATGCTTACAGCATAGGCAGTTATAACCTCCACATCCTGGGATGGACGCTGTTTCTCGTACTCATTCTTGTGCTCCCTATTGCCGAAGTACTTTTTACCAAAAACCTAAACCTGCGGAATACCCGTTATTCGCTTATCGGATTTGTTTATATATCGCTGATGCTGGGATTGCTGATGAACCTGCGTTCGGGCCTTGATGCATCAGATCACAACATCTTTATTGACAGTGGCAGCGATACAGAAACAGGGTTGAAGCTCAGCCTCTGCCTCATCTTTTCGCTTTGGGTTAACGATACCATGGCCTATATAGTTGGTTCACTGATAGGGAGAACACCGTTATCTGCCATCTCGCCTAAGAAAACATGGGAAGGCACGGCAGGGGGCATCCTCTTATGCGTAGCAGTAATAGGCTTCCTATTTCACAAGGTGCTTTATCCTTCTATTGCTCCGTGGATTGAAGGGTGGACCTGGTATGCAGTTGCCGGCATTGCTTCAATAGCCGGTACACTTGGCGACCTGTTTGAAAGCTACCTGAAACGGCGCGCCGGGGTTAAGGACAGCGGGCAGCTTATGCCGGGACACGGAGGCTTTCTTGACCGGTTTGACTCTTTATTACTTGCAATCCCCTTCGTGGTTATGTTCCTTCTTATTGTTTTTGAATAAGAATGCTCAGTCACCGGATTGTCTTTCGCTCCGTTGTTTAACGAAATGTAAGGTTACAAACTCCCGATATCGTAAGAGCAAGGGAATGGGTTAGTTTACATTTGCGCAACCTAATTTCAGCCCTTGGCTAAAACCGTGATCAATATCGCTTTAGTAGGCAACCCTAATTGTGGCAAGACGTCCTTGTTCAATGTGCTTACCGGCCTTAACCAAAAGGTAGGCAACTTTCCGGGGGTTACGGTGGATAAGAAAACAGGTTTATTTCAACTGGAGCCAAATCTTACCGGTAACATTATTGACCTCCCGGGCACCTATAGCCTTTACCCCCGAAGGGCGGATGAGTGGGTGGCTTATAAGGTGCTGATGAATGCCGACACCGACATCAAACCCGATATGGTGCTGCTGGTAGCGGATGCCAGCAACCTGAAGCGTAATCTGCTGTTTTGCAGCCAGATTATTGACCTGAAGATACCAGTGGTGGTTGCATTAACCATGACTGATATTGCCCGGCGTAAAGGAATCGAGATAGATGTGGCGGGGTTGGAAAGGGATCTTGGTGTTCCTGTGGTTGCCATTAATGCCCGTAAGGTAAAGGGTGTTACGGCACTTAAGAAAGCACTCACCCAAACAGCGAAGCAGCAATATGTTGCGCCTAAGCGCGATTTCATAGCAAACAAAGCGCTGGCTACAACGGCAGTCGCCGAAGTTCAGCAGGCCCTGCCGGGATTGAGCGATTATGCTTCCATCCATTACCTTATTAACCACGAACACTTTCCATTGGATCAAAAAGTGCAGGGGGTGATTGAGGAAACTGAGCAGCGCAACAAGTTCAATCATACGAAGACGCAGGCAGAAGAAATTATGCAGCGCTACTCGCGTATCAAGCAGATCATGCACCAGAACGTGGTTGAGCCAGACCCGTTGCAACAAAAGCTTTTTACTGAGAAACTGGATAACCTGTTACTACACCGCGTCTGGGGTTACCTCATCCTGCTGGTAGTTTTGTTTCTTTTATTCCAAAGCATCTTCTGGCTGGCGCAATACCCTATGATGGGGATTGAATGGCTGTTTAGCGAATTGGGCAGCTTCCTGGAATACTCACTACCCAAAGCCTGGTGGGCCGGCCTGATAACCAATGGCCTCGTTGCCGGGTTAAGCGGAATCCTGGTGTTTATACCACAGATTATGATCTTGTTCGGGTTGGTTACCATATTGGAAGACACGGGCTATATGGCAAGAATCAGCTTCCTGACGGATAAGCTGATGCGCAAGACGGGACTGAACGGAAAAAGCGTAATGCCTATGATAGGAGGCTTTGCCTGTGCCGTACCTGCAATTATGAGCGCAAGAAACATTGAAAACAAGAAGGAGCGGTTACTTACAATACTCGTTACACCTTTCATGAGCTGCAGTGCAAGGCTGCCGGTTTATACCATCCTGATCGCGCTGGTAATACCCGATGTTTACTATTTCGGATTCCTGAGCCTGCAAGGGCTTATCATGATGGGGCTTTACTTGTTTGGTGTTGTGATAGCGCTTTTGGTTGCGGGCATTCTGCGCATGTGGGTAAGAATTAACGAGAAAAGTTTTTTCATCCTGGAATTGCCGGTGTACAGAGGTCCGCGCTGGAAGAATGTGGGGGTAACCATGGTTGAAAAAGCGAAGGTGTTTGTGAGGGATGCGGGCAAGATTATTATGATCATCAGCCTGGTGCTATGGTTTATGAGCAGCTATGGCCCTGTGGCCAAAATGGAAGCGGTAGAAAAAGTTTATGCCGGGCGCATTGCCGCCGCGGGCACTGCAGAAGAAAAGGATGCGCTGGAAAGAGAGCTTGGAACAGCTAAGCTGGAGAACTCTTTCGCTGGGCTGCTTGGTAAAAGCATTGAGCCGGCAATAGAACCGTTGGGATACGATTGGAAGATAGGCATAGCATTGATCACCTCGTTTGCGGCGCGCGAAGTGTTTGTGGGTACCATGGCTACACTTTACAGCGTGGAAGAAGAGGATGATAACAGCAGTTTACGAACCAAGATGCAGGCTGCGGTGCGGCCTGATGGCACTAAAGTTTACAGCCTGGGTACTGCCTTTTCGCTGATGTTCTTTTACCTTCTTGCCATGCAATGTATGAGCACCCTTGCGGTAGTTAAAAGAGAAACCAAGGGCTGGAAATGGCCTATCATCCAACTGGTATTTATGACTGCTCTTGCCTATTTTGTAAGCATGGCTGCGTACCAGCTATTGAGCTAAGCAAACAAAACGCACTGCCTCTTTTATCTCCCTAACCTACCCGGCTTTTTAGTACGGGAAATACAGTCAACGACAGTTGGGCAAAATAAACATTCCATCTACCCTTTTAGTTCATATGTCGTTTTCCATCATAGGAGGAATAAAATTTGAGGTGGTTTAAGTAATCTATCTATCAAACCATTTTTTTACCAATCGAAAAATTAAATCAAATGAATGCAAAGGGTTATCATGAGTATCGTTCCTGCATAGACGCATGTTTGCAATGTGCAGCACTTTGTAATCATTGTGCATCAAGCTGCACGCAGGAAGATAATGTACAAATGATGGCGGAATGCATCAGGCTCGACATGGAATGCGCAACCATTTGCTATGCTGCGGCTCAGCTTATGAGCATGGGTAGCAGTAAATCGGCTGAAATTTGCCGAATTTGTGCCGATTTATGCGAAGCCTGCGCAAATGAATGCGGTAAACACCAAACAAAACATTGCAAGGAATGTGCTGACATGTGCCGGCGCTGTGCAGATGAGTGTCGCAAGATGGCAGCATAATCATTTAAGGGTTTTACATCCTTACCAAAAATAGCGCCTCCTCAAAAGGGCGCTTTTGGTGTATCGCAAATTCAGCTAAAGGCACACTTAGAACATGATTGCACACATACGGTACCTACTAAAGCGTTTATTTGACAGCATTCAAAACCCAAGGATAAAAAATGCCATCCTCCTTGCCGGGCCATTCTGGGTGGCATCGCTCCTCACTGGTTTAGTTGCCGTCGTGTATGCAGAATTCTTCAGGCAAAGTGAAAACATCAACAAATGGTTGTTTACTCACACAGACTATTGGATGCTTGTAATTACGCCGGCACTCTTTGCGCTAAGTTATTTTCTGATTCAGCGGTTTGATAAAGCGGCGAGAGGCAGCGGCATTCCACAAGTGCTGGCAGCCCTGGAACTTTCTACGCCCCGGCAACGAGACAGGGTAAACAAACTGTTGAACATTGAGGTGATTTGGTTAAAAATATCCTCGAGTATGCTCATGGTGATAGGCGGTGCAGCCATAGGCAGGGAAGGTCCCACAATACAGATAGCGGCGTCTGTGTTTAGAGAAGTTCACCATTTATTGCCTGGCTGGTGGCCTACAATCAGTAAAAAGAATATGAT
>JAEZDR010000036.1 GCA_023433265.1 Bacteroidota bacterium | reverse complement strand
TGCCAGTTCCTGCCAGGTGCGCTCAAGTTCGGAATAAAACTCAAGTCCTTTATCCGTCATCAGGAAGTATTTCCTGGGGGGGCCAGAGCTACTTTCCACCCAGCGGTAATTTAGCAGCCCTGAATTTTTTAGTCGGGTAAGCAATGGGTAAAGTGTGCCCTCCAATATGTGGAGGTTTGCTGCTTTCATTCTATCTACTATATCACTCGGGTAAACTTCGCCCTGGCGAATGATAGATAGGATGCAAAACTCCAATACTCCTTTCCGCATCTGGCTTTGTGTATTCTGTATGTCCATAACCGGAGTTTTAGTGGCCTGTCGCCATAGGCACCAGGCCGCGTTTGTAAATTTTGTTTTATTAGAATCTTCTTCTTGAAGAGGCTGTGCGAACGGTGCGCTGAATTTTCCAAAGCTCAGCAGCAATAAAGTTTGCTTTTTGGGCAGGTTGTGCCTGGTCCATTGCAATTGTTTCAGCTACCTGGTTTACCAACTCATCAATTGACGTTTTGTCCAGTTGAGCAAGGATTCGGTTGTTTGATAGTGAAGTTTTCATGTTGAATGTTTTTTATTGTGTTGTTGTTTGTTTGTCGCTTTGACGATACAAAGATGGGGGTATTTTTAGTACTATGCAACACATAGTACCTTCTTTTTTTAGGTAATGTACCGTCTAAAGTACCCTACACGGTGTTATATCATTGATTATCAGCTCTATTTGGTTAAACAAGCTACTGTTCAAAATGATGAACGGCAAAATAGCTTGATGAAAAAATAGGACTACTTGAGCGTCTTTGCCTGAAACAGTCGTTTTCAACACGGCATATGGCTCTTTGCAGTCGTTTCCGTTTTTGTTTGATCTTTACGGCCATGTTCAAAGGGCTGAAAAGTAAATGGGGTGTAGACGAAAGGCAGTTTATAGTCATATTTATTGTGTTTGCTATCACCGGGACATCTACAGCAATCATTACCCGTTATATAACATCATGGATTGGCGTAGAGCAGGGCATAGCGTACTATGCTATTAAGCTTCTTATGCTTTTATTGGGTTACCAGTTTATTTTGCTTTTGGTAGCCTTGCCATTTGGCCAATACTCCTTTTTTCTTGGCTTTCTTAAAAAAATGTGGATACGTATGCGGATTATCAAAGACGACGCTAAAGCAATCGCGGTGTTTGCATCGGGTGCCGGCTCAAACGCAGCTAAAATAATCGAGCATTCAAAAAAGCCGGAATGCGTCTACCGCGTGGCCCTTATTGTGACTAATAAACCGGATGCGGGGGTGGTTGTTATTGCGAAGAAGGCAGGAATACCTGTACTGATTGTAGAAAAAGAGAAGTTTTTCAAAGGAAACGGCTATGCCGACGAGTTAAAAGAAAAGGGTATTTGCTGCCTTGTACTTGCAGGTTTCCTTTGGAAACTACCCACCATGCTAATTGAAGCCTTCCCTGAAAGCATTATCAATATTCACCCGGCCCTCTTACCAAAATACGGCGGAAAGGGTATGTATGGTATCTATGTTCATGAAGCCGTGCTGGCAGCTGGCGAAAAAGAAAGCGGTATTACAATACATTATGTAGATGGACATTACGACAATGGCGACATTATTCTGCAGGCAAAATGCCCTGTTGATTCGGCCGATACTGCGGGAACGCTTGCAGAGAAAATTCATCAGCTTGAACATGCCCATTACCCTCCAGCAATAAACAAAATGATTAAAGGACGGGGTTAAAACTCTCCAAACCTGTCTAAAGCCAAAAAAGGCTGTTACGATTGTGAATAATTACAAGATGTGATTGCTTATCTTTAGCCTTGAAATTTATTACAACATGAAAAAATTATTTGCTATCCTGTCCTGCGCTGCAGTATTTTCTTTTGCCGCTTCTGCGCAGGAAGCTCCAAAAGTGGGCAGCTTGAAGGATGAAGTTGGTTTAACCAAGGATGTAGATTCGAAAATAAAGTTCATCAAGGAAAAGCATAAGCCAGAGATAGACAGGGTGAAAGATGAAATGACAAAACTTGAAGCCAAATCTCTGCCTGATACAGAAAAGAAAGAAAGGAAGCAGATACTCTCCGAAAGACGTAAAGAGCTTGAAGCTGCCCGCGATAAAGAAATTCGCGCTTTACTTACTCCTGAACAAAATGTAAAGTATGACGAGTACCTCAAAAAGAAGAGGGAAGAGAAAGCCGCTAAAAAAGATTAGATAAAGATTTTATAGAAAAGGATCGCTGTTGCGGTCCTTTTTTTATTGGATTAACCCCCAAGAAACTTTACCCAGATAAGATCATCCATCACTACATTGTTTTTAATAACAGCCTTTCGCCTAATACCTTCCAGGTGAAAACCGTTCTTCAGCAGTACCCGCATGGAAGCAAAATTGTTTTCAAAAACTTCGGCGTAAACCCTGGTAGCTTCAAATTCCCTTGCTATATACTCTAAAAGCAACCCCACAGCTTTTGAAGCAATGCCTTTACCCCAATAATATTCTCCAACAAAATAACCGACTTCTATATTCCTCCGATAAACGTCGTCCTTAGGTGTACAACCAATACTTCCAACGACGGTATCGCCCCAAGTGATGGCAAAATTCTGTGGAGGCTGATGTCCACTAACCTTGCTAATCCAGTCCATAGCATCCAGCACAGTGTAGGGCTGCGGAATAGCATCCCGCAGGTTAGCGAAAATGTTTCGGTTATTGGCTTGTGCAGCCAAGGCTTGTGCATCACTGGTTAACCATGGTCTCAGCAGAATTTGCATGAAGGTGTTAATATGAAGCAGGCTGCCACTGGGGCAGCCTACTCGTCATTATTTAACTATATTATTAGCCTAAACTTTTTGCTCCCTAACTGGCGTAGTATCATCTGGCGGCAACTCCATTTTGTTTCCCTCTTCCTGCTGCTCTACAGGGGCAGGCGTTTCTTCCAGGTTCTTGTTTTCAAACCTGTCCACCGGCGTGTTGGTAACTGCTGCGTTCTCCATCATAGGTTCAGCGTTTGCCGTTCTTTTTGCCGGAGCTTTCTTTTTAGTTGGGTTTGCTTTTCGGCTGGGGGCAGCGGGCGCTTTACGAGGTGCAGCTTTTTTTACCACACGTTTAACTGCAGCCACCTTCTTCACGGCTTTCTTAGGAGCATTTTTACCCTTAATTGCTTTTTTAGCCGGTGCTTTTTTAGGAGGGCTCTTCTTTGCTTGTTTTTTAGGAGCTGCTTTCTTAGCTGCAGCCTTCCTTATTGGGCTTTTCTTACTTGCCTTTTTGGGTGCAGCCTTAGGCGCAGCTTTTTTAGGGCTGGCTTTTTTAACGCTCTTCTTTGCGACTGCTTTTTTAGGAGCAGCTTTTTTAGCAGCAACTTTTTTTGAAGCAGTTTTTTTTGCGGCTTTTTTGGGAGCAGCTTTTTTTACTGTTTTTTTCTTGGTATTTGCTGCTTTTGCAGCGGGTTTTTTGGTTGCGGGTCTAGCAGCTTTCTTCGAGGCAGTTTTGCGGGGAGAAGCTTTTTTTGGCGCTGCTTTTTTCTTTGATGCTTTTGCCATAGAAATGTTTGGTTTGAGGAATGATCGTGAAGTTATGAATGTTTTTAAATACTGTTTAACAAAGCATCGAAAAAAATTATTGTTAAACGCATTCAGCTTTCGTTAAACAATGGTAAAACCGGCGCAACAGCTCGTGTTTTGGAAGAGATATTGAATGAGGAATCATAACAGTATATCTTATCTTAACTCCTGGTTCCTTTCCAACAGGTACGGTTTATCAGCCGTACCTTTTTTATGCCTTGCCTGCCAGAAATGCGCCTTCTATTCCAGACTCATTCACTTCTACAGTAATAAAATCTGCCGGTGCAGTGGCTACGCTCAGCCCTACGTAGTCTGGTTTAATAGGAAACTGTTTGTGCATCCTCTCCACTAACACAAGGGTTTGTATGCGGCGGGGATAAAAATGCATTAAGGGCTGCATGGCATATAACAAAGTGCGCCCGCTGTTGCTAACATCATCGGCAACAATGACGTTCCTATTGTTCAGGTCAAGCCCTTTTGAGATGGATACCCCATGCGGGTCTTGCTTATTAATAATAAGTCGCTCTACCGTTACATTGCTCCTAAGATTGCGCAGATAAGCCGCTACGTGTTCGGCTATGACTGTACCGCTTTTTTCTATCCCAAAAATGATGATCTCGCCCTCTTCGTCGCTTAGTTGCTCCGCTATTTCCAAAGCCATCCGGCTTAATTTGATCTCTGCTGTTGATTTGTCCAACAGGCACTTTCCGCTGTTCATAATGAGGAATATGATCCAAAGTTAACGAGCTGAAGCCAATCCCCCGTTTTGTTATGCTACCTGCATATGACGCAACACCTTTATCTTAGCACCTTACAGATTTTGAATATGCAGTTTATTCAACAGGTACTCTTCCTTCTCCTTGCAGGTGCGGCCGTTTGGCTGTTTACAAAAAACATCTTGCAAATCAGGCGTAATATTTTACTCGGTAGAGATGAGGACCTCTCTAACGATAAGGGGCAGCGATGGAAGAATGTGTTATTACTGGCTTTTGGGCAGAAAAAGATGTTTAAATACCCATTGGTGGCGGTAATGCACTTTTTTATTTATGCAGGCTTTATCATCATTAACATAGAAGTTTTAGAGATTGCGCTTGATGGGCTGTTAGGAAAACACAGGTTGTTTGCCGCCCCAATGGGCAGAACCTATGCATGGCTCATAAATGCTTTCGAATTCCTTGCAGTTACAGTCCTTTTTGCGTGTGTGATCTTCCTCATTAGAAGAAACATTCTTAAACTTAGGAGGTTCAGGAACCGTGAACTCAAGGGATTTCCTTTTAAAGACGCGAACATCATCCTTTTTACGGAGATTGTTTTGATGAGCCTCTTTCTTTTAATGAATGCTGCTGACCGAGCGCTCCAACTACAAGGACATGCATCTTACCATGATGTTGGCAGCTTCTGGTTTTCAGGGATGATAGCCCCCGCGTTCGCTTCGCTGGATGCAAACACACTAATAAGCATAGAGCGCAGCGCCTGGTGGCTGCACATTATTGGTATTTTCGCTTTCCTCAATTACCTCCCTTATTCTAAGCACCTGCACATCATGTTTGCCTTTCCTAATGCGTATTATATGCGCCTGCAACCACAAGGAAAGATGAATAATATGCTTGAGATCCAAAACGAGGTATTGTACGCAATGGAGCCCGACAAGGCGCCCGCCGGCGATGCTGCTTCCGAGCAACCAAAGAAGTTTGGTGCGAAGGATATATTTGATCTAAGCTGGAAGAATGTTTTGGATGCTTACAGTTGTACAGAGTGCGGCAGATGTACTGCAGCCTGCCCCGCAAACATCACGGGGAAACTATTAAGCCCCCGCAAGATAATGATGGACACGAGAGACAGGGCTGAAGAGATAGGAAAGAACATAAACAAGAACGGCGAGTTTAAGGATGACGGAAAATCGTTGTTAAGGGACTATATAACCGAAGAAGAATTAAGGGCTTGTACAAGTTGCCAGGCCTGCGTGGAGGAGTGCCCGGTAGGCATTCATCCATTGCACATTATCAACCAACTGAAGCGTTACCTCGTAATGGAGGAAAGCAATGCGCCACAGGAGTGGAATGGCATGTTCAGCAATATCGAGAACAATTTCGCCCCCTGGAAATTTTCTCCGGACGACAGGGACAAGTGGGCAGAAGAAATGCGTTCATAATACAATCTATCTATAACGCCAAGCTTTAACACCAGCAATGCAGGCATCAGAAGAAATTAAAAGAATACAGGAACAAATTGTAGAGAATAGCGGGTTTATCGATGTAATCAAGTCTGAGATAAACAATGCTGTTGTTGGACAGCAATACATGATTGACAGGTTGCTGATTGGCTTACTAAGCAATGGACATGTGCTTTTAGAAGGGGTGCCGGGGCTGGCGAAAACCTTGAGCATTAAGAGTCTTGCGCGCATTGTGCATGCAAGGTTTAGCCGCATCCAGTTTACTCCCGACCTTTTGCCGGCCGACGTAATAGGAACCATGATCTACAACCAGGCAAGGAATGAGTTCATGGTGCGAAAAGGTCCCGTATTTGCCAACTTCATCCTGGCCGATGAAATAAACCGGGCACCGGCTAAAGTGCAAAGCGCATTGCTGGAAGCCATGCAGGAAAAGCAGGTTACAATAGGCGAGATCTCTTACAAACTAGAAGAACCTTTCCTTGTACTGGCAACCCAAAACCCGCTGGAGCAGGAAGGAACTTATCCCCTCCCCGAAGCACAGGTAGACAGGTTTATGCTGAAAGTGGTAGTAGATTATCCTTCAAAAGAAGAGGAAATGTTGATACTGCGGCAGCAGGTGCAAGGCGATGAACCGTCGCAATTACGACCACTTGTGCAACTATCGCAAGTGATGGAAGCAAGGAGACTAATGAGAAGGGTGTACCTCGACGCTAAGCTGGAACGATACATCATCGATATAGTGGTTGCCACCCGGAAGCCTGATGAATATAACCTTGCAAAATTAAAACCCCTCATCAGTTATGGTGGCTCTCCAAGGGCGAGCATTAACCTTGCTCTTGCAGCCAAAGCACACGCATTTATGAAACACAGGGGCTACGTAATTCCTGAAGACGTGAAGGCAATTGCGCATGACGTGTTAAGGCATAGGATAGGGCTTACATATGAAGCAGAAGCTGAAAACATAAAATCGGAGAATATAGTTGACCAAATTCTCAGAAACACACAGGTACCGTAATGAATCTTTCTGCCGCAGATATCATGAAGAAAGTGAGGGACCTTGAAATAAAAAGCAAGCGATTAACCAACCATCTTTTTACAGGTGAGTACCACACAGCCTTTAAAGGAAGAGGTATGGCCTTTAGGGAGGTTCGGGAGTATACGGCAGGAGATGATATAAGATTTATAGACTGGAACGTTTCTGCTCGTATGGGCAATGCCTATACAAAGCTGTTTGAAGAGGAACGCGAACTAACCGTTTACCTATTGATAGACGTAAGCGCCAGTTCGTTATTCGGTACAAGCAACCAGTTAAAGAGAGACCTGATAACCGAAGTGGCCGCCGTGCTCGCTTTTTCTGCCATTACCAACAACGATAAAGCAGGCCTGATTTTCTTCAGTGAGACAGTAGAGAAGTTTATGGTGGCTAAAAAAGGTAAGGATCATGTTTTGTACATGGTAAGGGAAATGCTCTCCTTCCAACCGAAAGCTAAGTCAACTGAGATAGGAAAAGCACTTGGTTATCTTAACAAAGTAACCCGGCATAAAAGCATCGTTTTTATCCTCTCCGACTTTGCCGATGAAGGATACAGGGAGGCTTTGCGGGTTGCTAACAAACGGCATGATGTGATTGGCATCCAGGTTTATGACAAACGCGATGATGAACTTCCTGCCGTTGGGCGGATAAGGATAAAAGATGCTGAAACGGGCGCAGAAAGAATATTAAACACGAACGACACGGCCACAAGGCTCGCCTACAAACAGCAGTTTGAAAGGATAAAAGGAGACGCGGAACGTGTATTCAAAGAATGTGGAGCCGACCTGATGCAACTGGAAACCGGTGCAGATTATGTAAAAGCCTTGCAGCAATTTTTTATCAGGCGTGCTTAACAGCAGTAAGGATGAGACTATTGATTAAGATTGCCACATATACTCTCCTACTTCTATTGCTCAGCTTTTGTGCCATCTCCCAAACCTTAACGACAACCACAGATAGGGACCAGATATTGATTGGTGAGCAACTGGTTTTAGAAGTGCGCCTGGATGACCTGGTTTATGGCCGCCACCAAGTGGTGCAATGGTTTAACCTGCCTGCTGCATTCAACAGTTTTGAACTGGTGAAGGCAGAGAAGATAGATACTATAAAGGTTGGAGCAAGCCTAAGCATGTCCCAACGCTTTATACTCACTTCTTTTGATTCGGGTCATTGGCGGATTCCGCCAATTCAGGTGCTGGTAGCTGATGGAAATAATCGTCGGGCGATAACTACCGACAGCATCGGAATAGATGTGCTGCCGGTAGATGTTTCGGCTATGGAAGACTACCATCCCATCAAACCCATAATAGAGGTAAAGGAACGCACCGATTTTAGTATTTACATCATCGGAGCCGTCATTATCCTTGGCTTGCTTTTATTAGCCTACCTTTTTCGAAGGCAGAAGAAAAAGAGGCGGAACGAACCCGGACCAGTTGCGAGAGAGAATGCCTATGATTGGGCAAAGAAGGAACTCAAAAAGTTACAACAGGAGGAAGCTAAACTAAGCACAACGGGATACTTGACGCAGCTTGACAATATTTACAGAACTTATCTTGCCAAAAGAAATCTCGGACGTGCTTTACACGCTACCTCCGACGAATTGATGATTATCCTCTCAGGCAAACTGGATGATGACAAAACAAAGAGAAGCTTCTTCCAGTTTATGCGGCTTGCAGATGCCGTGAAGTTTGCAAAATACCCTGCAAGTGAAGAGGACAGGAAAGAAGCATTTGAAGTTACCAGTGCATTGATTGAACAAATGGAGAGGGAAAGATGATTAGAAACTGGTTAGGAAATATAGAGTTTGCTTACCCCTGGCTGCTTGCATTATTGCTGTTGATTCCCATACTGGTAATTGAGTACCTGGCGCGAAGGAAGAAGAATGAAGCGTGGATGATGGTTACAACTACCCACTTCATAGAGCCTGATCAATCGTTTGCGCAACTGCTAAATCATATTCCTTTTGCCTTGAGAATGGTAGCCATCTTTTGTCTTGTTGTTGCCATAGCGAGGCCGCAACTGGTAAACCAGGAAAAACAACTTGAAGGGGAAGGAATCGACATTGTACTATGCTTCGATATAAGCGGCAGTATGATGGCAAGGGACTTTTCGCCCAACCGCCTCGAGGCTGCAAAACAAGTAGCAACCGACTTTGTAAACAACCGAACTGGCGACAGGATTGGTATTGTAATCTTCAGTAACCAGAGTTATACATTATGCCCGATAACAACTGATCATAGAACAGTAATTAATCAAATAAATGAAATACAAAGCGGCTACCTTTTAGATGACGGCACCGCTATCGGCTCTGGTTTGGCCACATCGGTTGACAGGTTAAGAGCCAGCAATGCAAGGAGCAAAATAATTATACTTCTTACTGACGGAGTAGACTTTGGCGGAGTGGTGCCGCCGGATATAGCCAAGAACATGGCCAAGTTGTACAACATTAAAATCTACTCAATAGGAATCGGTAGCGAAAAAGAAATGGAAGAAACGGTAAATACTCCTTTTGGAACCATCAACCAGGCAAAGCGTCTTGATTTTAATGAGGGTTTACTTAAGCAGTTAGCTGCTGAAACCAATGGCCATTACTTTCATGCTGCCAATAAAGAAGCCCTTGAAAAAATATATGTTAGCATTAACCAGCTCGAAAAATCCAAGATAAAGTCAACTGTTTTTAATCGTTATGAAGACGTTTACCAGCCCTGGGTTATAGCAGCTTTGACAGCCCTGCTACTTGAAGGTATTTTGAGGTTAACCTTTTTACGGAAGTTTCCATAGATGATACTGAAAAATAGAATGACTATTTTTGAACCATGAAGTTTGGCGTAGTAGTATTTCCTGGCTCTAATTGCGACAGGGATATGCAGCATGCATTGCAAAACGACCTTAACAAGGAAGTGATCATGCTCTGGCATAAGGACAAAGACCTCAGCATGTTTACCAGCCAGGATTGTATTGTACTTCCGGGTGGCTTTTCATATGGAGATTACCTAAGGTGTGGTGCCATCGCACGGTTCAGCCCTATGATGCAGAGCATAATAGAGTTCGCCAATAAGGGAGGCAAAGTATTAGGTGTATGTAACGGTTTCCAGATTCTTTGCGAAAGCCATTTGCTCCCGGGGGTGCTCTTGCAGAATGCGAATCAACAGTTTATCTGTAAAAACGTGCATATACAGGCAAAAGGCAAAAAGCCTTTGCAAATACCCATCGCTCATGGTGACGGAAGGTATTTTGCCCCTGACAACGTTCTGGACCAACTGGAAAAAGACAACCAGGTTATCTTTCGCTATTGTACAGAAGCAGGCACTACTGACAACTTCTGCAATCCGAACGGCGCCTGTAGGAATATAGCCGGTATCAGGAATAAAGAAGGCAATGTGTTCGGAATGATGCCGCACCCTGAAAGGGCCACTTCAAAAGCGTTAAATAACCGTGACGGAGTGGAGGTGTTCTCTATTTTAGGATTGAATTAACCTACTCTATTACAATACCTGTCTACATTCGTAAAACATGAAAAAGCTTGCACTTCTCTCCGCTCTTCTAATAGGTTCAATCGCCTCAATTGCGCAGTTGAAAGACCCTGTTCAATGGGACTTCAAGGCTGTGAAAAAAGAAGCCAACAGCTACGAGATAGTTATCACTGCTACGCTACCCCAACCCTGGCATATCTATTCGCAAAACACGCCTAAGGGCGGTCCCAGGCCGACTATTGTTTCCTTCAATAAAAACCCTTTGGTTTCGCTTGACGGAAAAGTAAAAGAAGTGGGTAAACTAAAGAAAGAAAAGGACGAGATCTTTAAGGTTAACGTGATGTATTACGGGGATAAAGTTGAATTTGTTCAAAAAGTGAAAGTGAAGGGAGCCATCAAAACAAACCTTACCGGAACAGTGGAATATATGGTGTGCGACGACGAGCAATGCCTACCTCCAACTAGGAAAAGTTTTGACATTAAACTGATGTAAGCCCCCTCATGCAATGAGATTAATTCTATCGTTTCTTTTTAGTTTCATCATATTATTTGCAGCTGCACAGGACAAACCTGTGCAGTTTTTTTATTCGCTTCAACCGGGTCCTGATTCTGCTGCAACTTTAACCATAAAGGCTAAGATGGCTCCGGGTTTCAGGTTGTTTCCTTTGCTTGTACGCAAACAAGATGTGTATTCAGAGCTGGCGTTGGACACGACTTACAATACCAGGCAAAGCGGCCCGGTGAAAGAAAGCGGGAAACTTCAACAGGCGTTCGATAGCTCGCTCAATGCTCAAGTGCATTTCTATACTGATAGTGCGGTCTTTTTTGTTCCGGTGTCAGCTAATGGAAAGACTGATGGAGCCGCAGGAGTCTTTAATTATATGGGACACCTGGGCAACGAATTCATTTCAGGTTCAGACACTTTTGATGTGCAGTTATCAGAAGCTCCCCCGCTGGTAAATACATCCGAAGAAAAGAAGAAGGAAGAAGACAGCCTGGCCACCACTTTTTTCATTGCACTTGCTGCAGGACTATTGGCAGTGGTGACGCCTTGTGTGTTTCCGTTAATTCCCGTGACCGTTAGTTTTTTTCTTAAAAGGAGTAAAACAAGAGCAGAGGGTGTAAGAAGCGCATTTTGGTACTCCCTATCCATCATACTTATCTATGTAATTCCTACGCTAGCGATCACCTTGTTATTTGGAGAAAAAGCGTTGTACAACCTTTCTACAAGCGCAGGCTTCAACCTGTTCTTCTTCGCAATGTTTATTTTGTTTGCGTTCTCATTGTTTGGTGCGTTTGAACTGCAGCTTCCAAATAGTTGGGCTAACAAGGCGGACGAAAAAGCAAGTAGAGGAGGATATATCGGGATATTTTTTATGGCATTGACGCTTGTTATTGTTTCGTTTTCCTGCACAGGGCCTATTGTCGGGACCTTGCTTGGCGAAACCAGTAACCAGGGCATTGGCGTTGCGCCGGTAATTGGAATGCTTGGTTTTAGCCTTGGGCTTGCTATGCCATTCGCCATATTTGCGTTGTTCCCTTCAATGCTTAAAGGGTTACCAAAAAGCGGCGGCTGGCTTAATACTGTTAAAGTCACCTTTGGATTTATTGAACTTGCATTAGCCCTTAAGTTCTTAAGCAACGTGGATCTGCAGTATCATTGGCGCTTGCTGGACAGGGATGTGTTTTTAGTGATCTGGATTGTACTCGCAACCCTGATGGGGCTTTACTTATTGGGTAAGTTGAAGTTTTCGCATGATAGCGACCTGCCGTATATAAGCATACCGCGGTTACTTTTTGCCATAACCAGCTTTTCGTTTGCCTTGTACATGGTACCGGGTTTATGGGGTGCCCCTCTCAAGGCGTTGAGCGGCATTATACCACCGGCGACCACGCAGGAGTATGATCTGAACAGGCTGTTGCACCAAACCTATCACGGGCCGGCAGCAAGCACTACAAATAGTAATTCGGCGGCTAAGGCGCCGCAAAAGCTGACAGATATTCTACATGTACCCTACGGATTGACCGCTTATTTTGATTTGGAAGAGGGTATGGCAGCAGCCAGGGCGCTGAATAAGCCGGTTATGCTGGATTTTACCGGCCACTCCTGCGCCAACTGCCGCAAAATGGAAGAATATGTTTGGAGCAATCCTGACGTGCTTAAGAGGCTCAGAGACGATTTTGTGCTGATTAGCTTGTATGTTGATGAGCCAAGGAAACTAGCCAAAGAGGAACAGTACACGAATGCCAAGGGCGAAAAGATTAGGACTGTGGGAGACAGAAACCTTGACTATGAGGTTACTAAATTTGGTTTCAATGCACAGCCGCTATACATGTTCCTTGATTTGCAAGGAGAGCCCTTAAGTAATGTGAAGTATGGCTACGATGCTGACATCAACAAATTTATTGCCCACTTGGACAGTGTGAAAGAAGTGTTCAGGAAGCGGATGGCGGCAAAGTAGGGGACTGTGACAATGTGTCCGGAAAGTTTCTAAGGGATAGCACTACTGACCTGATGCCCCCTTAATGCTGTTCTAACGCTGTTACTACCCTTTTACTACGCCTTTACTACGCTTTAACTACGCTATAACCCATTAAAAAATTGCTGAGTTGTGCACATTTTTGAAGGTTTGTGCACATTGACGGTGGTGTTGTGCACACAAAAACGGGCGCTATTCACATAGCGCCCGTACCTTATATGGAAGCAATTGCTAGTTCTTTTCGTTGATTTTTTTGGCTTCTTCCAGGTGTTTTTTGAGGACAGGAAGCGTTTCGGCGGCAAACTTCCTGATGTCTGTATCCTGTGCGTTGTTGGCCGCTTCTTCGAATTTTTTTATGTCTTCTTCGTGGTCATCCACCATTAGCTTCATGTAGTCCTTGTCCAGTTCTTTTCCCTTCTTTTTGGTTAGTTCATTGATGTGGTGTTGGTGTTTTTCGCCGGGAATGTTGGGGACTGCGATGCCTTTTACCGTGGCGATTGTGGTAAGCATTGAGTCGGCTTTAGTATGGTCTTCCGCCATCATTTTAGCGAAGTTTTTAACGGCGGGTGAAGCAGCGTTAGCCTGCACGTATTTGCCGAGTTGTACCTCCATGAGGCCGCCGCTTGCAGCTTCGACCAGGAAGTTTTTATCGGCAGCCGTTTGCGCATCGGCTCCTGTATTTGTGCTGTCGATACTGCGGTTTACTTCTTTTGACATTTCTACGCTATCCGCTGATTCATCTGAATTACCTCCACAGGAAAGCAGGGCGGTAAAGGCAGCGAGCGTTAATAGTTTTTTCATGGCCAGTTTTTGAGCAGATAATGTTCGAAAAATATGCCACAGCACTTAGCGGGCTGATCTTAAAGCTGGTATCCGACAAGCCGGTGTGCTAAAAGTGCCTAAAACATTTATAGCAATGCTTGAAGCAAAGCAGTTAATGACCTGTTGTGCCGGAGAGACCGTTTGCCACAAAAAAGCCGGCTAGTGCCGGCTTTTTATTTAAATGATTAGTGGTTTATTGTTTCTTCAACACAATTTTGAAGGTACCGAAAGTACCCGCTGCCACGGTGTGCTTAAGCACTACGCTTACAATCCTGTCGCAAGGAGCAACAAAATTATCAACGCCGGGCACGCTTTCAACTGAAAGCGGACCATAAGGCCATGAAGCTCCGTAACCGCTTCCGTAGACTTGCTTAGCAACAGAAACCTGGTTTGTGGTAGGATTAACCGTAATAATTATAGGCTGAGCGTTATCGGCAGGGTACATGAACGAGAAGTGAGTATCATCAATTTGTGTAACCGGAACGATATCGCCGGCAGCATAGTCTGCCCACTCATCCGTAACTACCACGAAATTGCCGTTGTAAATAGCAGGATCGTACTTACAAACCGCTTCGTAACGGATGAAAGTGCTTGCTCCCGGCTGGTTAACCACACCTGAGCCGTTTGCAACTCCATTCGGAACATTTGGAAATGCTTCGAAAGTTCTGCCACCCACGACCATGTTAGCACCGATATCAAACTTGTCGCCCAGAATTACCGGCTCTCCGAACAATGTTGCCAGTTCAGGCCCTGTAATGGTAATGGTAGTAGGCCATGTGGTTACATTGGCTTTCAATACCTTTTGGGTAGAAGCATTGCCGTTCTTCATTATTACGATGTCCATTTTCTCTGGTGGAGCATCCGTTTTTTGATACAGGTCAACCGTAAACTTGCCACTAAACGTCGCAGGATCCTGCGCTGAAATTACCGCGTCAGTGCCTGCATCTTTAGTGAGAATAGGTGTTGGAACCCGAACTAACTCAGGTAGTCTCGGATTGTCGTCCTTACGGCAGGAGAACAACAACGGGAAAGCTAAAAGTATTAAGAGTATTTTTTTCATAACGTAATTGTTTTAAAAGATTAAGGCATCCAAAATACTTTGTAGGTCTGTGGATTCTTCTGCGAAGGAGCGTTCTGATTCCTGTTCAACTCTTCGGAATGCCAAGGCAATGAAGCAGGGTAAGTACGGCTGAGTACTACGGGTACCGGCTTCTGAGCGCCTGGGTTCATTGGGTCGCCATTGAGAGGAGGTTGAACCATACCTCCCGGAGCGTGGGCCGGGTTAGTTGGATCGAACATTACAGGGTACCCGGTTCTCCTATAGTCAGTGTACTGGTCAACAGCATTACCAATGTTAGATAACCATTTTTGCGTCATGATGATCTCAAGCTTCTTTTGAGCGCTAGCTGCGTCAA
The DNA here is from genome assembly GCA_023433265.1 of Bacteroidota bacterium. Taxonomy (GTDB): domain Bacteria; phylum Bacteroidota; class Bacteroidia; order Chitinophagales; family Chitinophagaceae; genus JAEZDR01. The sequence continues at coordinate 3,825 of JAEZDR010000036.1, read as the reverse complement.
ACTGCTGCAGAACTTCTGTGATATACATCATCATAGGCGATGATGCAGCCGTGTTGTAAATAGTAGGAACCGTTTGAGAAGGCTTCACATAGGTTGTAATTACGTAGTCTATCTGCTTGAAAGATTCCTTCATAGCATTTTCAAGAACAGTCCTTTCATTGCCCGGAGCCAGTCCTGCATTGATAAGCTCAGCTTCCAGGTAAAGCCTGTCGGCATAAGTGATCATGCGTTGCGGAGCAGCACCCGTACCATGGGTAGCATTTACGTTAAGTCCACCTCCGTCGTCGTAACGGCCACCTACGGGATAGATACCGAAAACACTTATTGTACCCTGCTGCGACCTATCTCTATCAGGACCTACAGAACCAAAATAGATAGAAACGAAAGGACCATCGCGATATTCGGTTTGGTTGCCTTCGCGAGGTGCCTGTGTTGCTTTCAACTGGTTGTAGATATAATAAGGGATCCTTGGGTCTGTAGTACCGGTGAAAATACCAGTGTTATAACCTTTCATGATCTCGTACATCCATGGGCTCACGTGGTTGCTACGCTGTGTAGCATAATAGTCGCCGAAGCCAGGATGCCTATCGTCGAAAGCTGCGTTTGGACCAAAAGGAACAAGGAAGCTTTCGTTAGTTGCATTGATCAGGTCTGCAGGTGCAGCCAGCAAAGCCGTAACCTCGGGTCCTACGTTTTGAACTTTACGTAGTTGCGTGTATAGCTTCAGCTTGATGGTATTTGCGGCTTTGATCCATTTAGCGGCACTTCCATTGTAAATGAGATCATCTGTACCGGGCACAAGAACGTTTGGTGCATCTGCATCTTTCAAGTCAGCTATACCATCGTCGAGCATGGCAATAAGCTGCGGATAAATAGCAGCGTCGTCATCAAACTTTGGCGACCTGATACCTTCCTGGAGTTTAAGCGCTTCAGAAAAAGGCACATCACCAAATACATCCACTAACTGGCTGAAAGTATATGCCTTTAGCACTTTTGCAATCCCGGCATAACGCAGGTTACCTGATGCTTCACCATCTTTGATGATCTGCTCAAGGTTTGCAAGGCCTGACTGATAAAGAGCTGTCCAACCTTGTTGAAGGTAAAATTCGCTGCCGGTTGCACCGTATTGATCGGGTTCTTCCCGTGTTGATTGCTGATGCGTATAAACAGAAAGCACCTGCGACAAACCATATCCCATTGCAAGCCCGTAGCCCACACCGTTGATAGCGCTCGGAAGCAAGCGATTAGGAGCCACCGTGGTTGGACGGTTTGGATCCTGATTAATATCAAGCGTCTTCTTACACGATGCGACAAGGAACACAGCCGCCACCATTACAAGGCTTAATTTTGCTAATTTATTTTTCATTGCTAGTTTCTTTTTAAAGATTAGAAAGTAATGGTCAGGTTAACTCCATAACGCTTTGTAGTAGGCGCTGCAGATAATTCAATACCCTGAACAAACGTGCCTCCGAAGGAATTAACTTCAGGATCGAAGCGTGTATGCTTTGGCACGTTTGGAGCCAGGTACCAAAGGTTTCTTGCAGTTACGCTAAGATTGATAGCTCCTACCGGAACTTTCTTAAACCATGCTTTTGGAAAATCGTATCCAAGTGTAACCTCTCTTAAACGGTAAACGGTTGCATCGTACACGTTCCACTCGCTTGCTGTATTGATAGCAAATGTTTGTCCAGTAGTAGCGTTTGGAGAGAAGTACAAGTCGTTTGTAGTAATCCTTGTTTGGTTTGGAACTTTTTTTCCACCTACAAGAATCGGTAAACCAGTGTTAGGATCGCCATATACACCCGGAATTACCCATGTTGTTTCCCTGTCTTCCGTATCCATAGTTACGCCACGTCCCAGCAGGGAAGAAATTGTAACCGAGTAAATGTCGCCACCTTTCGTCATATCAAATAAGGCGCTTAAAGTAAATCCTTTATAGCTGAAGGTGTTGCTGATACCGAGTTTGTAGTCCGGATTTGGATTTCCGATATAGCCTTCGTTTGGATCTTCAATCATACCCCCTGTTGCAGGGTTGATGAGGAGATTACCTTCATCGTCACGAAGCGACCTTGTACCATAAAGGAAACCGAAAGGCATTCCTGGTTGCAGGTAAGGAGATATTCCTGTCAAAACACCGGCGAGAGGAGCTTTATCTACACCATCGGCGAGCTCATCAACTGTATTTGTATTTTTAGTAAACGCTCCGTGTATTTCCCAGGTAAAGCCGCGGTAACGAATAGGGATTATGTTTACATCCAATTCAACACCCTTGTTCGTAATAGCACCGAAGTTTGAGAAATAAGCTGAGTGACCGGAAGATGGAGGGGTTGGTACAGAAGCAAGTAGGTTAGTTGACTTCCTGTTGTAAACAGCAAGGTCAACTTCTAACCTGCGGCTGAAAAATGCCAGTTGCGTACCAAATTCAATTTCGGTAGTAAATTCAGGCTTCAGGTTTGGATCCACAATGGTACCCGGAACAACTGCTGAAGGTTGTCCCATGATTGGATTTCCGATTGAGAATACGCTTTGAGTTGAGTAAGGGTCTGTATCGTTACCCACTTTAGCCCATGAAACGCGTACTTTACCAAAGTCAAAGATCTTGCTCTTGATCTTCAAGGCATCTGAGAACACGAAGGAACCAGACACTGAAGGGTAGAAATAGCTCCTGTTTTCAACAGGCAAAGTAGAAGACCAGTCGTTCCTACCAGTAGCATTAACAAACAGGTAGTTTCTAAAGCCCAATGTAACGTCGCCAAACACACCAACCAACCTTCTCCTTGATGTGGAGTTGATATTAAATTGTTGCTGTGAAGTGTTAGAGAGGGTAAAGATGCCGGGCGTCGTAAACTTGTTACCAGTAACCGCGGTGCGTGAAGTTGAACGCTGGTTGTAGCTGGTACCTACAATTACTTTCAAACTAAGGTCTTGGTTCCTAAGTGACGGAGTAAGTGTAGCCATTAAGTTTGACTCAATTTCCTGTTTTCTCCAATTGTCCTGGATAATACGGCCCAAGCCTTCTGCAGCCCTTGAGCCAATGTCAGTAACTTCTTTCCTGTCCAGAACGTTTACGTTAGTACCGAGTGTATAGTCTAGACGCATCCACCTGTTTATTGCATATCCGAGGTTTAAACCACCTACAATTCTTTCCTCGTTTGTAGTAGCAACGTTATGTTCTGCAGCCCATCTTGGGTGGTCGAACTGTGCACCACCATTCCAGGTGAGCGGGTTTCCTTTTTTATCTTCATGTGGCAGGCTCATATCCCAGTTACGTGCAAGGAACAATGTTCTTGCAAAGAGTGATGATGCTCCATCTACCTGGTTTTCACCAAAATAGCCACCTTTTTGTGTAGATCTTGAATAGTTGAAGTTTCCGCGCACCTGCAGGCCGTTAGAAAGTTTAGTACCCGCACCCAGACCAAGGTTGTAGCGCTTGAATGAAGAGTTAGGTACGTAACCATCGTGCGACATGTGAGAAGCTGTTAAGCCAACAGAGCTGGTTTCGTTTCCTCCGCTAAATGAAACAGAGTTATCGTAAACCATACCTGTTTTGAAAAAGCTTTTCACGTTATCGGGATAAGCGCGGTAAGCCATATTGGCACTTGGGAACAGCTCAGGATAAGCTGCTTTATAAGTAGGCCATACCGGAACTGAGTCCAGGTCTCTGAAAGCAGGTCCCCATGAACCGTTCGAGTTAGAATAAGAACCGTTAGCACCTGCACCATAAGAATTCTGGTAGTTTGGCAGGTTAGCAATTTTTTCCCATGCTACTGAACTCTTTACCGTTACTTCATTACCCCTGCGAGCGCGAGCAGAACCGGATTTAGT
>JAEZDR010000018.1 GCA_023433265.1 Bacteroidota bacterium | reverse complement strand
GCCATGCAGCTATGCCCTCATGCAACACTTGTGAGAGGTACAAGGGGCGAGTACAGCAGGTACAGCAAAATGGTAACCGACATTATTGCAGCAAAAGCACCGCTGTTTGAGAAAGCTTCAATTGATGAGTTTTATCTCGACCTCACAGGCATGGATCGTTTCTTCAATGTTTTCGAATGGACGATTCAATTGCGGGAAGAGATTATTGCTAAAACACAATTGCCAATTTCTTTCGGCTTAGCATCAAATAAGATGGTCGCTAAAATTGCAACGGATGAAGCCAAGCCTAACGGGTTCTTGTTTGTTCAACCCGGCCATGAAAAAGAATTTCTTGCCCCACTTGCAGTAAACAAGATATCTGGCGTAGGGCATCAAACCTTTGCTGTACTGAAGGCAATGGGCATTAACACCATTGGAGATATCCTTAAACATTCTACTGAAGAACTTGAACAGGAGCTTGGCAAATGGGGTCCGGAACTTTACCAGAAGGCACTTGGCGTAAGTAACAGCCAGGTTCATCCTTACCATGAAGCGAAATCTGTTTCAACAGAAAACACCTTCCATGAGAACACGTCTGACGTCGCATTCCTTTTGTCGGAATTGGTTAGAATGACAGAGAAAGTTGCTTATGAGCTACGCGGCGATGAGAAGCTGGCAGGTTGTATAGCAGTTAAGATTCGCTATCCTGATTTTGAAACCACCTCCATGCAAACTACCATTGATTATACAAACAGGGATGATGAGTTTATAGCAGCAGCCAAAATGCTGTTTAATAAGCTTTACCGGCGGGGGCAGCCCGTTCGGTTGCTTGGCGTACGGCTTACCGACTTCACAAGCTATGCAGTTCAATCCAGTTTGTTTGATGATGCAGAAAAGAAGTCGAAACTCTACAAGGCTATCGACTCTGTAAAAGATCAGTATGGGAAGTATTCGCTGAGCAAAGCAAGAGTGATTCGCAAAAAGCCTAACGAATAAAACAGGAGCGGTTACTACATGAACTACCTTGCCCATGCATACCTTTCTTTTCAACATGAGGAGTTGCTTGTTGGTAATATGATAAGCGATTTTGTAAAAGGGAACAAGCAATACGAATACCCTGAAGGAATTTTTAAAGGGATAAGATTACACCGGCAAATAGATGCCTTCACTGATAGCCATGAGGCCACGAGATCCGCTACTGCACTCTTTAAGCCGGTGGTTGCACGCTATGCGCCGGCATTTGTGGACGTGGCTTATGATCATTTCCTTGCCAACGACACGCAAGTGTTCACACCTTCAAGCCTTTATGACTTTGCAGCAGCTACTTACGAGGTATTGCAGAAGCATTATAATGTGTTGCCAATGCGTTTTCAAAGCATGCTTACCTACATGCGGCGCGACAACTGGTTGTTCAACTACATTCACACGTGGGGTTTGCAGCGAAGTATGCAGGGGCTGGTTCATAGGGCCGCCTACCTCAGCGATGCACAGCCCGCTTATGATTGCTTCCTGTATCATTACCAGGAACTTGCAGCTTGTTACAATGATTTTATTGCAGACGTTAAATTATTTTCACTCGCCGAGATAGAGAAACTAAAAGTGGCCTAAGCCTTTATATTTGTTGAAAATACTTGCTGATGAAAACCGGGTTATGCTTGGCATTTTTACTCCTTTCTTTTTGCTCTGCGGAGGCTCAGCAAAAACCAACGAGCCTGGATAAGTCGCCGCTCGATGTTTCCTATTGTCCACCTAACTATCCTATCCTGAAAATGAATAGTAAGGTAGACCCCCACCCCGTAGCGAGGGTCCTCTATAGCCGTCCGCTTAAAGCAGGTCGTCCCATATTTGATGGCATAGTTCGTTTTGGAGAAATATGGAGGGTGGGAGCTAACGAAGCAACCGAAATAGAATTCTTCCGGAATATAAAGTTTGGAAACAAAACAATCCATAAGGGCAGGTACACCTTATATGCTATTTGTCAACCGGAAACCTGGACCATCATCATTAACAGTGAAAAAGATGCATGGGGCATCTACTACAACCAGAAAAAGGATGTGGCAAGGATTGATGTGCCCGTTCAAAAGTCAAACGAAATAGTAGAGCCTCTGACCATTTACTTTGAAGAAGCGAAAAGCGATTACTTCCTGAATATCATGTGGGATGATGTAAAAGTGGCCGTTCCATTCAAGGCTCACTAATGCCAGCAAGTGGCTTGCTATTGAAGTTTGCGTAGTAAGAAGTTTCTATTCACCTTTACAACATGTGCGGTTTAGCAGGCATCATTTCGCCCGACAGCGGATTTGTAAAACAAGAGCAGCTTCTTCGGATGAGTTGCTGCCTGCAACACCGTGGTCCTGACCAATCAGCTTACTTTATAAACGAGAATGAAACAGTTGGCTTCGCCCACCATCGCTTAGCAATCATTGATAAATCTGCACTGGCCAACCAGCCCTTTCATTATCTCGACTACACCATCATCTTCAACGGCGAGATCTATAACTACCTGGAACTAAAACAGGAGTTATCGCAATCCGGATATTCTTTTACTACAAGTTCAGATACGGAAGTAGTGGTTGCAGCTTACGATAAGTGGGGCGATGCCTGCTTATCGTTAATGGACGGGATGTTTGCTTTTCTCATCTACAACAAACGGGAGGATAGAGTGTTTGCAGCCCGCGACCGCTTTGGAGAGAAGCCTTTTTATTATCATGTAGACTACAAGGAAAGAGGCCGCCTGCATTACATGGTGTTTGCCAGCGAGATGAAAAGCCTTTGGAGTTATGGTTTGCCGAAGCAGGTAAACGGGATGATGATGCTGAACTATCTCTCGCTGGGTTATGTTCAGAATCCATTAAAGAAGTCACAAACCTTTTTCAGCAATATTTTATCACTTCCACCGGGGCATTTACTCAACATCAATGTAAGGGAAGGAAAGATCAGGATGACGCGTTGGTACCGTACCAACAGAACATCCGAAACACAAACTTTAAGTGAAGAGGAAGCTATTGATAAGTTCAGTTCGCTTTTTATTCAATCGGTGGACTGCAGGCTTAGAAGCGACGTGAGTGTAGGGACCAGCCTGAGTGGCGGGCTGGATAGCTCAGCAGTGGTGGCCTCAATTTCCGGCTTAAGGAAGACGAGCGCGTGGAGTAATCTCTGCTTTTCGGCAGTATTCCCTGGCTTTGCCAGTGACGAAAACAATTATAGTAAGAAAGTAGCCGATGCTTTTGGCTTAACAAGGTATACCATTACACCTACTGCAGATGACCTGGCGCAGCATTTTAAGAAGTTTATGATGCACCAGGAAGAACCTGTGCAAAGTAGCTCAGTGTTTACGCAATACATGGTATACCGCAAGGCAAAAGAAAAAGGTATCACTGTATTGTTAGACGGGCAAGGCGCCGATGAGATAATGGGTGGCTATCGTCGTTATATGCATTGGTACCTGCAACAACTATTGGCTGGCGGGCAGTTGCAGCTCTTCAGAAGAGAGAAGCAACTTTTACAGCAGAACGACCTGCTTGAGCAGTGGGGTTTTGCCAATTATATTGCTGCATTCAATCCTGCAAAAACAGCAGCATTATTACAAAAACGGGCAATCAATCAGCAGCGAAAAAATCAATTCATCAATAAGGAGTTTTTAGTAAACCATACAAACACTGATAGCCTGCAAAAGCCGGTGATAAAGAAGCTGGAGGATTTGCTATATTATAATACTTTCATCTTCGGCCTGGAGGAACTTCTTCGATATGCTGACAGGAACTCCATGGCACACTCTACCGAAGTAAGACTTCCTTTTCTAAACCATGAGCTTGTAACCTTTATATTCTCCTTGCCTTCAAACTTCAAAGTGCGGGATGGATTTACTAAATGGATTCTGCGTAAGTCAGTGGAAAACCACCTGCCACCGGATATAACCTGGCGTAAAGGCAAGGTAGGATACGAACCTCCGCAAGCCGAGTGGCTAAGGCACCCGGCTGTCATTGAATTGATAAAAGACAGCAGGCAAAAACTTGTTCAATTGGGGGTGCTGAACAGCAGCATCCTGTCGGCTCCAATAGCTGCCCATGCTGCGCACGAAGCAGGTAACCTGGACTGGCGCATCCTTTGTGCGGCAGCTATCATGTAGCAAGGCCCAGATGTTACGTTCTTAGGCCTCCAAAGTAGTTATTCAAGACATCTGTGGCGTGGTATCCTTATGGTTGGTTCAGGGTTGGTAAACAGATACCTCGGATTTGCATCGCCACAGCACCGCTACAGCACCGCTACAACATCGCTACAACACCGCTACAGCATTGCTAAACCATCGCTAGCCAACCCATTAGTGGGTATCAGGGAGCGGAATGCCGGCAAGGGTCTGCTTGCTACCGCAGTTTTAGTTTCCAGCAGAAGTCTAAACTTGCAACGTGTTCATACTTAAAGTCCTGGTTTGCCCCGGGGCGATAAAATGAGGGCCTATAAACAAACCCGAGGTGAAAGGACCTGCCAAGCTGGTAGTAAACCGGCAGTGCGAGACCGAGGGCTAGTTGTTGTTTTGTAACAGGAGTACGTGTTGGCGGTGGCGGATTCCAACGGGGATAATACCTCCATTCCCAGGAGTTTCTTGCCAGCGACAGACCATAACCAAGTTTCCAACGTCTTATACGATGATTATTAGTGAGGCTAACATTCAGCGTACTCATCAACTCATACTCTCCGCTAATGTCAATTGCAGCGGGTACGGGAAAAAAGAAGTCCATTGCGCCGGTTATGCTAAGCTGGACAAACTGATTATGGCGGTGGAAGTAATCCAGCCCTCCCGTTATTCCCCAGAAGCCGATCTTTTCCTTCCTTCCTTCGCTTTGCGGGTACAAAGAAAAATAGTTAACGTGCGGCAATGAAAGATGCAGGTATAAATCGCCCTTCTTATTGTAAGGCGCTATCCTTGCGATGCCTGCTGATGAAGGATTACTTGTAAGGAAAGCATGGCGTTGGTAACCAAACCTTTTCGGAGTTCTAGCATCAACAAGCATTCCCAGACCATAATTGAAGAGGATGTTGCTATACCATGCAAAAGACATATTTGAGGGGATGGTTACCGGTTTACTAACACTATCCTCAAGCAAAACCACCTTAAGGTTTTTAGCATCTCTTTCTACCCGGATCGTTACCTTGTCATTCACAGTTGCAAGTGTATCTCCCATATAGATTATGCTGGCAGGTTTTGCAGTATAAAGGCTGACCCTGGTTTGGTTGGAATTAAGCAAGGTTGCACAACCCGGCAATGTAGCTGCCGCAACAATGAGTAGCAAAAAACGGAGCATAGCAACCTGTTTAATATAATTGCAATGAGAGCTTCTTATTAGACATGCTTAATGCCTTGTAAGCTGCACCGGGTTATTCAAGCACTGCCATCCAATAATCGAACGTCCTTGTTTGGCCGGTATCCAGTTTTATGTTGTAAGACCGTTTAACTACATCGCGGGTAGTAAACAGGACATCCTTTTGAAACATAGCCCCGCCATAGCAGAAAGTATGGTATTCTCCATTCTCCCCGCAGACATCTATACCCTTCGGCAACTCTTTAACAAGCTCATCATTAAGCTCCCGGCCAATGAATTCCCTGCCGAGGACATCAGCCTGTGTGACCACTATTTTAGACCTGATGCCCGACCGGAGAAAATGTTCCATCACTTCTGTTGCGCTCAAATGCCAAAGCGGTTCCACCACCGATATACCCTGCGGGTTCAATTTGCGTTCCCTGTATTGCTTTATGTCTTCAAGAAAAATATCACCAAAGATGAAGTGGTTAGCGCCTTCAGCTATAAAGAGATGCACTGCTTCCAGCATTTTTTCATCATAATCTTTTAAACCTGCTGATACAATTACTTTATACAACGGAATGCCGATGCTATTGGCCTGCGCCTCCAAGAGATGGATGGGAATGGAATGTATGGACGACTTACCACTTGCTGCATCTATTGTAGTTAAAAGGGAGATTACCTCATATTCTTCACCCTGCAACACTTTGTATAAAGCCAGCGCTGAATCCTTTCCGCCACTCCAGTTCATTACCGCCCTCTTCTTCATTTGCTGATGCATTCGTTCATGTTTTCAAATGTAGAATTAAGCGGGAAGAGTAGTGAGAAATGGGAAGAATAAAATAGAACAGGAAGGATAGGGGAGGCTATGCCAGCAGCCTGTTTTTACAGGCTGTGTTGCCCAAGTGAAAGGAGCAGCTTAGTTTACCATCTTATCAGCACAGCAACTGCTTGCAAAAGCTTCTGGTTTTGCTTTGAAAGCGAAGCCCATTCCAAGAATGTAGCCCATTGCTTCCTTTAAGGCATCGTTGCTTTTGAACTGTGGGTTGGTATTGATGTCTGCGTGCACTTCCATATCTACATGGTAAGCAATAAAAAGATCGCATAGTTCATATGCGATCTCAATGCTTTTTGCCACTTCTGCAAGCATCCTCTCCTTGATATGAAACCTTTGACGGGTTTTCTCGTTGTGGATGTACATGAAGCCTCCGTTGTGCTCGCGCAGAAAAACAATCACCGTAGCAAACTCTGTTTCTTCGCCCTTGACCTGGCTATCCGTGCCAATGCAGACTTTTAAACGGGTTCCCTGCTCAGTTTCTTTTTTGATGGCTTGCTCCACCGCATCTTTGATGGGCAGTTGAATGCTTTCGCCATTGAATTTTCTCCAGCGCATAGGCCATAATGTTTATCCAATTTACTTGTTTCTATACAACCGTCAACCTAAAGCCGCCTTTGAATTATTAACAAGCGGTGCATATCCATTTAATATTGCCCCGTGCTCAACATCACAAGCGTACATCCATAAACGGGCTCAATACCTCTCTCCCTTGCCATCTTTACAAGCTCGGAGTTTTCTGTGCCGGGGTTAAAGATGATGCGCTTAGGCGACAGTGAAAGAATATAATCGTAATACGGTTTTTGATTGGTGGGATTCAGGTAGAGTGTAACAGTGTCTACATCGTCAACATCAGATTGCTCAGCAGCAATTTCAACATCGCCCACTTTGCCTTTCTTCTTTCCGATGGCTACAACGGGATGTTGATAATCGGTCAGGCGTTCGATAGCAAGGTAGCTATACCTTGATGGATTATCAGAAGCTCCCAACACTACTGTTTTCTTTTTCATGGTTATTATGCATCAAGCATCCTGCCATAAACCTACAGCATCTATTAACAAAACCCGCCATTATTTTTTAGTAACTTGCTTCATATGAAGCAGTTGTTGTTGATCAGGCATGCAAAGAGCAGTTGGAGCAATGTGAACGTGCAGGACTTTGAGCGGACCCTGAATGACCGTGGGCTGAAAGACGCACCGAGGATGGCAAAACGCCTGCACGAAAAGATAGGGAAGGCGGATGCAATTGTGAGCAGTACTGCAACCCGTGCGTTGGAGACCGCGAACTTCTTTGCTGATGAATTTGATGTAAAGAAGAAGCATATTGTAAAGCGTGACGATTTATACCTGCCGGCGCCGGAAGCTTTTGCCAAAGTGATTGCGGAGTTTGATGATGACTGGAAAACCGTACTGGTGTTTTCGCACAACCCGGCAATTACGTTATTTGCCAACCAGCTTACACCCATCAAAGTAGATGACATGCCCACCTGCGCCATATTTGCCGTGAAAGCAGATATAAAACAATGGGCTGATTTCATGGCTACGGAAAAGCAGTTTTGGTTTTTCGATTATCCAAAGAACCCCTTTCCATAGGGGAAGTCAGTAAGATGCCGGCCTGGTTTAATCTGCAGTTTTATGTGGGATTGCACCACATAACTATGCCTGTAACCT
>JAEZDR010000015.1 GCA_023433265.1 Bacteroidota bacterium | reverse complement strand
GGTGTTACCATACTTGCGGCTGTTAGTAATACGCTGCATTGTAGTTGGGTGCATTATGTGTACCAACGCGCCTGTTGCCAGGTTGTTGAACATAGAAGATGTTTTAGGATCTTCGGTGCTGCTGAAGAAGTTGAAACCTCTGCGCTGCATTTGCAGGTATGGGAGAATCTGAACGTCGGCATCGAAAGCATTTGGAGCAAATACGTTTTTAGCAAGTACATCCATCGCTTTCTTTTGGTATGCTACAGGTACCGGCGTAAAAGGCTTATTCATTGTAGTTTGTCCCACAAAGCTTCTGTCTACATAGACACCACCTACATAGCGGCTCACCGCAGCAATCATTGCATTACGCTGGCTGTTTAAGATGTTATAACGGCTTCTGAGTTCCGCATAACTGTTGTCAGGCTTAGAGTACTTGTTTTTCAGTTTACCCATCAAGCCATTTACAAGTTTAAACCTCTGCTCTGCGTAGGCAACAGCGTCGCTCGACATGTCGTTTACGTTCACGCGGGGATCGATAGCCTTTCCAGGACTTCTCATATCGTCTGCGTCGTTACCAAAAGTGAGCATCGGATCGGTACTGCGGCTAAGCACTTTCTTACGGAAAGCTTTCTCTTCATCTTCTGTGGCTGTTGGTGTATAACCAAACTCAATAGCCCACATATCATAAGGGCCTGGCTTGGTAGTGTAATAATCGCCCTGCTTAGTACGATCGAGTGAAACGTTGATAGCAGGATAATCCATCACACTGCCTATCAAACCTTTTTGCCTTGTAAGCTCCTTGTTGTTTACTTCTTCAGGCGACCACATCTGGCTGGCTTTCATGTTGTGCATCAAGCCAAGCGTATGACCCATTTCATGGAGTATCAGGTAATACAGGAATTGCTTGTGCATTTCCTTCACTTCAGCCTCAGGCGCGCCTGTTGCTTCCAGGGTGGTTAATCCCGTCATGTACTGAGCCTTAAGTTCAGAAGCCATGGTACACATGTGCGGGTTATGCGCTTCAGGAAGCTGGCCACCCGGGTTATTGAAGATCTCATCAAATATGGGTGTCATGCTACCGCTAAACCACTCTACCATGATGTCGGCTCCGAGTATTTGTCCGTTAAGCGGGTTAACGAAACTGGGTCCGTATGCTCCGTAGTTAGGATAAGGTGAGCTTACCCAACGGATTACGTTGTAACGCACATCACCTGCATCCCATGTAGCGTCGTCAGGCTGAATCTTCATTTGAACAGCATTCTTAAAGCCTGCTTTTTCAAATGCTTCGTTCCACTTATGGCCTGCCTCAACAATGGTGTTGCGTAACTCAACCGGAGTTGTGTTCTCTACCCACCATACAATAGGTTCAACAGGCTCGCTAAGCGCGGCTGATGGATCCTTCTTTACGAGGTGCCAGCGGTGGATCATATCCTTAAAAGGATTTGCTGTAAGGGATGTTTGGTCGTTAAGCTCTTCGGAGAAGAAACCCACTCTCGGGTCGTCGAAACGAGGCTTGTAATTGTTTTCAGGAATCTCCAGGAAGGAGTGCTGCACCCTCACACGATTGAAGCGTGCATCGGCTATGTCTTTTCCACCCTTGTTAAAAGGAGCAGGATTATCGTAGGCAAGGTCAACAATAATATCTGTGTTGTTAGGGTAAGAGCGCACTTTATTATACTGGCTCTTTCCAGCTACAAGGTTGCCAAGGTTAAATACCATGCCAGGAGGAATACCCGGAGGCAGGATTGGTTTTACCTGGTCAAGCTTTTCGCCAAGGAATAATCCATCGCCTGCTATCAGGTAGCCGGCACTATCTTCTGCAACAATCTTTTCTGCAAGGAAAACAGCTTCAGGCAGATTAGCTGTTGAAGTTTTGCTTACAGGATTCTCCGGATTGAAATAAAAGTTAGTATTTAAACGTTGAAATTCCAGCCTGTCGTAGTACTTATTGATAGCAAACACAGCGTTGTCGCGGTATGTGCCCTTTCCTAAGCCAACAGCGTTTGGACCGTTCTCAGAAAAGCTGGCGTACACGAAGCTCTTGCCTAACTGTGGCTTGCGTACATAAATCATGGTATTACCATTTGTGGTATCCTGGTAAATGGTAAACAAACCCTCAAATTTTTTGTTGCCTTTTGTTTTATCAGCAACGCTTACTTTTTTTGCGGTCTTTGCCGAGTCGGATCTGGCTCCTGGCGGCATGGGAGTTGGCGGTGTTTTCTGTGCCTGTGCACCCATAGCAAGGATGCAGGAAGCAAGCGGTAACACCAATAATTTTCTATTCATTGCAGTGGATTTAAGTGTCTAATATAATCAACACTTCCATCAAAGGGCTATACTATGGGATGAATGGTTGAAAACAATTGCTGCACTGCTGAAAACCAGTTGGACCGGAATATAGAAAATAAGTAAAGCGTTAGTTGTTAGAGCAGTGAAAGACAGTCCTGCAGGCTATCTTTCCATGGCCTGGCGTGCACACCAAAGCTGGCTGTTATACCGGATGTGTCCATAACTGAGTAAGAAGGACGCTTCGCCGGCGTAGGATAACCGGATGTGGGGATGGGATGAAGATTTGTAGTCTTGCCTTTCATTTCCCTGATAGCCTGGGCAAACTGGTACCAGCTAATAACGCCCTCGTTACTATAATGGTAGATACCGTAATGTTTAAAAAGAGGATCAAGCGTAACCTTCAGTGCCTGGATAGATGCTGCCGCAAGGTCGGCTGCATAGGTTGGCGACCCTACCTGGTCGTCCACTACATTCAGGTCGCTCCTGCTGTCCATAAGGCGCAGCATAGTTTTTACAAAGTTGTTTCCATGGCTGCTGTACACCCAGGATGTGCGAATAATAACACATGCATCATGGTTCTTACGAGCAAGCTGCTCTCCCATCCACTTAGTATAGCCATAGTAATTGATAGGGTCGGTTGCATCATCCGTTTTATACGGCTGCCTGGCCATGCCGTCAAAGACATAGTCTGTTGAGTAATGCAGGAATTTAGTACGGTGAATGCGGCAGAGATTGGCAATTAATCCAGGCGCCTCTGCATTTACGCGGTAAGCTGCCACCTGGTCTGTTTCGGCTTTATCAACTGCGGTGTAAGCGGCACAATTAATAAAAACCGCTGGTCGTAGCTGGTCAAATAGCTTTTCTAACTGCACCTCGTTGGTAATGTCCAACTCGTCCCTGTCAAAAAAGCGGAAGTCAAGGTCAGCATGGTCAGCGCTTTGGCGCTCTATCTCCCATCCCAACTGCCCGTTCCTGCCCGATACTACAACCAGTGGCTTACTATTCATTATCTAGAAGCTCCAGTATTGACGGCTGTTAATCTTCCTGCGGTAAATACCTTTCAGATCTGCAATCAGACCATGCTGCTTGGTAATAGATGCAAAGTATTTATCGTCGTACTTCTTGTACTCATTATGAGGCACCGTGATGATGACTGCATCATAGTCGTTGGCAATCTTATCAACAAGGTGGAAGCCATACTCATGGTGCACTTCATCAGAGTCAGCATGAGGGTCAGATACATCCACATTCAAATGGTAGTCTTCCAATGCCTTTACAACATCAGCTACTTTGGAGTTCCTGATATCGGTAACGTTTTCCTTGAAGGTTGCGCCGAGTACCAGCACTTTGGCTTCACGAACGTTTCCGCTGCTCATAATGATGTGCTGCAATATCTTTTTAGCCACATAAGCCCCCATTCCATCATTAGTGGAACGTCCCGCAAGGATTACTTTAGATGCATACCCAAGCTCGGCGGCTTTGTAAGTAAGATAATAAGGATCCACCCCAATGCAGTGTCCCCCTACAAGGCCCGGTTGAAACTTCAGGAAGTTCCACTTGGTACCCGCAGCTTCCAACACTTCATAGGTGTTTATATTCATCTTGTCAAAGATGATAGAAAGCTCATTCATCAACGCAATGTTCAGGTCGCGCTGTGTATTTTCAATAATCTTGGCAGCTTCTGCCACTTTGATGGTAGAAGCCCTGTGTACACCGGCCGTAACAACCAACTCGTACACTTTAGCAATTTCTTCAAGCGACTCTTCATCAGAACCGGAAACTACTTTTACTACCGTTTGAAGCGTATGTTCCCTATCGCCCGGATTAATCCTTTCAGGCGAGTAGCCTAGTTTGAAATCCACACCCAGCTTCAGGCCGCTCAGCTTTTCAATAATGGGAAGACAATCTTCCTCGGTACAGCCTGGGTAAACCGTAGATTCAAAAACAACGTAATCCCCTTTCTTCAGCACCTTTCCAATGGTTTCTGAAGCTTTAGTAACCGGGATAAGGTCTGGCACGTTGTGCTCGTCTACGGGAGTTGGAACAGCTACGATATAAAAGTGCGCCTGTTTCAATACTTCCAGCGAAGTAGTAAACTCAATGTCGCAACCTTCGAATGCTGTTTTATCCAGTTCATTCGACGGGTCTATGCCCTGTCGCATAAGGTCAACACGCTTTTCATTGATATCAAAACCAATAACCGAAACCTTCCGGGCCATTTCCAAAGCAATAGGCAAGCCCACGTAGCCAAGTCCAATAACAGCAAGTTTCTTTTCTCTATTCAGTAAAGCCTGGTACATCTTTATATTTTATTTTGAAATTCCTTGGGTTGTTTGTAAAGCTCTTCTTTAGGAAGCGCTTTGAAATAATCATATGTTTTCTTTAACCCTTCAGCCCTGCCAACCTTAGGCTCCCATCCCAGCAATTCTTTTGCCCGGGTAATATTGGGCTTGCGCTGCTTAGGATCATCTGCGGGCAAAGGTTTATAAATAATCTTTACTGACGAGCCCGTAAGCTTTAAAACTTCTTCGGCAAAATCCTTAAGGGATATTTCGTCAGGGTTGCCAATGTTTACAGGTTGGGCATAGTCGCTCATTAGTAAGCGGTAGATACCGTCAACCAAATCGTCTACATAGCAGAACGATCTTGTTTGGCTGCCATCCCCAAATACGGTCAGGTCCTCTCCTCTTAAGGCCTGCCCTATAAAAGCCGGCAATGCCCTACCGTCATTCAAACGCATCCGTGGGCCATAGGTATTGAATATCCTGATGATTCTTGTTTCTACTCCATGGAATGTGTGATAAGCCATGGTTATGGCTTCCAGGTAGCGTTTTGCCTCATCGTAAACGCCACGAGGGCCTACAGGGTTCACATTACCCCAATAGTCTTCAGTTTGCGGGTGCACCAGGGGATCGCCATACACTTCGCTTGTAGATGCCACCAATATCCTTGCGTTCTTTTCCTTGGCAAGACCCAAACAGTTATGAGTACCCAGGGCGCCCACCTTCAATGTTTGAATCGGTATTTTTAAATAATCGATAGGACTTGCAGGTGAAGCAAAGTGAAGGATATAATCCAGGTTGCCGGGTATATGAATAAACTTAGTAACGTCGTGAAAATAAAACTCAAAATTGGGCAGTGGAAACAAGTGTTCAATGTTACGCATGTCGCCGGTAACAA
Organism: Bacteroidota bacterium; assembly: GCA_023433265.1. Classification (GTDB taxonomy): domain Bacteria; phylum Bacteroidota; class Bacteroidia; order Chitinophagales; family Chitinophagaceae; genus JAEZDR01. The sequence continues at coordinate 2,905 of JAEZDR010000015.1, read as the reverse complement.
GGTTATCCATTGCAATAACATGGTAGCCTTCCTTGATAAACCGGTCGCAGAGATGCGAGCCGAGGAACCCTGCTCCTCCTGTGATTAGTATTCTTTTCATGTGGTTGGTGTTTGTTAGCTTACAGGTCTTCCAATACTTACATAGTGGTAACCCAGTTGTTTCATGGACGACACCTCGAAGAGGTTACGGCCATCGAATATTGCTTTGTGTTTTAATAGTTTTTCTATGCGTGTAAAGTCAGGTGTCCTGAACTCGTTCCACTCCGTGGCAATGATGAGCGCATCTGCGCCTTCCAAAGCATGGTACTGGTCTTCAGCATAGGTTATCTTATCGCCAAAAACCTTCTTTGTATTCGGCATACCCTCAGGATCGAAGGCTGCCACGGATGCGCCCTTTGCTAATAGAGATTCAATCATGTAAAAAGCCGGCGCTTCTCTTGTATCGTCAGTGTTGGGTTTAAACGATAGTCCCCAGATGGCAAACCTTCTGCCTTTGATATCACCGTTAAAGTACTGCTCTATCTTTGGTATAAGGTGCATTTTCTGGCGCTCATTAACGTCCATAACCGCATCAAGAATCTTGAACTGGTAATCTACTTCCTGTGCTGATTTAGCAATCGCCTGCACGTCTTTAGGAAAACAACTACCGCCATAGCCGATACCAGCAAATAAGAACCTGCGACCAATACGGTCGTCCGAACCTATGCCCTTGCGCACAAGGTCAACGTCTGCGCCAAGGCGTTCGCACAACTGGGCTATTTCGTTCATGAAAGTAATCTTGGTAGCAAGGAAAGCGTTGGCTGCATATTTTGTAAGCTCAGCGCTCTTCTCGTCCATATAAATTACCGGGTTGCCCTGCCTTACAAACGGTGCATATAGCTCGCTCATTACCTTCTTTGCCCTTTCAGAACTGGTACCAATAACCACCCTGTCAGGTTTCATAAAGTCTTCTACCGCTACACCTTCACGCAGAAATTCAGGGTTACTTACCACATCAAATTCTGTCTTTGCGTTTTTGGCAATAGCTTTCGTTACTTTTTCGGCTGTGCCCACAGGAACGGTGCTTTTATCTACAATAACCTTATAGTCGGTCATTATTTTGCCCAGGTCGTCAGCTACTCCAAGCACATAACGAAGGTCGGCGCTGCCATCTTCGCCCGGTGGAGTGGGCAGGGCAAGGAAGATGACCTGTGCGTCTTTTATGCCCTCAGCAAGGTTGGTAGTAAAAATGAGGCGCTCTTCCTTAAGGTTCCGCGCAAAAAGCTTATCAAGGCCAGGCTCAAAAATCGTTAGTTCGCCATTCGTAAGACGATCAACCTTTGATTTATCAATATCAACACAGGTTACGTAGTTCCCGGTTTCAGCAAAGCACGTACCTGTAACTAATCCAACATATCCTGTTCCTACAACTGCTATTTTCATTTAGTTAGCTTATTTATTTACGTATTCTAATACCGAAGTTGTTATATATTCCATTTGATCCTGTTCCATTTCAGTATGCACCGGCAGCGATATCACCCTGTCGGTTAGCCAATCGGTAATGACAAGTTCTACAGGTTGCAAACCAAAGCCTTTGAACATGTTCTGCCTGTGGCCCGGTACGGGATAGTAGATCATGCTGGGAATCTTCTTAGCGGCCAGGTGTTCCTGTAAACCATTCCGAAACGCTGCCATATCCTGTTTCCCATCTAAGGTTAAAGTGTATTGGTGATACACATGGTTAGAAAACGGGGCTACAACGGGCGTTTTTATATTGGGATGGTTACCAAAAGCCTGGTTGTAATAAGCCGCCACGTTTCTACGGGCTGTGTTATACTCGTCCAATTTCCTCAGTTTAATATCCAGCACAACAGCCTGCAGGGTATCCAGCCTTGAGTTACAGCCCACCATTTCGTGGTAGTACCTCACCTTCTGACCATGGTTGGCTATCATCCTCAATTTCTCAGCCAATGCATCGTCGTCTGTACACATTGCCCCTCCATCGCCATAACATCCAAGGTTTTTGGAAGGGAAGAAGGAAGTAGCACCTATTGTGCCAATAGTGCCCGTCTTTTTTGTGGTGCCATCGCTGAAAGTGTAGTCTGCACCAATGGCCTGGGCATTATCCTCAATTACATACAAGCCATGCTCCTTTGCAATTTCCATGATGGCTTCCATGTTAGCCGCCTGACCATATAAATGAACAGGAACGATTGCTTTTGTTTTTGGGGTGATGGCCTTACGCAAAGCCTCAGGGTCCATGCAAAAAGTGTGTTGATCCACTTCTACAAAAACCGGCTTCAGGCGTAGCAGGGCTACCACCTCGGTGGTGGCTATATAGGTAAAGGAAGGGGTGATAACCTCATCGCCCGGTTGCAGATCCAGGGCCATCATGGCTATTTGAAGTGCATCGGTACCATTGGCGCATGGAATAACATGCTTAACACCCAGGTATTTAGCAAGGTTATTTGCGAAAGCTGTTACCTGTTTGCCGTTGATGAAAGCTGCATTTTCCAATACCTCCTTCATCCCCGCAAGTACGTCAGCCTCAATGTGCTTATACTGCTGCTTCAAATCCACCATTTGGATTTCTCTCATATATATTGATTTTCAGAAATGGCGGGCAAAACTACTGGAAAAGAAGGGAATGAATAGATATTAGTATATAGATAATAGTACATAGATATTAGTACATAGACAGGAAGGGGAGTTAATCATGGCCCGTCATCTTGGGCGAAGCTCGGAGGGGCGAAGTCGAAGGAGTACAAGATATTAGTACATAGACAGGAAGGGAGAAGCTGTACGTGCCTAACATAGGTTGACCAAAAAGGAGGTTAATTCTATGGCAAAGAAAATTAGTGTTAGGCAGCAGAGATTCTTTAGTGAAGAGATTAAACGACAGGTTGTCAAAGACATAGAGAATGGT
>JAEZDR010000174.1 GCA_023433265.1 Bacteroidota bacterium | reverse complement strand
GTATGGTAATGCGCAGGTGATTGACGGCCTGGCAAAAGATGGCCTTACTGACTGTTACAGCAACTTTGCCATGGGTTGCGCGGCAGACATCATTGCTGCAGAAGATAAAGTGAGCAGGGAGGAACAGGACGAATTTGCTACTACCAGCTACAAGCGTTCGCAGGCAGCATGGGAAGCGGGCAAGTTTGACGATGAAGTTGTACCTGTAACAATCGCTTCCAAAAAAGGCGATGTGGTAGTGAGTAAAGACGAGGAGCCCTGGAATGTTAAGTTTGATAAAATTGCAGGCCTCAAGGCTGCCTTCACTAAAGACGGTACAGTTACAGCAGCAAACGCATCTACCATGAATGATGGAGCTGCTGCCCTTGTGTTAATGAGTAAGGAGAAAGCTGAAGCACTTGGAATAAAGCCACTGGCCATAATACGGGGTTATGCAGATGCAGAGCAGGAACCAACTTATTTTACTACTACGCCAAGCATCGCCGTTCCCAAAGCGGTAGAAAAAGCCGGGTTGAAAATGAGTGATATTGACTTTGTAGAGCTTAATGAAGCATTCAGCATCGTGGGGATTGTAAATACCCGTAGAATGAACCTTGACCCTGCTAAAGTAAACGTAAACGGCGGTGCGGTATCAATCGGCCATCCGCTTGGCTGCAGTGGGGCAAGAATTGTTGTAACCCTCATAAACGTATTGAAGCAGAATAAGGGAAAGATTGGAGCAGCCGGCATCTGCAACGGTGGCGGTGGCGCTAGTGCGATGGTGGTGGAGGTTGTTTAGATCCATCTCATCCCCCGGCCCCTTTCCTAAAGGAGAGGCATCGCTCTAAAAAATTAAAGAAATGCTTGCTTTGGTTACAACCGGGCAAGCTTTTTTATTGCTTCTATAACTTCATCAATTTTCTGGTAAGAACGACAATGAGGTGAAGGGTGTTACATGTGGCTGTAGTAAGATGTCGCTCCTACGGAGCTTCGTCTCCTTGTCTGCCAAGCCTTCTATTAAGATGTCGCTCCTACGGAGCTAAGCTTTCGAAACATCTTCTTTGCAATAGCTCACCATAAATGGCGGAGTTAGAAACTTAGTACGAAGGATTTGCGATCTTGGGATTGACCACAAGTGCAGGCCGGGAGACGCCAATCCCGGATGCATCAGCGCTCACCCTCTCTTTGAGGGGAGGGCAGGGTGAGGTGGACATGAAGTATTTCCCTTTTCTTTGCGGCTTTCAACAATAGTTTATGCAGCAAAACTATAGCCAGCTCAGGGCCTTGTTGGCTATAACCAAAGCCAGCCTCATTGCTACAGTAAAACATCCGCAGAGTGTTTTCTTCAGCTTGTTTTTCCCTGTGGTACTGATTGTAATTTTCGGCTCTCTTTCCGGGCGCGGTACTGCTAGTGTTTCGGTGGCTTTTGAACAGGGTGCCGACAGCAGCCATGCCCTGTACAGGAAGCTTGCAAACCATCCACTGCTGCGATTTTCAACTGCCACCGCTGCTGATGTAGAAGACCAGTTGAAGAAGGGAAGGCTTGCAGCCGTCATTAGTATCCGGAAGCCAAAGGATGCGCAGTCTAATGCACTGTACGATATCCACCTCAGGTCGTCTACTGCAAGCCAGAAAGATGTTCCTTTACTGCAGTCCATCCTTCGCGATTTTATCCACCAGGAAGAAAAGAAGGTTTATGCGGGCAGGGAAACATTAGCCCTCATTAGTGCAGAAACCATTGCTGGCAGGCGCTATAAAACCATCGACTTCATGTTGCCGGGCATGATAGGTTTCTCACTAATCGGTGCGGCAATCTTCGGGGTAGCCTTTGCTTTTTATTCGTTCAGGGAAACGCTGGTGTTGAAGCGTTTGTACTCTACCCCAATTTCCCGTATGAACATCATACTTGGCGAAAGCCTTTCAAGGGTGTTATTCCAATTATCCACCGTGGTTGCACTGATAGCGTTTGGATACTTCGTTTACGACTTTACGCTGGCCGACGGCTGGCTCACAGTTTTAAACCTTCTCATTATAAGCTTTGTGGGACTAGTGGTGTTCCTGGGTTTTGGCTTCTTCATCAGCGGCATTTCCAGGACACAGACACTCATCCCTATTTATGCTAACATCTTCATGTTTCCACAATACTTTTTAAGCGGTACTTTTTTTCCGAAAACATCTTTACCCGAAAGCGTGCAGGCTGTAGTTGATTTCCTTCCCCTCACTGCAGTAAATGATGCCATGCGCAACATCGCTTTCGAAGGCGCAGGCCTGTTGTCCTGTAGTTATCAATTAATCATTCTCGGAGCCTGGGCGGTGGTGGTATATTTGCTCGCTACCCGGTTCTTTAAATGGGAGTCTTAATATGCGTGCGTTCAAACTTGCCCTTATTAGTGCAGTCATTTTATTCATTATCGGCACTTTGATGGGGCTGCTTTTGCCCTCGCAAGTGATTGTTTCAAGGGCTACAGATATTGCTGCCCCCAGAGAAGCCATTTCATCGCAGGTAATGCAGCTTTCTAACTGGAAGTCTTGGATAGCAGGGGCCGACACATCGGGCGAGGTGAAGATGCTTGATGCCAAAGCCCTGCAACTTGCAAGAACAATCGTTACGGTTTACGAAGCCACAGACACGTCGCTGGTTACCCAATGGAAGAGTAAAAGCAGCCTCATGATTGGCAGCTTTAATATCATCTCGCATAGCAGGAACTTACACACCCTTCACTGGCAAATGGTACAGCATGTAGGGTGGTTGCCCTGGGAGCGACTTGGTACTATGATGAACGATAAAATCCTTGGCCCTTCTATGGAACAGGGGCTCGATAACATTAAAAAGAAAGCAGAAGGCAGTACTGCTGAGTAAGCTGCATCCGTCCTTACATTTCCGTAGCTTAGCTGCCGCAATACGGATGTAATGTTACAGGACAAACTCGACTTCTTGCTAAACGAATTTCCCCGCCGGCTACTTAACCTGGATCCATCTACCCGCGGCAACTGGGGTAAGCTAAATGGTCAGCAAATGGTGGAACACTTCACTGAGTATGTTGGTATAGCAAGCGGAAGGGTAGTTCATCCTCGCTTTACACCCGACGACCAGTTGGAACGTATGAAAGCTTTCCTCAAAAGTGACAAACCTTTCAGGGAAAATACGCCTAACCCGCTTTTACCAGCAGAGCCTCCTGTTCCGGTTCACAGGAATATGCACGAAGCCGTTAATGCGCTAAAAAGCGAGCTTGACTATTTTGTTTCCTACTTCAAAGCCAATTCCACCGCCACTACATCCAACCCTTTCTTTGGAGAATTGGATTTTGAAGAAAACGTACACCTGCTGTATAAGCATGCGCTGCACCATCTTAGGCAGTTCAGCCTGAATGAGTGATGGGTGGAGAGATGGTAGTACATAGTACATAGTACTTAGATAGGAAGGGGGAAGAGGGATGGGAAAGATCGCAGTTGCAATTGGGTAGGCGTATTGCCTATCAATTGGCTCATAGATCCAGACCGGTGGCAGAGCGCCTTTAAAAAGCGTTAAACCGGCCCCATACATAAGCCAACTGCCCCTCCGGCCTTTATCTTTGTAGCTATGCAGCTTTCCTCCACCTTGCTAGAAAATGCCGTAAAAGAGTTCTCAAAGCTGCCCGGCATTGGTAAGAAAACAGCACTTAGGCTTGTATTGCACCTATTGAAGCAGGAAAAGGAAGAAGTGCAGCTTTTCGGCGATACCATCACCAAACTGAGGCAGGAGGTCAAGTTTTGCAACCGCTGTTGCAACATTAGCGATGGAGATATCTGTTCCGTCTGTGCCAACTCCTTCCGCAACCAAAGCATCATTTGCGTAGTAGAGAATGTAAAGGATGTGATAGCAATTGAAAGCACGCAGCAGTTCAATGGCACTTACCATGTGTTGGGCGGAGTGATATCACCGCTCGACGGCGTAGGTCCTGATCAGCTAAACATAGAACCCCTGCTGGCAAGGGTGCAAAGCGAACAGCCCGAAGAGCTAATATTCGCCCTCAGCCCAAACATTCAGGGCGACACAACCATTTACTACATACAGAAAAAGCTGCAACCCCATCATTGTAAGATCACCACGATTGCCCGCGGTATTGCTTTCGGTGGCGAATTGGAGTACGCGGACGAAATGACGCTCGCACGCAGCCTTACTAACCGTCTCCCGGTCCAGCAATACGTAAAGGGATAACTTCCTATAAAAAAAACCGGGGGTGGAGGCAACACTTTCTTTCTTCCGCTCGTATATATCCGGTATACCACCCATTGCCCGGTGTAGCATTGTATTGCTCAAAAGTGGTTACACCCGGTAAAAAGCATTGGTAAAGCGCATGAAGAAGACAATCCTGATAGCTATCGTCCTCTTAGTGGTCGGCGGGGCTGTTGTAGCCTGGTTCGTTTGGAACAAACCCCACAGGGATGTGGCTGAAGAAAATGCCTTGCCTATTACTGCCGAGCAATTGTTTGCCGAGTTCCAGGCCGATGAAGGTCAGGCTACGGCTATGTATGCCGATAAAGCTCTTCTCGTCACGGGTAAGGTTGCAGAAGTAAATACCAACCAGGAAGGAAAAACCGTCGTTATTCTAAAAACGCCCGATGATATGTATGGCATCAACTGCACTTTTAAAGAAAAGCCGCCTATGGTGCAGGAGGGCTCCACTATCAAATTCAAAGGCATTTGCAGGGGCATGGTAAGCGATGTAATCGTAAATGACGGCATATTGGTTAAAGACTAAAGCAATACAATACAATGAATAAACGCATTATATTTTCTATCCTCGCAGGCTTAATCCTGTTGGTGTTTAGCTGTAAATACGATAAGGCAGACCTGGTGTACCCGCAGCATAACCCGCCCCCTTGCGACACGACCGATGTGAAACTGAGCGTGCAACTGCACCATATCCTTACCACAAATTGCTTCTCCTGCCATAGCGGAACAGCGGTAAATGGTGCAGGAATAAGGCTCGACAACTACAACACGCTCAAATCGGTTGCGCTGGGAGGCATGCTTATGCCGGCAATTACTCATACAGGTACCAGTCCAATGCCTAAGAATGCGCCTAAGCTCACTGATTGTGAGATAAACATGTTCCAGGCCTGGATAAATGAAGGCGCTCCTAACAATTAAAATATTCCTCAAATGATAAAACTTCTTTGCTTCCTATTACTCATTTGCTCGCTGGCACCGCAAGCCACAGCGCAGAAATACCTTACACGAAACGGTAAAATCACTTTTTATTCCCACACTCCGGTGGAAGATATAAAGGCGACGAACAATGAAGTGGCAAGCACCATTAATGCAGCTACAGGCGACATGGAATTCAAGGTGGCTATTCGAGGCTTTAGGTTCAAGCTTGCCGCCATGGAAGAGCATTTTAACCAGGAGGAATACATGAACAGCAGCCAGCACCCACGGGCATCGTTTAAAGGGAAGATAGCTGACATGTCCTCCGTCAACCTGCAAAAAGACGGTACTTATAAAGTTGTGGTATCCGGCGATCTTACCATCAAAGGGGTAACAAAACCTGTTACGGCCCCTGGAACCATCACGGTGGCAGGCAACAAACTCAACGCGGTATCCACTTTTAAAGTGCCTCGCAAGCAGTTTAATATCATGGGTAAAGCCTTTGTTCAGTCCAAAATTGCGGAAGAAATTGAGATAACTGTCAACTGCCAATACGATCCCATTAATTAGCAACACCAAACACCCCTCATAATTTCTGATGAAGAAGTCTTTATTACTACTCTTTATTGTCTATACACCCGTGTGGGTTCTTTCGCAGGAAACAAACCTTGATAGTTTGCTCGATGCGGGCAATGCGGCAGAAGCCACCACCTATGTAAGTACATTTAAGACCAGCCGCATAATCAACGGTCATTCAGTAGAAAACACACAAGCCGGCATTCTCGACTTGCGTATTTCACACCGCTTTGGCCGCCTCAACCAGGGATCTTACGACCTGTTTGGCCTGGACAATGCTTCTATGCGCATGGGTCTGGACTATGGTATCATTCCCCGGTTAACGGTGGGCATTGGCAGGTCTACCTTCCAAAAGCAGTACGATGGATTCATCAAGTATAGCGTGCTAAAACAGTCTACAGGTAAGAAGAATATACCACTTTCTCTATCCCTGCTCACTTCTGCTAACGTAAGAACGGTCCGGGAGCCTGACCCGGCACCCGGAGTTAAAGCAAGGGCGAGCGATAAATGGAGCTTTGTCCATCAGCTTATGATTGCCAGGAAATTTGGAAAGGCTTTGTCTCTGCAACTAACGCCCACAATGATTCACTATAATATTGTTCCGCTTTCCACTATGAAGAACGACTACTTCTCTGTTGGTGTTGGCGGTGCACTAAGACTGTCTCCACGAGTAACGCTTAATGCAGAATACTATCCGCAAATCAATCAAATGCCGGGCACACAAAACTCTTTATCCGTCGGGTTTGATATTGAAACAGGGGGACACGTATTCCAACTTAACTTTACGAACTCCACTGGTATAACGGAGCGCACATTCATAGCAGAAACCGATGGCACCTGGGGCAATGGCGATATTCATTTTGGTTTCACCATTTCGCGTGTATTTTCTCTCAAACGCTCCAAATAGAACCTATTCTGGCACCATACCCCCTAACATAGGGTATGGCTAGCGGTGTTGTACCGAGCTAAATCCGTAGCAACACCGTAGCAACTGCGTCGTTAATCCATACGAACCTCGTTACAACACCCATTCAAGCCAATGTCTTATTCATCCGGGTGTTCATGCTTCTCACTTTCCATTTGGTTGCCTATATTTGCGCCACAGGCGGATTTGTTTATTGTTCAGCCTGCTCAAAAAACAGAACTAATAAACGAACAGAAACCTCACCTTTCAAAGTTTCCTCGTTTATAGTACTGTGTAAGTCAATATAAAACGGCAATTGTAAAAGAATGCCGCAAGGGGAAACAACATGAAAAAGTCGATACAACAATGTTTACAGGAGCGCATCCTTGTTATAGACGGTGCCATGGGCACCATGATCCAGCGCTTCAATCTTGAGGAGCCGGATTATCGCGGTCAGCATTTTGCCAATTGGCAGTGCGATGTAAAAGGAAATAACGACCTGCTTTGCCTTACACGACCTGACGTAATTGAAAACATTCACAAGCAGTACCTGCAGGCAGGGGCAGATATCATTGAGACCAATACTTTCAATGCACAAAGAATTTCCCTTGCCGATTACGAGATGCAGGCATTAGCAAGGGACATCAACCTTGCTGCGGCAAGTATTGCCCGGAAAGCGGCTGATGAGTTTACCGCTGCCAATCCTTCAAAGCCGAGGTTTGTGGCAGGTGCCATAGGGCCCATGAATAAAACTTTATCCCTATCGCCTGATGTAAACAATCCGGGCTACAGGGCAGTAAGTTTTGATGAAGTAAAGCAAGCTTATTACGAACAAGTACAGGCACTTGTAGAAGGTGGTGTAGATGTCCTTCTTATAGAAACCATCTTCGATACGCTTAATGCAAAGGCAGCTATTTTCGCCATCAAACAATTCTTCCACGACCATAATATGCAGGAGCTGCCTATTATGATTTCTGGAACAATTACAGACGCCAGCGGCAGAACCTTAAGCGGGCAAACACTCGAAGCGTTTTATATTTCAGTTAAGCATGCCCGGCCGCTTAGTATTGGCCTTAATTGCGCTTTAGGCGCTGCACAAATGCGCCCGCACATAGAAGAACTCAGTAGCATTGCAGCCTGCTACACATCTGCTTATCCCAATGCCGGCCTTCCAAATGCCATGGGCGAGTACGATGAACATCCAAAAGAAACTGCCCACTTCCTGGAAGAATGGGCCAGCGAAGGATTTGTAAACATTGTTGGCGGTTGTTGCGGAACAACCCCCGATCACATCCGCCACATTGCGGAACATGTTAGCAGCATCAAACCACGTCCGTTACCAATAGTAGAAGTTGAATTAGCATAAGTACCATGTCAACCATCAAACCTTTTTTACGTCTTAGCGGCCTTGAGCCACTCGTCGTACGTCCTGAATCTAACTTCGTCAATGTGGGCGAACGAACCAATGTAACCGGATCAAAAAAGTTCGCACGCCTCGTGCGGGAGAATAAATACGAAGAAGCGTTGAGTGTTGCGCGTCAGCAAGTAGAAAGCGGCGCGCAGGTACTTGATATAAATATGGATGATGCACTTCTCGATGGTGTACAGGCCATGACTACGTATGTAAACCTCCTGCAAAGCGAGCCCGATATTGCGCGCATCCCTATCATGCTCGACAGCAGTAAGTTCGAAATTATAGAAGCAGGGCTTAAATGCATTCAGGGAAAGTGTATCGTTAATTCTATTTCACTAAAAGAAGGTGAAGAAAAGTTTAAAGAACAGGCCTTCAAATGTCTTTCCTACGGCGCCGCAGTTATTGTTATGGCATTTGATGAACAAGGACAGGCGGATACGCTCGATCGCCGGGTATCTATTTGCGAACGTGCCTATAATATCCTTACCCTTGAAGTTGGCTTCTCTCCGGAAGATATCATTTTCGATCCTAACATTTTTGCTATCGCGACCGGTATAGAAGAACACAATAATTACGCTATCGATTTTATTGAAGCTACTAGACGCATCAAGCAAAAGATGCCACTCACTAAAATAAGTGGTGGTGTTAGTAATATTTCGTTCTCTTTTCGTGGTAACGACCATGTAAGGGAGGCCATGCATGCCGTATTTCTTTACCACGCCATACAGGCAGGCATGGATATGGGCATCGTTAACGCCGGACAGTTGCAGGTATATGATGAAATAGAACCTGAGCTTAAGGAGTTATGTGAAGATGTGGTACTTAACCGGCGTCCGGATGCTACCGAGCGCCTTGTAACCTTTGCCGATACTGTAAAAGCAAAAGGGAAGGAAGTAAAGAAAGACGATGCATGGCGTCACACTTCGGTGCAGGATCGTCTTACACATGCTTTGGTAAACGGCATCACTGATTATATAGATGAGGATACAGAAGAAGCACGTAAAAAGTATCCCCGTCCCCTGGATGTTATTGAAGGTCCTCTGATGGATGGTATGAACGTAGTGGGCGATCTCTTTGGCGCGGGCAAGATGTTTTTGCCGCAGGTAGTAAAGAGCGCACGGGTCATGAAGAAAGCAGTTGCTATACTTACTCCATATATAGAACAGGAGAAACTAAGCAATCCACAGGCTAAACAAGGTAGCGCTCCCAAAATACTGCTTGCTACGGTTAAGGGCGACGTGCATGACATCGGGAAAAATATTGTTGGAGTTGTACTTGCATGCAATGGCTACGAGATTATTGACCTTGGGGTAATGGTTCCTGCAGACAGGATATTAGATGAAGCAGTGAAACACGATGTACAAATCATTGGTTTGAGCGGGCTTATAACTCCATCACTCGACGAAATGGTGCATGTGGCGAAGGAAATGCAACGCAGGCAAATGAAACAGCCTTTGCTCATTGGCGGTGCAACAACAAGTCGCATGCATACCGCAGTAAAGATTGCGCAGCATTACACCGAAGGGGTTGTTCACGTATTAGATGCTTCGCGTTGTGTAACGGTGGCCGGTAACTTATTGAATGAAAACAAGCCTGCCTTTCTTACTGCAATTGATAAAGAATATGATGAACTGCGGGTGGGGTTTGGCAGCAGGCAATCGGCAAAAGAATACATTAGTTACAGGGAGGCTGTCTCCAATAAAACGGTTGTTGATTGGGAAAATTATCAACCGGTTCCACCGGCAAAGCCAGGCATTACAGTACTTAAAGATTATGATCTTGCTACCATTGCTTCTTACATCGATTGGGGCCCGTTCTTCATCGCATGGGAAATGCCCGGGCGTTATCCAGCCGTATTGGAAGACGCCGTCTATGGTGCTGAAGCAAGAAAGCTAAAAGTAGATGCCGAGCAAATGCTCCAACGGATTGCTAGTGAAAAATGGTTTACAGCCAATGGTGTCATAGGAATATGGCCTGCCTCCAGCGATGGAGCTGATACAGTGACCGTGGAGGCAGAGGCAGGCCAGGTAAAACTGGAGTTTCTGCGGCAACAGGTGAAGAAGGCGAAGGGGCAGGCGAACGCATCATTGGCTGACTTCATCAAACCAGCAGGAGAGGGTAGTGATTACATTGGAGCTTTTGCAGTAACTATCCAGGGCGTAGAAGAACACCGGAAACGTTTTGAAGCAGATCACGACGATTATAACAAAATACTTGTGCAGGTGCTGGGCGACAGGTTGGTGGAAGCTTTTGCCGAATGCCTGCATGCTAAGGTGCGTAAAGAATATTGGGAATATAACAGGGACGAGAAGCTGTCGAACGAAGAGTTGATTAAAGAACAGTACCAGGGTATCCGCCCTGCTCCAGGTTATCCTGCTTGCCCTGACCATACTGAAAAAATTAAGCTGTTTGAATTGTTGGACGTAACAGCAAATACAGGAATCACCCTCACGGAAAGCCTTGCTATGAATCCACCCGCTTCAGTATGTGGCTGGTACCTTGCTCATCCGCAGAGCCATTATTTCGGGATTGGAAGAATACAGCAGGACCAGCTATTGAATTACACCCAGCGTAAAGGAATGGAAGCATCTGAAGCAGAGAAGTGGCTACGTCCTGTTTTAGAATAGTGCTACAGCACCATATTCATAAAACAAATGCCCCGGTTACGGGGCATTTTATTGGTGTAGACAATTGATTTGTATTACTGTCTCACACCTAACGTTTTCATAGGAAATAATCTTCTCTCACACATCCAGCCATTCAACCATTCGTCGTCTCTTCACATCTCTCTTCTTACTCCAATAATGAAAAGAGTGTGCCAACCCGGCTACTTTTAACTCACCGCACTTTGAACTTAACTTTTTAATACAAATAAAAAATCAGGCTGCCATGGCAGCCTGATTTCAGGATAAATATGAACAATGTTTACTTGATAATTACCTTCTTCTCACCCTTGTACTGCTGGCCTTGTACGGCTATAGTATAGAGTCCATGAACCGCAGTTGGAGCTGTAAGCGTATAAGTTGATTTAGATCCACTGTGTTGAACGGTCTGCTGCTGAAGCGGCTGGCCGCTTTGGCTCAACAAGCTTACAGAGTAAGATCCTTTTGGAATGTTCTTCCACTCCATCTTAACGGTCTTATTCACAGTTGGGTTCTGCATGATCACGAAGTCTGCATTTGCCTGGGTAGGATTGTTGTCGTAAGCAACAATATTACTTTCTACAGTACCTCCATTGGCAAGTATTGCCTGCACCCTGTAGTATGACCTGCCCGCTAATGGTGTGGCGTCAGCCCATGAGTATGAAGTTGAGCCATTTGCATCAGTAAAGCCGATTGTTGCAAACGATAAAGTGTCTGGCGCACGTTGTATGTTGAAGGTGGTTGCAATGAACGATGTATCCCACTGCCACTGCACTAAAGCAGCGCTTCCCTGGTTTGTCACTGTTGCGAATATTACATTTTCTACAGGTGCAACCGGCATTGTATCCATCATCAATACAAAGCGATAGTCGCCATAGGATGCTGTATCGTTGTTGATTTCGAAGTCGTACTTTCCTTTTGCAAGTCCAACCACTTTGTTAGTGTACTTATCATAAATCTTAAGCTCAAAACCGTCGAAGTTAGCACTGGCAAGGTTTAGTGAAAAAGTCCCTTTCAAAGTGCTGTTTATTCCGAGTGGAATTGCTCCCTGGCCTTGTATGTTTCTTGCATCAATTGCATACTTTTTACCGCCGTTATGAGTGTAGAAGTTCAATACAGGGTTTGTTACTTTGTTTGCATCCATTGCATCTTCCACATCCAGGGCAGCCGCATTGCTGATTAGGAAAAGCCTGTCCCAGAGTTTGTTGTCAGTACCCGTGATAGTAAAGTGTGCATAACGGGGAAGCGCGGGTGTAAGCGGAGCAGCTGATTGATCATCATACTTATCTTCCTCTTCAAATAACATTACGTTGTCCTGGCCCTGCTGTTGTTCAACAAATATACCTGTCATGGGTTGAAGGATGTAAGGCACGCTGAAAGGCCATGCAGTGTAAATTCCTGTTGTAGCAGCAGTGGCATCCCATATATAAAAGTTAGCGCCGAGCGTACTTCTTCTCCAAACCGAGTTAAGGTTTACAGGGGCTGGATAAGGGTTGCCAATAAAGTTGTGTCCTGAGTTTGCTGAACGTTGTAACGAAAAACTGCGGCTGCCTGTATTTACCAAACCCATCATGTCGCTAACCACCGGGCTGGGTGAATAATTAAGCGTCGTAAGACCCTGGCCTTTTGCACCTCGAACAAATATGCGCGCCGCAGACAATGGTTCCCAGGCATTGCTCCCGGTACCAGCTGTATTTGTGAAAGCTATCCATCCCGGGTCTGGTGCACTTTCCACATTTGTATTTCCTCTTTCGGTGTCGTACCAGAAAGCAGAGGGGTTATTAGTTTGTGTAGGGGTAAAGCCGTTTGAAGCACCGCCCTCACCTGTAATGTCTATATCATCAATTAGTTCACTTAATCCAATGCTGTGATTGAATGGATGGCTAAAGAAATGGAACACGCGCTTACCGGGTAGGTATTTTTCGGCTATCATCCTGCCTTCAATTGAAGCGGATAACGGAACGGGCTCAAGCCATGCAGTATAGTTTGAATCTGCTGCTAGAACCACGCGGTCATTAGTGAAAAAAGTACCCCTTTCCAGCTTTAGGCTTCTTGTTATTTTCAAGCTATCCACGGTACGCACACTAACGGCGTTGTCAATCACAAGTCTTTTTACCCGCTTGTTCAGGAAAGCGTTGGCAGGTATTGTTTGTGCCTGGCTTCCGGAAAAACGTACGGTACCGTTAGCCGCGTCAATGATACCCGCATTTACTGATATGTTTCTTGCGACAGATAAGGTGTTTGCTCCAAGGCTAATGTTCGCATTCAGTACAAGCGTACCTGCTTCTGCACTACGCTGCAATACAAGTGCGTGATTTACTGTAACAGTATTGTTACTACTGTTGGGGATAGCCCCTGTAGATTTCGTCCACCCATTGGCAGCTGAATACTGTTCCCATACAAGATGATCGTTCCACGATCCTGACCCATACGTTCTAAAATCTCCTTCCTGTTGTG
Organism: Bacteroidota bacterium; assembly: GCA_023433265.1. Classification (GTDB taxonomy): domain Bacteria; phylum Bacteroidota; class Bacteroidia; order Chitinophagales; family Chitinophagaceae; genus JAEZDR01. The sequence continues at coordinate 5,124 of JAEZDR010000174.1, read as the reverse complement.
CATGTGCGCTGGTAACAAACAACAGCAGCAGCATGCCTAGTTGTAACATTCCTTTCATATTTTTTCCTTTTAATCTTCTGATACATTTCCTGACTTGTTAACGAATTCAAATAACTATGCCAAAGCTTGGTTAAGGTTAAATGTTCGCTTGCTAAAACACTAATCTTCAACACTAAATATTTTGTTAAGCCCTTTTAAACGTTAATAGACAGAAGAAAAAATTGTTGCTGGATGGGTACAAATAAAAAGGCCGGAGGCAAACCCCGGCCTTTTAGCGAACAGCATTTAAGTTATAGGCCTAAAACTTCTTTCCCTTGTTTAAAAACAATATCAACAGGAACACCTTTTTCCTGTAGTTTATTTAGGTCCGCTTTCAAATCATCTTTAACTATACCATGGGTTTGTTGCAACTTTACCACTGCGGCCTTGTCACCATTACCCTGCATGGTAAGAACAAGATTGCTTAAACCATCCATCGCTTCTTTGAATTTCTGGAAGTTCACCTTGTACCTGCCTTCACTGGTTTTTTCAAAAGCGCCTTTTTCCTGGAAATAATTAAATGCAAGCATATTTGCTTTTCCGTGCGCAGAAGCGGCGCCGAAGCGAACACTTCTCAGTATGCCCGCCATAAAAGTTGTATAGTAGTTTTCTATAGGCCCTTGTAATTCTTTCTGTTCTACCAGTTTTGATACCATGTATAAACCCAGGATGTCCGCTTTTGCTTCCTCCAGCCAGGAGCTTTGTTCCTGGAGTGCATTCCTCACTGTTCCTTTTCCGTCTACGGTGTTTTTTATTCCCAAACCGTGTGCAACTTCATGAAACATTACATTGGCAAAGAAGGCGTCAAAGTTTACCTGCTTTACCTGCGATTCGTCAATAAACTCTTCAGCTATCGGCAAAAGAATCTTATCAAACTTTGCGCGCATGGCATTTTTTAATTGGCTCCGCCTTGTTCCTTTGGTCTTTTGAAGTTCTTCGTCGTTTGGCAAATTCACAGCAATGGTCTTACTGCCTGCATTACAGTCGCCCGCATAATACACAATGTCGTACGCACCTAACTGCGACGAGCTTCCCGGTACTTCTGCTTTATATTTCTGTTCTACCGGTAATCCCTTTTGCAAAGCCGGCAACATGGTTACATATTTTTCCAAACGTTTGCTCCATTCTTTATCTTTTACCAGCACATAGCTCTCATATGAAGTTCTCTTACCAAGCAGTTTGTCTTCATAGTTTTCTATAGGGCCTATGATAACATCCAGGCTATTGTCCTTCATATCCATCCATGCAATATCTGATGCGGTATAGTTGTCGTCAAGTAGCGCCTTTGCCCTTAGGGTCAAATATTTTTTGAATGAGGCTTCAGTTGTTATACCTGCAGCCTTGTTCAACAACGCTGCCGCTCTCTCCAGGTAAGGTTTGAAAGCAATATGATAAGGAATAGAGTATAGCTTACCTGCAGCATCTCTCCTTATTAATGAATATTGTCCTTCTTTATCTTTTACATCGCTTTTTTCTAGCGCTTCTTTCGTAAGGTCATGTGGGTAAAAGTTTGCTGTTGGCGGTTTTGAGGCTACACCCGAAATGAAAGGGGTATCGTTATTCAGCCGGTCCCAGGGGCCGTAGTTGATGGAAATAAAACGTTTTGCTTCCTCCGTGGTGCCCAAAGCTATTATGCTATCAGGCCGCCCGGACGCCTGTAGCCAAAAGAGTGTGTCCATTATCTTAGCGGCATCAATCAACAACGGTACTATCTGCTTATCTGTAGCGCTAAGTTGATTCACATTAGCCGTCAGCTCAAAAGGGGCATAGGCTTCAAGGCGCCGGGTAATGTAGTCTTTTTCAACAGTGGTGCTTCCTTCCTTTGATTCTGGCGATACACTGCAGCTGTAAAGCATCCCTGCAGCGATGGTGAGGGTTAAAAAACGCATATATATTGTTTGCAGCTAAAGTAGCGAAGAAAGCCAGACTATAAAATGATGATTGTTAAACGGTACTTTATTACTCGGCTGGCAGGTACACCGTAAATGTTGCACCCTGTCCCGGTTTGCCTTCGGCTGTGATAAACCCATTGTGGTTTTCTGTGATTCTCTTACACAAGGCGAGGCCTATTCCTGTGCCATCAAACTCCTGTTTGCCATGAAGACGCTGGAACAATGAAAAGATCAAATCTGCATATTCATCCTCAAATCCTATCCCGTTATCCTTAAAGCTGATGCAATGAAGTTTCTCGGCTGTTACATGCTTGGGTGCATCTGCTGTATCATTTTTCAGCACAAGCTTACTAGATATCGTAATTTCAGGTTTGTCCGTCGAGAATTTTAGAGAATTGCTTATTAGGTTAAAAAATAATTGGCCTAATTGCATTTTATTACCCTTCACCACAGGAAGTAAGGTTGCTGTAATATTTGCGCCTTTCTCATTTATCAGGAGCTCAAAGTCCTGAGTTACTTCTACCAGTATTGTGTTCAAATCCACATGGGTATCGGTTGCTGAGGTTTCATTTTCCTTGGCCAGCCTGCTGTAGTTTAACAACGACTTTACAAGCTCGGACATTCTCTTAGCCGATTGTGTTAGCTTATTAAAGTACCTCTCAGTAAACTCTTTGTCATCAAGGTTCTCCTGTATCAGCTCAGCAAAGGTTTGAATCTTACGTAAAGGCTCCTGCAAATCGTGTGAGGCCACGTAGGCAAACTGCTCCAGTTCGCTGTTTTGCAACTCCAACTCGGCCGTATAGGCAGCCAGCTTTTCCTCTGCCAGTTTCTTTTCAGTAAAGTCGCGTGTAACTTTCGAAAAGCCTATCACCTTACCGTCTCCGCTATGCAGCGCTGTAATTACAATGGTTCCCCAGAAACGGGTGCCATCTTTTCTAACCCGCCATCCTTCATGATTAGCCTTTCCCTCATCGTGTGCCTTCTTTAAAAGCTTATCAGGCAATCCTGAAGCCTGGTCCTCCGGTGTATAGAAAATAGAGAACTTCTTACCAATGATTTCTTCTGCTGTATATCCTTTGATGTTTTCGGCACCAATGTTCCAATTCTGAACCACGCCTTCTGTACTTAGCAGGATGATGGCATAATCCTGTACTTCAGCTACCATTTGGTGGTATCTTTCTTCGCTCATCCTCAACTCATCTTCTGCCAGCTTTTTATCTGTCAGGTCGCGGGTAACCTTGCTAAAGCCGATTACTTTGTTTTCGTCATCGTGCAACGCAGTAATCGTTATGCTTCCCCAAAACCTTGATCCGTCTTTCCGTTTACGCCAACCTTCCTGTGCTGCGCGACCGGTGTTCCGGGCAAGCGTTATTAGGCGCTTTGGTAAATCCTGGTCAAGGTCTTCCTGCAGGTAAAACATGCTGAAATGCTTTCCCAGCACTTCATATTCTTCATATTGCTTAATTTTTTGAGCCCCCTTGTTCCAGTTTTTAATATAACCCTGGCTGTCCAATAAAATAATTGCATAATCCTGTATTTCCTCTACCATTTTTTGGTACAACAGATACTTGGCGTTTGCCTGGGATGCGTCTATTGTTGTAAAAGACATCAGATGATTAATTTAGTCTTGCAGCTCTGATACTATCTCTAAAATAGCAGATAGCTTCTCTTTCAATTCATGAGTTCGTGTGGGTTTAACAATAAAGTCATCTGCTCCCAGGTCTCTACTTCGCTCCACTGTTTTAATCTCCGAGCTCGTGGAATACATGAATATCTTAGTTCGGCTAAGCCTGGGGATATTCCTCAGCATTTTCAAACACTCAATCCCATTCATTTTGGGCATATTCACGTCCAGGAAGATATAATCGGGTGTATAACTGTCATCCGTTTTCAGAAGTGCCAGTGCATCAATGCCGTCATTTAGGAAAGTGCAGTTCACCTTATCGGTTATTCGCCTGATACACAGAAGGAATATCTCCTGGTCATCCTTATCATCGTCAATTATCAGGCATTCTTTAATTCGGAGCATATTTTTCTGTGGAGGGTTACCTATAACGAAATAGACATTGGTTAGACAAAAAGCATACCATTGCTATTGCGTGTAAGTAACACCGTTTTCTTCGAAATGTCAGGAAAAGCCCATGAAACGCGGAAATTTCCCTAGGCTTCTTTTGCGATCGCTTTAACGTCTGATTGCTCCTGCCAAATTGGCATATCTACCTATATTTGCACCCTTATGTTGGGAGAGAATATCGTGGATGTTTCCGCTAAAGTGCATGATGAAGCAAGACAGGGTGAAGCGTATGCCCCTTTTGCTGCAGACCCTAATGATTATAAAAAGCGTTTTTACATAGAAAGTTATGGCTGCCAGATGAATTTCAGCGACAGCGAAATCGTGGCTTCCATCCTCCACGAAGAGGGCTTCGGAGCCACCCGCAACTTCGAAGAGGCCGACCTTGTACTGCTCAACACCTGCTCCATCAGAGAAAAGGCTGAGCAAACCGTAAGAAAACGACTTTCTGAATTCCGGAAGGTGAAGGAGGCACGCCCGGGAATGCTGGTGGGTGTTTTGGGCTGTATGGCTGAACGGCTGAAAACGAAGTTTTTAGAGGAGGAAAAGTTAGTAGATATCGTTGTCGGCCCCGATGCTTATCGGTCCCTTCCCCTGTTAATTGAAGAAGCTGAAACCGGCCAGAAAGCTGTAAATGTCCTTTTGAGCAGGGACGAAACCTACGCTGATATCTCGCCGGTGAGGCTGGATAGCAACGGGGTTACAGCATTCGTTTCTATTATGAGAGGCTGTAACAACATGTGCAGTTTCTGCGTTGTGCCTTTCACGCGCGGCAGGGAACGCAGTCGGGATGTGGATTCAATCGTGGCCGAAGCAAGACATCTTTATGAAGCGGGTTTTAAAGAAGTAACGCTCCTTGGACAGAACGTGGACAGCTATTATTGGGTGAATGAAACCACTAATGAGGCTGTAACCTTTGCCGGTTTACTGGAAAAAGTGGCGCTGATCTCGCCTAAACTAAGGGTTAGGTTTAGTACATCTCACCCCAAAGACATTACCGATGAGGTGCTTTTTACAATGGCGAAGTACGAAAACATTTGCAAGTACATTCATCTGCCGGTGCAAAGCGGCAGTACACGCATTCTTCAACTGATGAACCGGACCTATACACGGGAGTGGTAC
>JAEZDR010000160.1 GCA_023433265.1 Bacteroidota bacterium | reverse complement strand
ATGATGTGGGAAAGCTTTTTTGTGTAAAACTTGTAAGAATAAACTAAATGATTACATTTGCCTATTACCCTTCAATAACCAGTATTGTAGAATGAAAGTAAAATTTATCGTAGCGACCGCTGTGGCTGCTATAGCGCTAACCACTATAGGCTGTAGTAAGAGAGGAAAATCGAGAGGGATTCCGGATAACGGTCAACTCGTTGGTGTACAAGCGTCGTCAAGGGCCAGTATGGGTAGGCCAATGGGAATGGTCTACGTTCCATCAGGTACATTCCACATGGGTCCAAGCGATGAGGATATCAATTTCAGCTTCACTTCCAGAAACAAGCAAGTATCTATCAATGGCTTCTGGATGGATGCTACCGAAATTACGAATGCTGAATACAAGCAGTTCGTTTTCTGGGTGCGCGATTCCCTTGCCTCTGTCGAGATGGGCTATGTGAAATCAGGTTCCAATGGCGATACTGCTGTTGATTGGACGAAAGCAAAAACGATTAAATGGGCCGATAAGGGCACCTTGGAAAAGCTTACCAAGCTGATTCTTGCCCCCGATAACAGGCTTTACAACAGGATGGAACTTGATCCTGATAAGGTGGTTTACAACGTACAGACTTTCGATTACAGGGAAGCTGCAAAGCGTGAAAACGCTGGTAAACCAAGGAAAGATTTCATCGTTCGTTACGATCAAAAAGTATTTCCCGATACCCTCGTATGGATGAGAGATTTCTCTTATTCCTACAATGAGCCTATGGCAAAACGTTATTTCTCGCATCCTTCTTTTGCAAACTATCCGGTTGTGGGTGTTAGCTGGAAGCAGGCTGTTGCATTCTGCCATTGGAGAACACACTACCTGAACAGTTATCTTGAAAGAAAAAAGAAAGCGGTAGAAAGCGATTTCCGCCTTCCGTCTGAAGCTGAGTGGGAATATGCTGCCCGCGGTGGTCGTTCTCAATCCATGTATCCTTGGGGTAACTATTACACCAGGAATAAGAAGGGTTGCTTACTGGCTAACTTCAAACCTGGCCGTGGAAACTATCCTGAAGATGGTGGTTTCTATACCGTTCGTGCCGATGCTTATTGGCCAAACGACTTTGGTCTTTACAACATGGCAGGTAACGTAGCTGAGTGGACTGGTTCATACTTCCATGAAGGTTCATACAACTTCCAACACGATATGAACCCCGATGTAAGGTATAATGCAAAGGATAGCGATCCTCCTCGTATGAAGCGTAAGGTTGTCCGTGGTGGTAGCTGGAAAGACGTTGGCTATTTCCTTCAGTCAGCCACTCGTTCTTACGAGTACCAGGACACTGCAAAATCCTACATTGGTTTCCGCTGTGTAATCGATTTGCCTGCTCAATTAAGAAAGCGATAAAACAGTATTATTTTAGTCCCTTATTAAAATATTCTAACCAGAACAACGTTGTTCATAATTAATCATTCATCTAAACAAACCATCATTTCAACCTAAAATTCAGTTTATGGCAGTTGCAATCCCATCCAAAGTAAGTAAAGTCGTTGACATCTTCGTATCAGTTGGTGCTTCAATCGTAATCTTAGGAGCATTATTCAAGTTGGAACATTGGGAAGGTGCGAGCACAATGCTTATCATTGGGCTGGGCACTGAAGCGGTAATCTTCCTTGTTTACGGTCTTCTGTACCTTTATTTCCCTGCAGTTTCTGATCCTCATATGGACGAAGTACTGGTGGACAAAAAGAAAGAAAAAGGTAATCCTGCACTTAAGAGCATGGAAAAAATGCTTCAGGAAGCAGACATTACACCTACAAACCTCAGCAAACTTGGCGAGGGCTTCAAGCAACTTAACAGCACAGTTAGCAAAATCTCTGACGTTAGCGAGGTTGTGAAAGCTACTGGCGACTACACACAAAAAACTAAAGAAGCTGCAGCTGCTTTAACACAAGTTAAAGAGGCTTACACTAGCGCTGCTAATTCAGTAGGTGCATTCAATGCAGCATCTGAAAGCACTAAGGTATTCCACAACCAGGTGCAGGTACTTACAAAGAACTTGTCTTCATTAAATACTATTTACGAGTTAGAGTTGCAGGAAAGCAACAACCACCTGAAAGCACTTAATGGCTTCTATGGTAAGTTGGCTGAGGCTTCTGCTGCAATGCAAGGAAGCGCAGAAGATGCTAAGAAAGCAAAAGAACAAATTGCTGCTTTAGCAACTAACCTTTCTAAGCTGAACAATGTTTACGGAAACATGCTCACTGCTATGCAGGGTACACGCTAGAATGCGCTCACTTTTTATTGGCAATTAAAAACTCTAAATCGTATTTAAATAATTAAAGACTATGGCACTACCTAAAGAGCCGCGGCAGAAGATGATTAACATCATGTACCTGGTGTTAACAGCGCTGCTGGCCTTGAACGTATCAGCAGAAATCCTTAACGCGTTCGAAACTGTGAATAACAGTTTATTGACCGCCAACGGAATCGCTGATAGTAAAAATACTCTTACTGTTAAAAACCTCGAGCAACAGGCAAAGAAGCCTGAGACTGCTGAAAGAGCTAGCATTTGGCTCCCTAAAGCGCAGAAAGCAAGACAGCTTGCAGCTGATATGAGTAAGTACATCGATGATATGAAAGCTGCTCTCATTAAGGGATCGCTTCCTAAAGAAGATGGCACTTATGCAGTTGACAACCTGGATGCTGCTTCAAGAATAATGCTTGAGCAAAAGAAAGGAAAGGAACTTGAGCAAAAGCTTGCAACATTCAAAGAGCAGTTATTAGCGATAGATCCTAAAATCAAAGCTGAGTTGGGTGCTTCATTACCAATTAACTTGGAAATTCCTAAATCGAAAACTGCGTCGAAGACCAAAGATTGGTCTACGGCATATTTCCACATGACTCCAACTGTTGCGGCTATTACTATCCTTAGCAAGTTTCAAAACGACGTTAAGACGAGTGAAGCTCAGATTGTGGACTATTGCCAAAAGCAGGTTGGTGCTGTTGAAATCGTGTACGACCAGTTTCAGGCTATCGCTTTCCCAAGCTCAGAATACCTGATGCCCGGCAAAGAACTGGTTATCCGGGCTGGTGTTGGTGCATTTAGTAAAGCAGCTCAGCCGCAAATCTCTATTGGCGGTCGTCCTGTTCCTTTGAATAATGAAGGTGTTGCGGAGTGGAAAACAACTACAACAAGTGTAGGTTCATTTACCCAAAAGGTCGTTATCAACTTTAAAGATCAGGCAGGTAAACCGCAAACCATTAGCAAAGACATTAAGTACGAAGTAGGCGCTCCCACAGGCGTTACTGTTAGTGCGGATGCCGTAAAGGTATTATACGTTGGTGTTCCAGATGGTAACCCGGTTTCAATTGCAGGTGGTGCAGCAGGTGCTGAAAAAATCAATGCATCAATGACTAACGGTCAGCTCAGGAAGCTTTCCGGTGGTAAATATGCAGCTTTCCCGCAAACACCAGGCGTTGCAAAAATCAGCGTGAGTGTAGAAGGAAAAACCACAGCGTTTGAATTCAAAGTAAAAAGAATCCCAGATCCGGTTCCCATGATCGGTATCAGATCGGGTGGTAACGTTCCTGCTGGTGAGTTTAAAAGCCAGGCTGGTGTACGTGCCGATTTACAAGACTTCGTGTTTGAAGGCATTAAGTACACGGTAAGCAAATTTCGTCTTATCTGTACGGGTAAAGGTTTCGAAGCTACCGGCCCGCAGGTAGTAAACAACGAAGGTCAAAGGTTTAATGAAGCAGCTCAACGTGCGCTTAACCAGTGCCGTTCGGGTTCTTCTGTGATTATTGATAACATATCAGTATCTGGTCCCGATGGTACAAGAACACTGAAAACATCAATGGCGTTTAGTTTAATAAATTAAGAAACGAATGTATCTGTCTAAGTACAAGTTCATAGCCTGCATCATGACATTCGCCTTCATTATAGGCTTTGCAGATGAGGCTTTTTCTCAACGACGTAGAAGACCGGCCAGGAGAACTAACCGGCCTGCGCAACAGCAGCAAAACAATGCGAATGACCCATTTGCAACGGGCAATTCTGCGAACGCGGCGGCACAGGCACCTCCTAAACCTGACTCTGTTCCTACAGTTTACAGGCCTCGTCCAACTGATGATCCATTAGCGGATTCTATGCCTATATTTTTGAGGCCTTCAACTGCAGTGGATGATAACAGTACCAAGTTGAGAGAGCGTCCGCCTCTGGAATATGAACATTTAAGAGAGGATGATGCTGTATTCAGGCATACAATATGGCGCGTTATTGATACACGCGAAAAGATCAATTTGCCTTTTTCTTACGATAAGATGGAAGACAACGGTAATCAAAGGTTCTTTACAATATTGTACAGAGCGGCCGCAGATAGCTTAATTACCGCTTTTGCTGACGAGAATTTTACTAACCCCTACACCACGCAAGGATTTAGGACAAAGGTTTCTGGCGGTGAAGTTCGTAATAACCAGTACAATTTGGATAATCCTGAGATTATTGACTCAATTGTAGTTACATACAAATCCTTCCCGATAGAGGAAATTAAGCAGTTTCAAATTAAAGAAGAGGTGATTTTCGATAGGGAATCTTCTCGTTTCTTCACAAGAATTATTGCTATTGCTCCAATGGGACCCTCAATTAACAATGGTGAGGTTATTCCAGACCCTACTGGTTCAGGAAGGATGTATCCTTTGTTTTGGGTTTATTATCCTGAGTTGAGACCATATCTTTCCCGTTTTCATGCATACAATCCCAAAAACAATGCAGCGAGAATGACTTGGGAAGATGTTTTCGAAAACCGCTATTTCAGCAGCTACATTATCAAATCAACAATGGATAACCCGCAGAATAAGCATCTGTTTGAAATGTCTCAGCTTAAAGATAGTCCTCTCTTCCAGCTTTACGAAGGGGAAAACATCAAAGAGAAAATCTTCAACTACGAACAGAATCTTTGGAGTTACTAAGTATAATTTCTTATGTATTACCATAATAAAAGGCTGCATTGCAGCCTTTTATTATTGGTTTAACTCCAAGAATGGGAATGTTTCTGTGTAAAAAATATCCATCGTGTTGCACAATACAGCAGCAACTATAGCTTACTTTTGTCTCGGTTTTTCATAGGATATTGGATTTTAAAACGGAGCCGGATTTCCATCCAGGCTCCTTTTTATTTTAAATAGTAAGGACTACTTAAGTATTTCTCCTCGCACAAGTAGAAAATCTGGTTTTGTATCAGTCCTTCTGTCATACTTATAAACGCTACTGCACGGGTTTGCTCTCATCAGTTTCTGGGCTATGATAGTTTTCCCATACTAACCGTGCCTTCGCCTTTCCTATAATAGATTCAAGAGATTCTAATGCTTGCGACTTTACATTCTTTACACTTTTAAAATGCTTCAAAAGCTGGGTAGCGGTGGTTTTACCGATGCCTGGTATATCCTCAAGCTCATTAATGAAGGTTTTCCGAGAACGTTGATTCCTATGGAATGTAATACCAAAACGGTGAACTTCATCTCTTATGCGCCTTATTAGTTTCAGGCTTTTGCCCTCCCAGGGGAGCTTCAGGGATTCAACATCTCCGGCAAAGAAGATTTCTTCCTCATTCTTTGCTAAACCTATTAATGTCATAGTCCCGGTGAGTCCCAACTCTTCTATTGCCTCCAACGCTGCGTTTAGTTGCCCTTTACCGCCATCTATTATCACAAGCTGAGGTAAGTCACTGCCTTCCGATTTGAGCCTACTGTAACGCCTTTGGACTACCTCCTTCATGGTGGCAAAGTCATTAATTCCCTGAACGGTCTTCACGTTAAAATGCCTGTAGTCTTTTTTGCTGGGTAATCCATGTTTAAAGGATACCATAGCAGATACGGCATTGCTTCCCTGGAAGTTTGAATTATCAAAGCACTCAATATTTACTGGAAGTTCAGTAAGGTTGAGAGAAGCCTGTAGCTCTTCTAAAATTTCCAGCATTTCATCTTCCGTCTTTCCCGCAAGATTTAAAACTTTCTTTTTCTTTAGCTCTTCCCGATAGTGATTTACGTTTTGTTGAGAAAGCTCAAGCAATTTTTTCTTTTCACCCAATTTCGGGACCGTCACTTGTACTTCGGTATCAGGATAGGTAATTTCGAAGGGTACTATTATTTCTTTAGCATCGCTTTGCAGTTTATTTCTAAGCTGCGCTATTGAAAACAACAGTACTTCCTCATCTGATTCATCGAGTGGGGTTGTCAGCTCCGCAGTATGTGTTTGTACGATCGTCCCGTTTTCTACGGCGAGGTAATTAACGAAGGCGATATTATGTTCCCGGTATAAGGAAAATACATCCAGGTTGTTCAAATGTTTACTTACTACCACGCTTTTTGCCTGGTATTGAAGAAGATGGTCCAGCTTCTTTCTTATACGCTCAGCCTTTTCAAATTCCATATTCGAAGATAGTTCGGCCATTTCTCGCTTGTATTCAATAATTACAGGTTGCAGGTTGCCCTTCAGCATTTGCCTGATACGCGATAGTCCGGCGTTGTAATCTTCAGGTGTTTGCAAATCCTCACAAGGGCCCTTGCAATTGCCCAGGTGATACTCCAGGCACACTTTAAACTTCTTCTTCTTTATATTTTGTTGTGTGAGGTTAAGCTTACATGTCCTCAGAGGTATATGATGCCTGATAAAGTTAACGAGGTCGCGAACTTTCCCAGCAGATGTAAACGGACCAAGATATTCCGATCCATCATCAATTTTAGTTCTTGTAAGAAAAATGCGGGGGAACGGTTCATTCTTTATTATAACATATGGATAGGTTTTGTCGTCCTTTAAATTGATGTTGAATAAAGGTTGGAACTGTTTTATTAATGAGTTTTCAAGAAGAAAGGCATCTTGTTCGGAACTGACAATTGTAAATGAAATGCGTGCAATCCTACTTACAAGTTCATGCGTCTTGTAATTCGTAAATGTTTTAGTGAAATAGGAGGATACACGCTTCCTGAGGTTTTTGGCCTTACCCACATACATTAATGTATCAGCGGCATCATAATATTTGTAGATCCCGGGTTGCTGCGGAATGGTGGATGCAATATTCCTAAATTCTTCTGCTGTCATTGAGCGTACCCTCTACCTCCATTTAACGGTCCTGTGTTCAGTAACTGTGTTTCCGTTAGCATACTCCACCATTCTGTTGATATAAAAACTTTCATCATGCATCCAGCCAAGCTTTTCCATCACCGTACTGTCTTTATTGCCGTATTCTTTGTGCATGAAGACCCTCGTGACTCTGGTGCCGGTTTCATCAAGTAATACATCAAGGCTTTTTAGTGGTAGATCGGACTTGAGTGCCGTATACGTGAATGTTACAGACTTGAGGCTAAGATCAGAGAAAGAATTTTCCTGGTAATACTTCTTTAACGGCATCTCTTCAATATTCACCTCCAGAAAGTTATTCGCCAAATGGCGGAAATGCTCGGGTGAAACCTTTGAGGAATCCCTCATGCCGTTCCGTTGTATGATCTCATATACGTAATACGGGGTTGCGGCAACATCTGCCACCTGGCTTTTAAAATACTGCTGAACAGGATAGTAAGCAATGCTGTCAGCACCCGGTACCTCTCGCAATGCCTGGCTAGTGGATTCTTCTTTCGCCTTATTGTTTCCACAAGCAAGCAGGCTTGCAAGCAACAGAAAGAAGCACATTTTTTTCATGCTTGCAATTTAAATGATGCAGACCTTGTTTAACGTAGAGATTTTGTGAAACCTATCTTTAAACCATAGTCCAGTAAAAATTCCTTGATAGGATACTTGTTCGAAAAGGTTGGTAGTTGTTGGTACCTGAACTGCGGTCCGAGCTGCCATTTATACTTGCCCATCTTATAGCTAATATAGGTTTCGACGCCGGTGTTGATATTCCAATTCCTTAGTAAGGTAGATCCTTCAGTATAGTTCTTGTAGTCGGTTGATATCAGGAATGGCTGTTTGTTGAAAACGTAGGTTGGTTGTATGGACGCAGCTATACCCCATGCAAACTTTTCTGAAAAATGCTTCTTATAATCTATTGCTATTGGTAATGCTAATTCAAAATACCTGTTTTTAAGTGTTACAGGTTCACTGCCATTTGTATTACGATACCTTGAATAGGCGTTCATAGGTTCATCATTTATCATTGCCACATTGGCTGGCTCATAGTCGTATGCATAGGCGTCAATATCGTATTCTCTAAGGTTAAACTGGAGGCCTGTTTTGATGGTTAATGACTTTGTGACTTTATACCCCAAACTAACACCGGCTTCCAGTCCCATTGCCGGATTGTGACGGACTACTTGGTTAACGTCAACAAAATAGCTCGACGACATAGGCATTGCGGTTATGTAAGCGCCGTTCGAAGTTTTGTTTTCGTCTACCAGGCGACGATAACTGGCAGATGGTGTAATATAAAATTGAAGTTCCCACCTGCTTATACTAGCTGGTTCAGGAAGATTTAGTTCTACAGTTGTTTTCTCTTGCTCATTCCTGTTTTCTTCAACAGGCATGGTTTCCAAAGACAACTCTTCGTTTACCGATGTTGACTCGTCGACAGGTTGGTCAGAAATGATGACTGAAAAGGCTTCAAGGTCTTCATTATTGGAAGGGTTTGCAAAAGCTTGTTTAGGCTTGCTGCCGGTTAGTACAGTGGCAAACTCTAAACTCTCAGTTTTAACAGGCACAGCCATTGAAACTAGCTGGCTCTGCAAATAGAGGTCAACACCAGTTGTTGAATAAAAAGTTGGTTGGTCGGTTAAAGCCTTATTTCTTACTGAGGCAACAGTACGCTCAGTGATTTTGAGAGGTTCCAACTGATCGGTATATTCTTTTATACCAGCCCTAAATTCTTCTTTTGACAGAGTGGCTGCGACCACCACTGGTAACGGAGCTTTAATAATTACAGGCTTGGCTACAATACTTCCAATAATCAAAGCACTTATGATGAGAATTGACAATAGAGTAAGTGCTGGCCACCGTTGATCTCCATGCACCTTTCTTTGGATGTTCTGCCAAAGAAAATCGGAAGGGTACATCCTATGGCTATCAGCCTGGTCTTTCAGGTACTGCTCCAATTCATCATATCGTTCCTTCCCAGGCATCTATCTAATTAAATCCTTTAATGGTTTTTCAAAGCAATTTCCCATGCTGTTGGTTTCTGTTTTTCAAGTATCCGTTTCTTAATCAATATTGATTCCAGCAGCGTCTTTGCCCTGGTGTATTGGCTTCGGCTGGTGCTTTCTTCTATTTCGAGCATATCGCCAATTTCTCTATGGCTGTATCCTTCTATAGCATACAGGTTTAGAACGGTCCTGTAGCCAATAGGAAGAAGCCTGATGCACTCCACAACCTGCTTGGCTTGCATGATCGACGGGATGGAGTCTTCCCTCACCATAATTGTATCAGCATAACTGATATCCACGCTTTCATTAAACTTCTTATTCTTCTTAAGCGAGTTGATGCAGGTGTGCACTATAATCCTCCTCACCCAACCTTCGAATGATCCTTTGTTTTGAAAGCTTTTGATTTGAGAAAACACCTTAATAAATCCTTCCTGGAGCATATCTTCTGCATCCTCCCTGTTGGCGGCAAAGCGGTAACATATAGACAGCATCTTAGGGCTATAGCGGTTGTATAGCTCCCTTTGTGCGGCCGGGTTATTGTCCCGGCAGCCCATAAATAATGCATCGTCATTCATTAGGCAGCAGCATTTGCCACTAAAAATAAGACAAAATCAAACTATAATAGCTGCATACCGTGTGGTTTATTTCGGTATTGGGTGAGCATAGGAATGCAGTTTTGGCGTTATCGCCGCGCTTTTACAAGGCTATTGTTACGCTATTACTACGCTTTAACTACGGAATACTACGGAAGTTGGGGCAGGCATTCTGACGGCGGACGGGGCTAGTAGTGGCTACCATGCGGCAGGCAGTAATGGTTGGGCCTTGGTTGCTGTTATAATTGTTGATTTATTACACGTATTTGATAATCAAATATTTAAATGCAAAAGCGAGCTGCATCTCAATCTTTATGCAACTTTGCTGCTTTATGCACGACACAAACAGGTTTGAAATTCTACTGGAGAATGATGATTTTATAGCTATTAACAAGCCTTCGGGGATGTTGACTATTCCTGATAGGATAGGGAAGGAGGAATCGCTGCAGTCCATACTCAGGCAAAGCAGAGAGCGGATATTGGTAGTGCATCGTATTGACCGGGATACAAGTGGGTTGGTAATGTTTGCGAAAACGGAGCAATCGCACCGTGACTTGTGTTCTTTGTTTGAAAGCCGGGAGATAGAAAAGTATTACGTAGGACTGGTACATGGTAAACCTGCATCGCAGGAGGGGCAAATTGATGCTGCCATCGCGGAACACCCCTCCAAAAACGGTAAGATGGTAGTAAACAGTAAAGGGAAGCCGTCGGCGACAGATTATGAAGTGCTGGAAAGCTTCAGGCAGTATAGCTGGTTAAAGTTTAGAATTCATACAGGGAGAACCCACCAGATCAGGGTACATATGAATCACATCGGGCATTCTATTGTATGTGACGATCTGTACGGGGATCCTGACCCGATTTATATCTCATCGCTGAAGAGAAACTATAAGCTTTCGAAAAAAGAGGAGACAGAGAGGCCAATATTGGGCAGATTAGCTTTGCATTCTTATAGTGTCCGGTTCAATCTCGGGGGCAAGGATTATTCGATAGAGGCAGAGGTGCCGAAAGATCTTAGGGCAACATTGCAACAATTGAGAAAGCACATGTAGCAGTTTTTTGTCATCATTCACATTAATCGTGTTATTTTTATAGCTGTTAGGTCCTCAGAGCAAACGCCGTGAGGACTTTTTTGTCGAAGAACAAAATGACTGGAATGGAAAAGCAGCTATACAATTTTGAATTTGAAGTGTATGATTCTGTTGATGATCTTACGCAGGAAGATGCCTGGTTATTAAAAGAAGCCCGGGAGGTAACCAACCTTGCCTATGCGCCTTACTCTAACTTCCAGGTGGGCGCAGTGGCAAAACTGTCTAATGGCGAAATAGTAGCAGGTAGCAACCAGGAGAATGCAAGCTTTCCTGTTGGCCTTTGTGCAGAACGCGTTTTACTTGGTTCAGCATCCTCTTTATATCCGAACATTTCAGTGGAGGTTATGGCTATCAGCTATGTTAATCATAATGGTTCAAGCTCACATCCAATATCGCCGTGTGGCATGTGTAGACAAGCCTTGCTAGAATATGAAGACCGAACAGGAAGTACCATGCGTTTGATACTCGGAGGCACAGAGGGTAAAGTTTACGTGATTCCCAAAGCAAGTATGCTGTTGCCTTTAAGCTTTACAAGCACCGATTTGAAGCAATAAAAAAAAGCTCATGAATTATTCATGAGCTTTTTAATTATGGTTTTGATATTGGATTTTAGCGCGAGAATTTAAATAGAGCCCTATGCTGAACAACACGGGGCTTTTCTACTGAATGGATATTGGATTTATTCTATCACTACTTTGATGTTTTTCTGTTCTGCACCTGAAGCAATTGAAAGGTTGTAAATACCGTTTTGCAACAGTTGCGGTAACCTGACAGTTTGTGTATGTGAAGTTGTATTCACTGCAATTTTTGTGGTGTACACAAGCTGTCCGAGATTGTTATTTAATACCAGTGTATACTCACCCGGCTTCACATTGTTGAGTTCAACGGCCATTACTTTGTTTTTGACAGGATTTGGATACACTGCTATATTGCTCTCTTTACCTACCAGAACTCTCACAACATTCGTGTATTTGAAAGCACCTGTTTTAGCGATCACTTTTATCCTATAGTAATTGTATCCATCCACAGGCTTAGCATCAGTGAACTTATAGAGGTTCCAGAGGCCACTGGCTGCTTTTACTGTACCGATGGCGTGGAAAGACGTACCATTGATTGACTTCTCTACCTGGTATTCTTTTGCATTGGTTTCATTTTCTGCGGTCCATTCTACTTCAACTTCTGCATTCTTCCTATAAGCCTTGACGTTGGTAACATCTACAGGAAGTGTTCCGCTTTGTTTGAAGATGATTGCAAACCTGTCTGCAGCTTTGGAAGCAGCAACGGATGTAGTGTTAAATGGTATTTCGAGGCCATCATAAATCGGCATTTCGATACCGGAATAGTTATCTTTCAGGAAAGCCATTACACCCATTGTTTCAAAGTTGCGAAGTGAGAATGCTAACGTATAATTCCTTACGTTCATTCCATTGATGCGCATGTGGACGGTATCGTCATTGTTCGGCAAGCTCCGCTTGTTGATGCTCATGGATTTGCCACTTTCGGTGGTGAACATAGACTCATAACTTCCAGATACCTTAGCTGCGTCTTCGCTCAACATAAAGCTATCGGCATAAGCAGCATCGAATGCAACTGCAAATCCATCAAGCGTGATGCGCTTAGCGGTATCGAGGAATAGCGAAACATTCATCACCGGTTTTGTTGTGCCTGATGTTTTAAAGGTTTGGCTGAAGTCGGCTGACCATTTGTCGGATTCCTTAAAGGTAATTGAGGCAGGGGCAGTGCTTAATGTTTGAACATAGAAAGACTGGCCTGGCTGCAAATACCTGTTCATGTCGCTGGAGATGTTTGAAGAAATATCGAGGTCAAGGTCATAGCTAACATAGTTTCCTGTATTATAACCAAGGTACGGCGTCCATACAGTATCAGCCGCATTGTACAAGTTAGGATCGAACAGGTAGATGATACCCGCTGCATTGTTTTTTGTAACCAGGCTAAGGTCAACATTTGCAGGATATGGATTACCTACAAGGTTCCATGCTCCCAGGGTAGGTTCGAGTGACATTGTTGTGTCGCCTTTTACGATTGTACCCCAGCTACGCAAGATGGTTCCCGTTGGGGCAGGATTGTTGGTGAGCATATTTATACTCCTATCGCCACGAACCATGAGCCTGTACGGCTTACCTGCTTTCAATTTGACGATATCAGTGTTTGGAATAGCTGACCAGGCAGCGTTTCCGTTTGTGAAAACATACTCGAACAATGATGCTGCGCCTGACTGTGTTGCATCAAAACCTTTCAAACCTGTTTTGGAGCCGCTGATATGCGTGCCATAGCCCGGATTAGGGTTTTGATTAAGCGTGTAATTCGTGCTGGTGTTATTTGCGCCCTCCTGCCAGTTGTTCCTGATAGATTGGCTTGAATTTACTGAAGCTGCAAGGAAACGATAGGCTCTCCTTGGAGGGATATATCTTTCTACGCAAACCACTCCCTGGCTATCGATAAGTTCTGCACCGGTGGCTATTGTACCTATCACACCCACTTGCGGATAGGTGGTTGCATCACCTTTTAACGTTAAGGTATCGCCATCTAAAGCAAGCTTACCTGCAGAAACCTTCACCTCTCCATATACTTCCAGCTTGCCTACTTTTACGTGGGCATTGCTGTTATTTATCGTGAGGTTCTTCACTTTCTTACCACTGGCTTCAAAGCGAAGTGTATTGTTTGCAGGCCCGGATATTTCCAGTTCTGACTGTTCGGTACCTTCAAATCGGCTTAGACCGGTTAACGAATCCTGGATTACGAGTTTCTTATTATTTAGGCGCACATAGGCGGAATCGCCGGTACCGGTAAAGATGAGCTTACCTACCACGCGGTTGCTATCTAACTGCGGAGGATTGACAGGGTTTTCTTCTATAGCCACCTCATCTCCTGACTCTGGTGCGCGACCACCACGCCAGTTGGATCCTGTGGTCCATGAAGTGCCTGCACCACCATACCATGTAATAGGCTTTACTACCACACTTACGTCGATCTTTTCACTCTCCTGGCCTCCAATAAACTGGCTTACCCAATACTTGTAGTATCCGACAGCGTTTGTAGGCGGTACCGGAGGCACCGTTGTATACGAGCCACCTGAACTATCTGTATACCATCTTAGCTGTGCGCCTGTTACTCCATCAGCTTCAAGCGCATCGGCTGTGTCGCGCTTATAGTATTGGTAAACACCCGTGCTAACAATACTTGGTTTGCCAGGTTGCGGGTGGGGTTTTTTAGGCGGACAGGTTTTAACTTTCACCTGGACGTTTTGACTATAGGTAGCCGGGCAACTTCCACTGGATAAAACTGCGCGGTAATATTGGTTTTGTGTCAGGCTGTTTATTTGATAAGTAGTAGAAGTGTGAGCAATATCGGTCCAGGTACTTTGGTTTGTGCTGTATTGCCACTTTGTTATTGTGCCTGTTGATCCTGATAGCGTAAGTACGATGGTATCCTCTTCGTAACAAATTGGATTGTTAGTTGGAATGGAAACTGACCCGCCATTTATTACATCAATTGTAGCAGTAACAGGTGTACGACTTGACGTTAGGCAACCATTATCAAGCGCGGCTACATAATAGGTTGTACTTGAAGATATCGTAGGAGAATAACTAGAGCCGGTGGCAATAGCTGATCCCCCTGTTGAAGAAGAGAACCAGGAGATACTGCCTGCAGAGGCAGAAGCATTCAGGGTAACACTGCCCGCATTACATCTGGTAGCGCCGGTTGCCGATAAAACAGAAGGTGTTGCGGTAACAGTGGCAACTGCAGGTGCAGATGGCGTTTCGCAAGCCGGGGAAGAATAGGTAGCTATTGCATAATACCTGTTTGTTTCGCTAATTGAAGGAGTAGTGAAGCTTGTTCCGGTAGAGAGTAGGACACCTGCCTGACTATACCATTTGATTGTTCCGCTGTTGGTAGCTGAAGCCGTTAAGGTAACTGTACCGGCATCACACCTTGACGCGCTATTAACCGTTAGTGTGCCGCCACCTGTAACCGTTACGATAGCTGTATTTGAGGTAGTTGAACCTGTACAACCCAGGTTTGAAACAATTACCCTATAGGTGGTAGATCCTGAGGAACTGCTGGCTGGAGTATAGGCTGACTCAGTTGCACCAGCTATGTTTTCATAGCTTGAGGTAGTTGCATTCAACTTTTGCCACTGGTAAGAAAATTTGCCTACTCCACCGCTTGCTGCAACCAGGAGAGGCTCTGCCTGGTTAGCGCAAACTGTTTGAGTTACGGGCTGCGTTGAAATAGTTGGATTAGCAGGAGTGCCACCGCTATTCGTAATTGTAAACACGCTGCTGGTAGTTGAAAATCCTGTATTGTCTTCAGTTACGATTACTCTGAACTTAGTTCCAGTTGAAGGTGAAACAGCTATTAACTTGTTGGTTGCAGTTCCGGAATAGGTGCCGTTATTGGAAATATTACTCCATGAGCCACCGCCATTATTAGATACCTGCCATTGGTACTGCAGGTTGCCGTCGTTACCTGCAATAGCAAATACATCCATCACAGCCTGACCACTGCCGCATAGGATAGAAGTGATAGTATTCGCATTATTTATACTAATAGTAGGTTTGAAGCTGAGGGCGTTATTATTATAGGCAATAAAAGCCATATCGCTGGTAGCACTTGGCGTAATCCTTAATGTTGCGATAGATGCCTGGTTTGCCGAGGTTATACCAAAATCTGAAAGTTTGAACCCTGTCATTCTTAGTTCACGCGTACCGCCTGCTGTTTCAAACAAGCCACCGGTCATTTTTGCAGTGTTCAATTCTTCACCCTGGTTTAGGCTAAACAAGTCGAGCTTGTACGTTCCGAGGCTTTGTAATGCACTCTGTGACTTTACTATTGTGTTACCTACCACATTACCGCTTGCATCCAGGAATTCGTAAGTGTCGATATTACCTGATGGAGAGGCTATTTGTGTAATAAGGATATCTGGTTCAGCATCGTTTATCTTGCTCGTTACAATTGAAGCGACGTTGAACTCCATAACCGCTGAAGAAGGAAGGTTGGTGACACCTGTTCCAAGATTGAGTCCTCTTGGACCATCTACTAAAACAGAACGCACCGTCATATCCTTTATTGAATCTGCACTTGAATTTCCATTCAGCGGATCGTCGTCAATAACAGATGCTGCAGCAATTAAGATATCGGTTCTTGAAACAGTACCAGTAAGCCCCGCGAGAGGAACGGTTTTGAAGTTACCTGTGGAATATGTAATTCCATTATTATCAAGCGGAGTATTGTTTACGCCTGTAGAATAAACTATTCCATTGTAACCGAAGGCCAGTAAGTTGTGCGATGTGTTTGGCACCACACTATTTGGAGAAACACAGGTAGTGTTCCAATACCCGCCAAAGTCGGTTATTATCCTGTTGAGCGGTTCATAGCTAAATCCTGTCCTTGATGCGGACAACCCTCCTTTAAATACAGTAACACTTCCGGAACTTCCAGCCGCCACAACTGCTGTAATGGTTGTGGAGTTAACGACATTGAAAGAGGCGGCGCTTGTGCCACCGAATGTAACATCCGTAGTTCCTGTAAAGTTGAAACCACTGATGGTTACTGTTGTACCTTCAACAGCGTTTGCAGGCGTAAAGCTGCTAAGAACCGGCGAGCTTGTTACAACCACGTTTACTTCATTGCTCGTGATTGTGCCGCAGCTACCGAAAGTGGAACGACATACAACGTAGTAATCGCCTGAGGTAAGGAAATTAGGTGTGTAAGTTGAACCGGTTTGCAGCAGGATGTTGGTGTATGGGCCACCGGGACTGGTAGCATAAGCCCACTGCCTGGCAGTAGCAGTAGAAGATTCGGTAACTGTGAGTGTGGTACCATTGGTAGCAGGAACAATCGTTTGTGCTGCTGCAGGAGAGATACTATTGCTACTTAAATAAATGGTTTGATTTACTCCGTTAGCACTACCGGTAACAGCCGGATTACTGGAAACGACTCTGATCCTGTAGCCGGTACCATAGTTTGTGTTGGCAGGGATAGTAGCAGATATTGAACCGGTGTTACTAGTGCTTGTGAGCGTTCCGATTGCTACCGGGGATGCGAAGGAGCCTGATGCATCACTTAGTTGGGCGGTATAAATATTGCCGCTGGCGTAGCTTCCTGTGCTTGTAAATGGAACGCTTACAGATATACCTGCAGAAGAAGTGACACAGAATGGGCTTCCGGAAATTGCGCCGGTTGTGATGGATGAAGCCACATTCACTTGCACTTCGTTGCTTGTGATAGTTCCGCAGCTATAGGTTGATTTACAGACCACGTAATATGTGCCTTGTGAGGCGAATCGAGGTGTATAAGTACTAGCGGTTGCTGATGATATATTAGTGTACGGGCCACCAGGTGTTGTGGCATAAGCCCATTGCCTTGAACTTGGTGTTGACTGGTCTGTACACGTAAGTATTGTGCCATTTGTGTTAACGGGAATGGATTGGGTGGTTGTTGGTGCAATAGCATTTGCTGCAAGATTTACCGTGAGGTTGCTTGCGCTGGTGCTGCTTGTAACTGCAGGATTGCTGGATTGGATCCTGATTTTATAGCCTGTACCCGTTGTGGTACCCGCAGGAACTGTTGCTGAAATAGAACCTGTTCCACTGGTAGCAGTTACACTACCAATGGAGACAGGATTTGAAAATGAACCGGCACTGTTACTCATTTGAACAGTAAATACGTTACCGGTGTTGAAGGTGCCCTGCGACTGATAGTTGACGCTTACGGTTGCACCTGCAGAATTGGTTACACAAAAGGATGTTGGACTTACAGATGATACTGTAATTGTATTGGAAACATTAACCTGGACCTCGTTACTTGTAAGAGTTCCACATGAATAAGTTGATTTGCATACTACATAGTAAGTGCCTTGTGTGGCGAAAACCGGAGCATAACTGCTTCCTGTCTGGCCGTTGATATCAGTGTAAGGCCCTCCCGGGGTTGTAGCATAGGCCCACTGCCTGCTATTTGGATTAGATTGGTCAGTACAAGTAAGATTTGTGCCATTTACGGTGGCGACGATATTTTGCGTGGTAGCAGGGGAAACCTGGTTGCCCGCGAGGTTTACGGTGAAGGCATTGCTTTCCGTGGTTGTAATAGCCGGGTTGCTGGAAAGTACCCTTACCCGGTACCCAACACCTGTTGCTGTATTGGCTGGTATTGAAGCTGCAATGGTACCAGAAGCTGTGGTAGATGTTACAGTGGCAATTGTAACAGGTGAAGCAAAGGAACCTGAGCTGTTACTAAGCTGCACGGAAAATTGGTTACCGGCATCGAATCCTCCGGTAGAAGTGTAATTTACGTTTAGCGAGCCTGTATTTGTTGCGGTAACACAAACTGGTGTACTACCGATAGACGACAATGTTAATGTACTCGATACTGTAATTACAACTTCGTTACTTGTGATGGTGCCGCAGGCAAAAGTTGATTTACATACCAGGTAATAAGTGCCCCTGGTTGAGAAGTTTGGTGTATACGTTGTTCCTGTGCCCACTACATTATTATATGGGCCGCCTGAAACGGTACCCCATGCCCACTGCCTTGACGTTGGCGTACCCACGTTTGTTACTGTAAGCTGGGTGCCATTGGCGCCTGCATTGATACTTTGTGAAGTAGTAGGGGCAATTGAGCCACCTACTAAAGCTATCTCAAAAGTAGAACTGGATGTAGCGTTAGTTGTAACAACAGGATTGCTGGAAATAACCCGAACCCGATACCCGGTGCCGGGGGTGGTGGTTGAAGGGATCGTGGCTGTAATGGTACCTGATCCACTTGTGGAGCTTAATGTGCCAAGGCTGGTTGCGCCGGCAAATGAACCCGTACTATTACTAAGCTGAACAGTAAACAGGTTTCCACTACTAAATGTACCCTGGCTTTGGTAATTTACACTGATTGTATTGCCGCTGGTGGCTGTGATGCAATATTTGCTTTGGTTGATGGAACTAACAGTTATTGTATTAGACACATTAACCCTGACTGCATTGCTGACAATAGTTGTACAAGCATGCACCGACTTACATACAACCCAATACGTTCCTTGAGTAGCAAAATTAGGGGCGTAGGTGCTACCTGTTTGCCCTGTGATGTCAGTGTAAGGCCCGCTGGAACTCAATGAGTATGCCCACTGGCGGCCGGCTGGATTGGATGCATCTGTAGCTGTAAGTGTATTTCCATTTACCCCGGCATTGATGTTTTGTGTTGTAGTAGGAGCAATAGTGTTTGTTGCGCCATAAGAATTTATTGTGAAACTGCTGCTTTCGGTGCCGGTAATAGACGGGTTACTTGAAATGACGCGAACTTTGTATCCGGTACCACCGGCAGTTCCAGCCGGAATTGTAGCTGAAATAGTTCCTGAATTTGCATCGGAAACAAGCGTTCCAATATCAGTAGGAGAGGCGAAAGAGCCGCTGCTGTTGGATAGCTGTGCAGTATATGTGTTAGATATGTATCTTCCGGTACTTGTAAAAGGAACAGAGATACTGGCTGAGACGGTAGAAGTAACGCAAAATGGAGATCCAGTGATTGTACCAGTAGATACGGTATAGCCTGTTACCGACACGTCATCCAAGCCAATACCTATACTATTACTATTATTACCTGTCTTCCATGTTGCGAACCTAATCTGATAATCCGTATTCTCTGTAAGTCCAGACAAGGTAAAAACATAGTTAGTAGCCGCATAGCTTGAAGTGATGGAAACAGCCGATCCTGCTACGGTTTGCCATGCTCCTGAAGTACCGGACCTGTATTGTAATACAACACCCATTGTGCGGTTAGCGTTTCCTGATAAGCGTTCAAGCTTGTACGCCACATCAACAATAGCATTAGAACCGGAATTGAAGGCCAACACCATTTGGTTACTAACACTAGAACTTGATTGTAAGTAGATGCGCCCATTGCTTGCAGATGCGTAACCATAAGTGCCTCCCGTTCCAGTTGTAGTTGTTCTGGCAGTGACGGTTGCATTGGCTGTTGGCGCACTTGCTTCAGCAGCAGCTTGAGAAGAAGCGGTGAAAGACCAACTCGCCCAACCCGCGGGCAGACTAGAAAACGAAGTTGTGCCGAAGTTTTGCGTATACGGCAAGCTTTGAGCGGTTGGATTTGTTTGCGCCTGGGCTATGCTATTAAATACGCTGGTATTAATTACCACGAAGAGCAAAGTCTTTAAAGCAAATAGTGTTTGCCTTTTTGAGTAAGCAGCGCCACTGTTGTTAGTCGGTTGTTGACTGCGCAGTTTAGCATAATGAGTTTTCATACTCTCTGACATTTGTTTTGGGTCCACCAGAGCTTCCCATTTCTGGAATACTTACGTAGTTCGTGGTGGATAAGTCGGTTTTAAAAAAGCGGTTTCAGTAGGATATTGGACCGACTCATTTCCCTATTCGGGAACGAATTATTCAGTAATGTTAGTAACTATTTTCATCAATATGCACTTTTACGTAAGTTTTTTAAGCTGTTTTTAAGGTAATTTTAGAAAGACAGGGCTATTCTCTGGTTCTTTTTTTCTAAGTAGAACCACGTAGAAGCATTGATAGGACTGTGTTTCAGCTATTGAGTACGTTGAATGTGGATAAATATGGCT
>JAEZDR010000120.1 GCA_023433265.1 Bacteroidota bacterium | reverse complement strand
GGGCTGGGAGGCCCCCAACTATTGGGAAGACCGAGACGGGGCCTGGTATGCGATGACGCTGGACGGGCTAATTCGCGTTGATCCCGAAGCACCGGTTGAACACGTCTCCTACTACGAGGCAGACGCCTTTGCGCGCTGGGCCGGAAAGCGCTTGCCGACTGAGTTCGAGTGGGAAGTAGCAGCTGCCGAGTTGCCCGCCAACGGCAATACGCTGGGCAGAGGTGCGCTGCGGCCGTTGCCAGTGTCTGAGCCTTCGAATGGACGTCCGCGGCAGATGTTCGGCGATGTGTGGGAGTGGACGCAGAGCGCGTATCTCCCCTATCCCGGCTATCGGCCGCCGGCGGGCGCGATCGGCGAATACAACGGCAAGTTCATGGTTAATCAAATGGTGTTAAGGGGCAGTAGCGTAGCCACTCCACAGGGACATAGCCGGAATACCTACCGGAATTTCTTTCATCCACACCTTCGCTGGCAGTTTACCGGTTTAAGACTGGTAAAGTAAACAGTAGCCCGTGGCATAAGGCTTGCCTGTTTTGGCTATGGCTAATAAAGAAGCGATAAGTAAGCGGAAGGTTAAGCTGCGGAATGCGTTTTTGGAAGATGTTTTAAACGGGCTATCGTCAGCAGACAAGTACCTGGACAGTCGCTATTTCTATGATGGAGTAGGAGACGAGCTGTTTAAAGCCATCATGCATTGTGAAGACTATTACCTCACCCGTTGCGAAGCGGAAATATTGGAAACAAAATGTGATGAGATTGTAAGTGATGTGCGGGCAACCGCCGGTGATTTCGATATTGTAGAACTTGGTGCCGGTGATGCGAGCAAAAGTATTTACCTGTTGAAAGCTATTGAGAAAGCAGGTATAAACTGTACCTATTTCCCAATCGATATTTCTGCAGGCGTTACTAAGCAACTGGAAGATAAGCTACCTGCTATAGTGCCCGGCATTACTGCGGTAGCTTTGAATGGTGATTACTGGGATATGCTGTTGCGCGCCAATGCGCAAACAAATAAGCCAAAGCTTGTGTTGTTTTTGGGGGCCAATATTGGTAATATGCCGGTAGCGCAGGCTGCTGCCTTTTGCAAGCGCCTTCACAGTTTGTTGAACCCGGGGGATAAAGTATTGATAGGATTTGATTTAAAGAAGGATCCGGGTATTATATTGAAAGCTTACAATGACAGCGAAGGCATTACCCGCGAGTTCAACCTGAACTTGTTGAAAAGGATTAATGAAGAACTGGGTGCTGACTTTAACGTATCTGCGTTTCGTCATTACCCGGTGTACGACCCCGGTACGGGTGCCTGCAAAAGTTACCTTGCGAGTGAACGCAAACAAACCGTTACCGTTGCGGGCAGAGAGATTCACTTCGAAGCGCATGAGCCTATTTACATGGAAGTACCGCAGAAGTATTCCCCTGCGCAAATACAGCAACTGGCAACCCATAGCGGCTTTAGACAGCTACACAGTTATCATGACAGTAAAGGATGGTTTGTGGATGTGTTGTGGGAGAGGGGAGCGTAGCGAGCGCTGGTTAATCGGCTCATAAATTGGCATTTGGTGAGCCGAATATCCCGGTTATTCGGCTCACCAGCACCTCAACCGGGAGCCAACAAGTGTTACTATCTTCAACCCCTAAATATTCTTGCCATGAACCATGACATTGCTGCCTATAATGCTTCGCAGGCTACCGAAATACAGGAAATATGCAATCTGCTGGCTGAAGAAATAGACAAGCACCTGGCAGGTGCCGAGAGCAAGATATGGCATGCACATCCTGTTTGGTTTCTCAATGGAAATCCTATTGTCGGCTACAGCAAACTAAAAGGCCCTGTGCGTTTGCTGTTCTGGAGCGGTCAGTCGTTTGAAGAAGCAGGCTTAGCGCCGGAAGGGAAGTTCAAAGCCGCAGAGGCGAGATACACCTCGGTAGAAGAGGTAAATACCAAAGACCTTTCACGTTGGCTGAAGAAGGCTGCAGGTATACAATGGGATTATAAGAACATAGTAAAGCGAAAGGGGGTGTTGGAGCGACTGTCCTGAGGTGTGAGCGGTGAGATGTGAGACGCCAACTAACAATAGAAAAGCCCCTTCGTTTGGGAAGAGGCTTTTCTTAACCTGTACAATCGGATCAATTGATACTCTCGAACTTTTCTTCTTTTTTCTGGAAGGTTACTTTATAACTGCCATGTAATGGCACTGCTAGTTCTTCGGGTTTCTTGTCAATACGCATACTGTAAAACGACCTCCAGACAAATATCAGCGATATGGCAAAGAACAGCAATCCTGCATAAGGCGCCACATCCCTGAAGCTTTCGGAGATTGCAATTTCCATAGCCAATAAGCCAAACAAGGTTGTGAACTTAATAATCGGGTTCAAAGCCACAGATGATGTATCCTTGAATGGATCACCGACAGTATCACCTACTACCGTAGCATCGTGCAGCGGCGTTCCCTTGGCTTTCAGTTCAACTTCTACTACTTTCTTGGCATTATCCCATGCACCACCGGCATTAGCCATGAAGATTGCCTGGTACAGTCCAAAAACAGCAATAGCGATAAGATAGCTTACAAACAACGATACTGCATTGTTGCCACCAATGCCGGAAGGAGAGGAGATACAGGCAAATGCAAGCGCAAAGAAGAACACTGCGATAAAGATGTTGAACATACCTTTTTGGGCGTACTGTGTACATATCTTCACTACTTCGGTAGAGTTTTCAACTGAGGCTTTTTTAGGAGCAGAAGGATCAAGGTTGATGTTCTTTTTAATGTACTCAACAGCCCTGTAAGCACCGGTAGTAACAGCCTGTGTACTTGCGCCGGTAAACCAGTAGATGACTGCGCCACCCAATATAAAGCCGAGGATGGTGTAAGGATTTAACAGGTTCAGGATCGTTTCAGGCTCTACACCCAGCGTCTTTTTAATCATCAGGATCAACGAGAAGATCATCGTCGTGGCGCCTACAACGGCTGTCCCTATCAACACAGGCTTGGCAGTAGCTTTGAAGGTATTACCAGCACCATCATTTGCCTCCAGGTAGTATTTGCTTTTCTCCCAATCAGGAGTGAAGCCAAAGTCTTTTCTTATTTCATTGTCAATATTAGGTACCTCTTCAATCAGCGACAGCTCATAAACAGATTGCGCATTATCGGTAACCGGCCCATAACTGTCAACCGCAATGGTAACAGGACCCATCCCCAGCATACCAAATGCAACCAGTCCAAAAGCAAATATGGATGGATAAACCATGAATTCACTCAGACCATAGCCGCTTACAAAATAAGCAGTGAACATCAGCACGAAGAATACCATCCCTTTCCAAAAAGCGCTGAAGTTGCCGGCAACAAATCCTGATAGTATCACCAGTGATGCACCCCCTTCCTTACCCGCACTTACGATTTCTTTCACGTGTGCACTCTTGGGCGATGTAAACAGTTTGGTAAACTCCGGTATCAAAGCAGCGCCTAATGTACCGCAACTGATAATGCTGGAAAGTATCCACCACATGTTGGTGTCACCATTCAGGTTCGGAATCATGAGATAGCTAACAGCATAAGTAACAGCAATCGACAAGAGACTGGTAATCCACACAAGATTGGTAAGTGGCTGTTCAAAGTCAATGTCTTCCTTGTTTCCGAAGCGCGATCTGCTGTAAGCACCATTGATCCAAAACGCAACCATCGACGTAGCAACCATTAGGATGCGCATCGTAAATATCCACACAAGCAATTGCGTTTGCATTACTTCGCCGCCCGTTACGGCCAAAAGAATAAAAGAAATGAGCGCAACGCCCGTTACGCCATAGGTTTCAAAACCATCGGCTGTAGGTCCTACAGAATCTCCTGCATTGTCACCTGTACAGTCTGCAATAACTCCTGGGTTGCGTGGATCATCTTCGCCAATTTTGAACACCACCTTCATCAGGTCGCTACCAATGTCTGCTATCTTGGTAAATATGCCTCCCGCAATTCTCAGGGCACTTGCACCAAGGCTCTCTCCAATTGCAAAGCCAATAAAACAAGCACCTGCAAGGTTGCCCGGCATAAAGAGGAGAATGCTAAGCATAAGTATCAACTCAACACAAATCAGGACAACGCCAATACTCATTCCGGCATTCAGCGGAATGTTCAGCAGGTTCAATGGCTTCCGCTTCAAAGAAGCAAAAGCCATCCTTGCATTGGCAAGGGTATTCATCCTGATGCCAAAGGCTGCAACAGCATACGAGCCTACGATGCCTATGACCGTCCATCCTAATATAAGTAGTACTCCACCTGCACTAAATAACGGTAAGCCTTCATGATCCTTTGCTAGGAAGCCAAAGTACCCGGCTACGGCGGCACCAATAAACACAAACAATAACGCGAGAAACTTTCCCTGCTGCTTAAGGTAAGCGCCACAGGTATGGTAAATAACATCGGCAATTTCGAGCATGCTCTTGTGCGAAGGCAGGCTGCGAACTTTCCTGTATTGATAAAGCCCAAAGAGTAAACCGATAACAGTTACCAGGAAGCCCCAGTACAATACTTCCTGTTCTTTTATTAGCGCAGGTATCTTCAAGTCAGCTTCGCCGGCAAACACAAACATGGGCGAGACCAGCAGGAACAACGCTGCCGTTAGTTTTTTCATAATGAGAGACGATTGTAGGTTAATTAATGTTTGCAAACTAAACCGCTTCGGCAGCAATAAAAATGAGGTTGGTCATGCTCAACTGACCACATATAATCGAAAACCTTTATAAACCCTCTTCCAATGAATGGGCACGAAAGACCAGAGCGCATTAGTATGGCTCAAAATATGAAGGCGCCGGCGACGGTTTACCGGTCAGGGGCTGTAGAAAGAGGGTGGTGGTCGGAGCTTAGATTTCCTGCTCCCCCAGTGCTTTTTTGATTGATTTTTGCAAAGCCTGTTTTAAGCTTGCGGAATAGCCTGCGGTATGAAACAGTATCTTACCATTTTTGTCTATCACAACATGGGTAGGAAAAGCTTCAATGCCATCTCTCATAGCCAAGTGGTCGCCGGTGGGTATGATGGTGTATTTAAAACTGAAGTTCTTGAAGAACTCTGCTAATTCGTTAGGGTTGTCGAGTGCGATGCCTAAGAACACCACGTCTTTGCTCTTGAATTCATCCACAAGGTCGTTCAAATGAGGCATCTCCATTCTGCACGGCGGGCATCCTATAAACCAATAATTCAGTACAACAACTTTACCCCGAAGTTCTTTTATCGTGTACTTTTTACCTTCCATATCCACGGCGGTAAAGTTTTTAAAACTTGCACCTGTGCGGAAGTAGGGGCTTTCTTCGGGCATGCCTGCAGCCATAATATCTTTTTCGGAGCGCTTGTACATGATAACTGTATCGCCCCGACCTTTCCTCACATTAAACTGGCCGGTGGCCATCAACTGCTTGAAAATATTGAAGGAGTATTTGTTACCCTCCGCGTCAACAATAATGCTGTATTCATTTACTTGCTGAGCGGAACCAGTAACATAGAAAAAAACGAATGCGATCGTAATGAAGAGTCTCATACCAGTAGTTTTAATTTGAAGTCTAAAATAAAGATTTTAGTCTGAATTTGAAAAAAGCGCGCATTTGAGCGGCTGGCGGCGTAATATAATCACTTACCAAGCTCCTCCTGTATCGCATTTGCCAGCCAATGATGTAGCCCATTGGGGTATCCACTTACATGGAATACAACCTTGCCTTGTTTGTTTATGACGACATGTACCTGATTTGCATTTATTCCATCACGCCTTGCTAATGCCGCACCGCCAGGAATGATACGATAGTCAAACCTTGTTGTTTTCAATTCCCGCAACAGTTTTTCTTTTCGCTCGGGAGCTATGGCCAGGAACATTACCTCCTTATCCTTGAATTCCGTAACCAGTTCATTCAGAAAGGGAGCGGTGTTTTTGCAATTATCAAAGGCCGGCATACAGTAATTCAATACGACAACTTTTCCTCTAAATGCTGCAAGGTCTGCTAACCTTCCTTCGATGTCAGTTGCTGAAAAAGGGGCAAAGGTTGCGCCTGTGGTATAGTAAGGACTTGCCCTGGGCGGTTCGCGCATCATTTCTTTCTCCGTGACCATGTAAACCAAAATAGTATCCCCAAATAGCTTTTTAGTTTTGAACCGGCCGGAGCGCATCATTTGTTGAAACATCGCTTCGGCATAAACAGTGCGGGCAGAATCAACATACACATATTCCCTGCTTTTTGAAAAATAGTTTCCTTTTGCCGGGGGAGGCTGCTCTATCTGCGCCTCGCATAAAGCGCTAATAAATAATGCAAATACAAGCAGTTTCAGGTGCATAAGGTGGTTTCCCAGCGTTAAATCTACTAAACAGAAAATGATTTTCCAGCAAAAAGTCAGTGATGTTGCCAAAACAAGCCATAACGGCACTTATTCGACCTGTGGCTTTTTCTTTCTAATCTCCGGCTTAGAAACAGCAATTCCCTCAAGACAGGGCATAGCAATTCCC
>JAEZDR010000009.1 GCA_023433265.1 Bacteroidota bacterium | reverse complement strand
TAGTGACTCCATAGTGACTCCATAGTGACTCCGCCACAAAGCCGACTTTTGGCAGTTATATGGATTTTGCTAATATGTGCTACGACAGGTTTAGGAACACAGTACTGAGGGGTGCCTTCAAATATTCTGCATTTGGATTTTCCAAGAACACTATTTCATCATTTAATTCGTTATTTACTTTTCATGCCTTGTAATTATGAAACAACCATTATTGTTTGCAGCGCTTTTGGGGTTTTGTTTACAGGCATTTGCGCAAAAACTAAACCTGGAAGAACAAAAGCTGTATAACCTCATGATGGTTTATCGCAAGAGCTTGGGGCTACAAGACATCCCTATTTCTCCAAATCTTAATAAAGTGGCTCAAATGCACGCAAGAGACCTTGCAGAAAACTACCGCTTTGGAACAGAATGTAACATGCATAGCTGGTCTTCTAAAGGCCGGTGGAAGGCCGTTTGCTACACTGCCGACCATGCGCAGAAAGAGCTAATGTGGAGTAAGCCTGCAGAATTGTCGGCTTACAAAGCATTTGGTTTTGAGATCGCTCACGGTGGGCCCGAGGGCTATGTAGCCACCGCTGAAAAAGCTTTAGAAGGATGGAAGGGAAGCCCGGGACATAATGCGCTAATTGCCGGCAAAGCACCGTGGGATAAAACGCAGTGGAAAGCAATCGGAATAGGTATTTATAAAGGTTTTGCGATCGTTTGGTTCGGAATGGAGGCCGACAATCCGGTTCAATAGTGTTCAGGCTAAAATGCCATTCCACACGAAAGGATTCTGCTACCTTTGCAGCCTCTATTGCCGTGCGCACTATCCTTCTAACCATATTAAAATACATCCTTGCATTTGGAATTGCAATTGTTTTGCTTTGGTGGAGTTTCAGTAGCTTAACTGATAAGGACATCGCCGACATCAAAGACGTGCTTCGCAGGGCCGACTATTTAATGGTGCTTCCTGTAGTGGCCGTGCTTACACTAAGTCATATTTTTCGGGCGCTCAGGTGGCAGCAACTCATCCTTCCGCTCGGTTACCATGCACCTGCATTCCAATTGTTTTGTGGTATCATGATAGGATACGTTGCTAACCAGTTTATTCCTCGGGCCGGCGAGATTATGCGTTGTACGTCAATCAGCCGCTATAATAAAATACCTGCGGAGAAACTAGTGGGGACGATTGTGGCAGAACGGGCTTTTGATATGGTTAGCCTGATAGTAATTACCCTGGTAACTGTTTTTTTGCAATACAATCGAATTAGCAGTTATGTACATGAAATAGGTTCGGGCATACAAAACGCTTTTACATCCGGCGCAACGGGAACGCTGATAAAAATTGCTGTGTTGTTATTGGTGGTCGTTCTAGGGGTATGGCTCTATCGTAAGTTCCGTGAACATAGATTTGCTGCGTTTTTTATGCGGGTTGCTAAGGGTGTTTGGCATGGCCTCATCAGCATCAAAGACGTAAAGAATAAACCACTCTTCCTTATCTATACTATTTTGGTATGGATTTGTTATGTGTTTGCTACATGGATGGGTTGCCTTGCGCTAAAAGAAACCGCTCACCTGGATATTGATGCGGGGCTTGCCATGCTGGTGTTTGGTACGTTTGGAATTATAGTAGCGCCGGGCGGACTTGGTGCCTACCCAATAGCAATTCAGAAAACATTGTCGTTTTATCACATACCCGAAACCATAGGTCTCGCCTCGGGTTGGCTTTTGTGGCTGGCACAGTTTGTTTTCAATACCATTATTGGAGTGCTGGCATGGTTTGCTTTAAAAGTAAAATATGGCAGGAAATGAAAAATATTCATGCAGTAGCCAATAAGATTTTTTCATTACCAGCGCTAGATCGGCAAGTTGCTGCCTGGCGTTTGTTGGGTAGGACGATAAGTTTCACAAATGGCGTATTCGATATACTTCACGAAGGACATATTTTCTCTCTTTGCCAGGCTGCTAAGGAAGCAGATTATCTGGTAGTAGGGCTGAATGCGGATGAGAGTGTAAAACGGTTGAAAGGTGAGGAAAGGCCCATTAACAACGAAAACAGCAGAGCGCTTGTCTTAGCTTCATTGATGATGGTGGATGCTGTGGTCTTATTTAGTGATGATACACCGAAGCAACTTATTGAATCCATGTTACCAGACGTATTAGTAAAGGGTGGGGATTATACCATTGAAACGGTTGTTGGCGCAAAGGAGGTAATGGACAAGGGAGGAAGAGTTGTTATTAATCCGCTTATAGAAGGCTTGTCTACCACCAATATTATCCAACGCATGCGCCAGGGAACAGGCGGGTAAGTTTTGCGGTTATCTTTACAATCCATGCATCTTCAAGAGCAGTTTATTAAACAGTGGAGGCTTAACTATCCTTTCATTCACCCTAACCAGTCACATCTGCTGGTAGCAGTAAGTGGAGGCCTAGATAGCTGTGTGCTCCTGCACTTGTTGATAAAAATGGGGTTTGCCTGTTCTGTTGCTCATTGCAATTTCAACCTCAGGGGAGAGGAAAGTTTCAGCGACGAAGCGTTTGTGAAACAACTTGCGGCTTCATACAATGTACCGGTGCTTGTTAAGCATTTTGACACTGTTTCAGCTGCAACCAGCGGGAAACAATCAATCCAGGTTGCTGCGAGGAACTTAAGATACGAGTGGTTCAATCACCTTGTTAACCATGAACTTCCCCATTTGCATGGAAAAGAAAAAAGCTACTGGCTGGCTACAGCCCACCATGCCGATGATAATATTGAAACTGTTCTGATGAACATTTTCAGGGGTACAGGCATTGCGGGGCTGCGGGGCATGCTACCGAGGCAGGATAAGTTGATTAGGCCCTTGTTGTTTGCAAGAAGAGAAGAATTACTAAACTACGCTAAAGAGAACGGATTAAATTGGCGCGAGGATTCTTCTAATGCTTCGGATAAATACAGCCGTAACTTTTTTCGCTTGCAGGTATTACCCATGATAAACAACGTATACCCGGAATCTGCAAGCAACATCTTGCATAATATTGAAAGGTGGAGGCAGGTAGCACTGGTATACGATAATGCAATAGAGGATGGGAAAAGGCGCATTTGCGAATACAGAAATGGTGAAATTCATATTCCGGTACTGAAGTTGCAAAAACAGGTGTCTCCCTCTGCTTTGCTTTTTGAAATAGTAGCTGAGTATGGGTTTACCGCTTCACAGTTGCCGGATCTGCTCCATTTGCTTAGGGCAAGCTCAGGAAAATATGTGCAATCGGCGTCTCACCGGGTGTTTCGTAATCGTAATTGGTTAATAATATCTCCTTTGGTGCACAATGAGGAAGGGCACATCCTTTTGGAAAGGGAAGAAGGGCTGGTTAATTTCCGTGGAGGGAAATTGACTATTGAGGAAGTTCCGCTGGAAAAGGTCAGGTTTGGTCACGAGCAAACGGCATTTATAGATGCTGACAAAATACAGTACCCCCTATTGTTGCGCAAATACCGGGAAGGAGATTATTTTTATCCTCTCGGCATGCCAAAGAAAAAGAAACTTTCGCGCTTCTTTATTGACAACAAACTTTCCCTTACCGAAAAGGAATCGGTTTGGGTACTTGAGTCGGGCAAAAAAATAGTTTGGGTTCTAGGCCGCCGCATTGACGACCGCTTCAAAGTAACCAAAGCAACCAGCAGGGTATTAAAACTAGAAATTAGGGTTCAGCAATTGATGTAAGAATATCTGCACAATCCCTGGTTTAATTGCCACAGTAAAGACAAGTGCAAAAATAGCGCCCCACAAATGCGCACCGTGGTTAATTCTGTCGCCGCCTTTCTTGTCCATGTAAATGGAATACCCCAGGAACAGCAATGCATACACAATAGCAGGCATTGGTAAAAAGAATACATAGAGTGTACTCCAGGGACTATACAATATCATGGAGAAAACTACTGCCGATACTGCCCCGCTCGCTCCAAGGCTCCTGTAATTGTAATCGTCTTTGTGCCGAAGGTAGGATGGTATATCTGCCACCACCATTGCTGCAATATAAAGTACAAGATACATATACCGTGGAACGTCCATGAATCCTATATAAACCTGCTCCCAAACTCTTCCGAAAAAGTAGAGGGTAAACATATTAAAAGCAAGGTGTGCGAAATCAGCGTGAAGAAAACCTGATGTGAGAAACCTATAGTATTGGTTTTGCCTTACTACTGAGTACGGGTGGAAGATCAGGTCGTTCATCATCTTTGCATTATTAAACGCAAGAAGAGAAAGGCCGATTGTAATGACGATGATAGTTATTGTAAGCGACATACTAAAGTTATAGTGTAAGGTGTCAAAACTAAGGCAAGCTTATATGTGATGGTATTTCTCGTTGTTAAGAATAGTGTAAGCCCGGTATACTTGCTCGGCGAGAAGGAGCCTGGCAATCATGTGGGGAAACACAAGTGGAGAAAGCGACCAGCAAAAGTTAGCGCGTTTTTTTACCGCTTCATCCACACCAAATGCACCACCGATTAGAAATACTACCATTTTTGTACTGTCAAGTGCCCGCTGTTCCAACAAATGAGCTAGTTGGGGAGATGTTAATTGCCTTCCGGTTTCGTCAAGGAGCACTAGCCAGTCATCTTTCCCCATCAGTGATAGGATAGTTTCTCCTTCAGCTTTTTTCAAGGCCTGTTCGGTAAGCGCAGCCGCGTTCTTAGGAGGAGGAATGGTCTTCCACTCCACCTGTATATACCTTCCGATTCTTTGTGTAAAATCGTTTATAGCATCCTTCAATTGGCTATCATGTGCTTTACCAATACTCCAAAACTGTAGCTTCATGTCTAAATGGCATAATTACTGAATTCTATATTCAGTATGAAAAAGGCTTTTCAATTTACAGCTATAGCTCTTTTGAGCCTGGTAACAGCGTGTGGTGTTAATGATTTACCATCCCAAAAGGCAAACCCCGACATCGCGTTTTCATTCAACGGTAAATGGCAGCTTACTTTTACAAGCGAAGGTTCTGCATTAAATGGTTCTATTGTTACAGTAGATCAGGATGCCGGGAGGGCTAACCTTGTGTCGATTTCAAACAACAGCTACTGTATTGAGGGAAATCCTGCCCTTTGGCAAAACATTCAATACGTAGAGCCGGGTGCCTACGTAACCAATGCGCTTACAACGGCCTGCAACGATAGCCTCGTCTACAACGTTGCAACCATTGAAGTGATAGATACTGACGAAATAAGGTTGGTTGGTAAAACCGCTGCCGGCACCGATTTACTTCAACGTTGGCGTAGGGTGAGGGTGAAAGGTTTAAGCGTGGATTAACGCTCAGAACTCAATTCCAGGCGTTGCGCTAACCAGCTCCGACTAATGGGTACAATCCAATTTTCCAATAACTCTTTTTTAGTCGCTACCATGTTATTGAAGAAAAGGGTTTCCGCTGAAAGGAAGCCATTTTCAATTGCATATTCTACCTGGTTTAAAGGAAGCATCTGGATCTTGTCTTTGATGACGAAGGCCAACAATTGCCGGTTGAATAATTGGATGTGAAACCGGTGTTCTAATTCTTTTATCATTCTCACAGAGCTATCCGTACTGCAGCCGCTGACGGTTGTGGTAGTTTCATCAGCCATTACAATGATAAACTGGCCAAAAAGTAAGTTTACGTACCCTTTCACAGATGCACCATGTGCATTCCAGCTTCCAAGGAAGGTTTTAAACATTTCCTCTGCCTCTAAGGCCTCAGGAATTGTTAATACCCTATTGCTTTGGTATACCCATACTTTGGAATCCTGTGCAAAATTTTCAGGAATATGTTCGGTGTAGTCCAGGTTCATAGCCCGAAAATAATGCATCGGCTTTAAATCTAAAACCCTCGGAAGCCTTGCCGCGCGGAAATTATAGCTATTCCTCAATAACAAAACATTAAGTATAAACCCAGCTCATGGCAGGATAGTTGAATTTTAGTTATCCAGTAAAACGAAACAGTATGGAAACATTACAGAGAGAGAATACGAGGACAAAGAATATGAACCCATCGCATCGTGAAGGTCCGGTAGCAAGGTCTATCGAAGACCAAACAGCAAAATTGCCGTCTGATGCTTTCCTATGGGTTGGTATTGGGTTAATGGGCGTTTCTTTTGCGTTGCAGTTAATGGGGAGGCAGAAGCTAAGTAACTTTATTGGCCACTGGCCTACTAACATCTTGTTGATGGGCTTGTATAACAAGGTTGTCAAGCTGGAAGGTCACGATGGCAGAAGCTAATCTCTTAAAACAGACCAGTCAAATAAAATAGCAGAACGTGTTGTAATTAACACGTTTTGTTTTTTTTATACATGCAATTGTTGGGATATTTAGCAGAAACAACTGAAATTGCGCTTTCCATTTGCAACACATGAAGAAACTTTTGATGGCGCTGCTTCTCCTTACCGCATATGATGCCGGCGCTCAGCAATTACCGTCGTCTACGTATTCTACGCCTTCCGTCATAACCAACAGTTTAGGGTATAACATAGGGGACGCTTTCACTCCTCATCATAAAATAACAGGCTTTTTTCAGCAGTTGGCTGCTGAAAATTCCCAGCGCGTAAAGTTGGAAAGCTACGGTACTACTTACGAAGGCAGGCCTTTAATGGTTGCGTACATTTCTTCGCCTGCAAATATTTCCAGGATAGAGCAAATCAGGCAGGCTAACCTGGAACTTGTAAACGGTAAACGATCATCCACTAATGTTACAATTGTTTGGCTTAGTTATAATGTTCATGGCAATGAGCCCTCTTCGTCAGAAGCGGCCATGCTAACTGCAGCCGTCCTTGCTGAAGGTAAGAGTAGAGATGTAGAGAAATGGTTGCAGAATACGCTTGTGGTAATTGATCCTTGCTTAAACCCGGACGGAAGGGATCGATATGTAAACTGGTATAACAGCACTAAAGGGCGTAAAGCTAACATAGACCCGGCATCAAGGGAACATGCTGAACCCTGGCCCCAGGGAAGAACTAATCACTACAATTTCGATTTAAATAGAGATTGGGCATGGCAAACGCAAATAGAAACAAGGCAGCGCATCAAATTATACAACCAATGGATGCCGCATATTCACGTAGATTACCATGAGCAGTTTTATGACGATCCTTATTATTTCGCACCGGCTGCTGAACCCTTCCATAAGGTTATCACCGGCTGGCAGCGCCAGTTGCAGACTTTAATCGGAAAAAACCATGCAGCTTACTTTGATAAAAATAACTGGTTGTATTTTACCCGGGAACAATTCGACTTGTTTTATCCAGGCTATGGTGACACTTATCCTACCTATACAGGAGCTGTGGGAATGACTTACGAACAAGCGGGCCATAGCAGGGCAGGGCTTGGGGTGATTACTGCAGTAAAAGACACCCTTACATTGACAGACAGGGTTGCACACCATCACACAACGGCGCTTTCAACTATTGAAGTAGCATCGGCACAGGCAGAACAAACTATCCGGGAGTTTGCAAAGTTTTACGAGGACAGCAGGTCCGGTATAAATAGCATCTTCAAAACCTATATACTCACAAGTGCATCACAGGGAAGAATAAGCGATGTTGCAGCGCTATTAAAAAACAATGGCATTGAGTATCACTTTTCAGGTCCTGTCAAGGGCAAAGGCTTCAATTACTTCACTGGCAAAGAGGAAACGATAACAACAGAACGATACACGCTCGTGGTGGATGGTCAACAAAACAAAAGTGTGCTTGCCAGCGTGCTTTTAGAGCCTGAAGCAAAACTGTCCGATTCACTTACATACGATGTAACAGCATGGTCATTGCCCTACGCACATGGCATAAAAGCTTATGCAGTGAAAGAAAAGGTAGCACCTTCCACACCCCCTTTACGGCAACCTGCGGTGTTGGACCGAAGCGCTTATGGATACTTAATGCAATGGAATTCGGTAGCAGATGCAAGAGTCTTATCCTTTTTGTTGCAGAAAGGACTGAAAATACGATCAGTAGGGCGCGAAATAACTGTGGGTGGTGAGTCCTACCAGCCAGGTGCGCTTATCATTTTAAACAATCAAAGGCAAAACGTAATACAGGTACTTCAGGCGGCCGTAGACTCCCTTGGCGCTAACTTCGGCGTATTGCCTTCAGGATTTATAGAGAAGGGTGTTGATGTTGGCTCTCCTGACGTCAAATTGCTAAAGCAACCGCGGGTTGCAATGTTTACCGGGACAACAGTATCGGCTACTGCAGCAGGTGAAATCTGGCATTATTTCGATTGGGAACTAAACTACCCATTAACCCAAATAGATATTGACGATTTTGGGCTGGTTGATTTGACGAGCTACGACGTTATCATTCTGCCACATGGGCAGTATGAATTCCTAGCCCAAAAGTCTCAGGCGGCAAGAATTCAGGAGTTTTTACGAGGCGGCGGGCGTTTGATTGCTCTGCAGGGAGCTGCATCCCAGCTCAACAATATAACAACAGCTTTAGCCCCTCCTCCTGCAGAAAAAGAGGGTGAGAAGGGCAAAGACGATTCGGCCGATTACGGCAGACTGCGTAAGTATGCCGACAGGCAAAGAACTGCTGTTTCCAACGATATCTCCGGCGCTATTTATCGCCTGCATCTCGATAACTCACATCCGCTGGCATTTGGCTTCCCAGATTATTACTACACCCTAAAACCCGGAGCAACTGTGTTTTCCTTCCTCAAAACAGGTTGGAATGTTGGTTACATTAAAAAAGATAACCATACCGCCGGATTCGTGGGCGCAGGTCAAAAAAGCCGTTTAAAGGATGGTACGTTAATCGGCGAGATAGAAGAAGGCAGGGGTTCGATTATTTTCTTTGTTGATGACCCCTTGTTTAGAGGCTTTTGGCAAAGTGGCAAACTACTCTTTACAAACGCGGTTTTTTTCACCAAATAACATTACATTGCAAACAGTAAACAACTTGAACCAAGCCAGCTCCGTATTTATGATTCCCGCGTTACAGGCCCATACAAGGAGAAAAGTGAACCCTGCAGAACTTACTATTCAAACCTTACTGGATAGTATTCATGCCTGCTACCTGTTTGTAGATGTGGACCTGGATATTTTCTTTTTCAATAATTTTTATTCTCAGTGGTACTTTAAGTATTTCTGCCAGGAGGTTTCCACCGGGATGAATCTTGTCGATACCTTCCAGCCAGAGCGGAGGCAAATGGTGAAGGGGTATGCCAATAACGCATTGAGGGGGGAGTGTATAGAGTTTGAGCAGTCTTTTACAACACCCGATGGAAAGACTGACTGGTTTTTCATAAGGATGAACCCACTTAACGCTCCAACGGGCGAGCGAATGGGGCTCTGCCTTTATTTTGCTGACATTACAAAAAGGAAGCAAATCGATATGGCTTTAAAAGCCAGTAACGAGCGTTATGAATTTGTAAGCAAGATTACCAGCGACGCTATATGGGATTGGAATCTAAAGGAAAATAAGCTCTTTTGGAGTGAAGGGTACGAAACATCATTTGGATATAAGAGGGCAAGCGAAGATGAAAACATCGAAACCTGGGAAGAACGTATACATCCTGATGATCGCAACCGGGTTGTTCAAAAACTAAAAGCTGTACTTGAAGATCCCAATGCATGCTATTGGGAGGACGAATACAGGTACGTTAAATCCGACGGAAGCTACTCGTTTATCTACGATCGTGGCCACGTTATCTACGAGAATAACAAGGCTACACGGATGGTCGGATCCATGAGCGATATTACATCACGTAAAACCTTCGAGATTGAACGTGATGATATGACTAACGAACTCATCCAGCGCAATAAGGATCTGGAACAGTTTGCTTTTATTATCTCTCATAATTTACGTTCTCAAATTGCAAACGTACTCGGCCTAAGCGACCTGGTGAGGAGCGACCTGTTGCAACATGACGAAAAAGAGGGAATATTTAACCAGATCCATTCCTCTGTATTGAAACTAGACGAAGTGGTAAAGGACATCAACCACATCCTACACATTAAACGAAATCTCAGCGAAAAGAAAGAGATAGTTGTTCTTCAAAAACTTTTCGAAGACGTTACAGAAGCGCAGAAACTTACTATCAACCAGGCTGGGGTGCAGATAACCGCCGATTTTAGCGAAGTCCCTGCCATTCTTGCACTCAAGTCATATATCTATAGCATCTTTTTTAACCTGCTTGGAAATAGCATTAAGTACCGCAGAGCAGGCGTTACGCCACAAGTTCATGTATCTGCTAAAGTAGATTTTAATAAGATCATTATACGGTTCGAAGACAACGGAATGGGAATCGATCTTAAAACCCATGGCAAGAATATCTTCGGCCTTTATAAACGTTTCCACCAGGATAAAGACGGTAAAGGCATGGGCCTGTTTATGGTTAAAACCCAGGTAGAAGCGCAGGGCGGTAAAATAGAGGTGATGAGCGAGGCTGGCGAAGGCACTTGTTTCATAATAACTTTCAGCAAAGAAATTCTGGTGTCGCTACCTTAATTGCCCCAACCCCATTTCAAAAAACCAGGTAACGCTTTTGCCCACGTTGGCACATCATGTCGCCCGTCGGCCATTTCTATATACTCAATTGCCCCAGGATCATAGCCTTTTGCTTTCAATAGCCTGATTAAGTCCAGGGCATCGTCTATGCTATCTATGATGCCGTTATTATTACGGTCAGAGGTTTCATCCAGTGTGCCGCACTGTATATAGAATTTCAACCAGGGTGCAAAGGCTCCCTTTTCTACCTGTAAGTGCATCAACCTGTCGTTTTCGTCTTTGTATCCGTCCTCATAGGCTTTCCTTCTCCACCAAAGCGACGCACTAAAAATACCCACTTGTTTAAAATGACTAGGGTGGTTCCATACAATATCAAGTGCGCTTAAACCGCCAAGCGAAAAACCGGCAAACGATTTATCCAGGAACGACGTAATGCCTGTAAACTTCCGGATGTTTGGAAGCAGTTCATCAAAAATGAATTTTGTATACAAACCCGCCTTATTTCCCCTGTTTACATAGTCTGCGCAAAAAGCTGTGCCGTATTCAAGTTTACGCTCTGCCCCGCAATGGATGGCTACGCAACACAGGTTCGTTACCTCCTTTGATTCCAGGAGTTCATCCAGGATAGAATCGAAATGCATCTTCACAAGGTCCTGCCCGTCATTTAGCAGGAGAAGAGATACCTGCTCTTTATCGAATTGCCCTGGCATATAAACGTCGACCAATACTTTTCTTTCGAGGTAAGAAGATTCAACTTCTATCGAACGGATGCTTACATTTTTCAATTCGCTCCTGCGCCTTACCATAAACCGCCAAACCTAAAACATTTGAAAGAACCATACAAGCTATCTTAACAACCTGTGGATACGTATGGTAGGTACAGCCTCTAGTCAAGGCTTCTTCTATCTTTTATTCATTTTCTGTATTAAGTCTTTATTTATATATTAGAGCCCACTTCAAAACAATCATCAAGCTAACATCATGAAAAAAATAGGAATTCTCTTCGGCCAGGAACGCAGCTTTCCGATGGCATTCATCGAACGTATCAATAGCAAAGGAATCGATGGCATCATAGCAGAGCCCGTTCGTATAGACAAGGTAATGCAGTCTGAGCCTACCGAATACGCGGTGATCGTCGATCGCATTAGCCAGGATGTACCCTTTTACAGGGCATATCTAAAAAATGCCGCACTCTGTGGTACAGCGGTAATCAACAACCCTTTTTGGTGGAGTGCTGATGAAAAGTTCTTCAACAATTGCCTCGCAGTAAAAATTGGAGTGCCCGTCCCTAAAACCGTTATTCTGCCTTCTCGCGATTTACCTGCAGATACCACGGATAACTCTTTCAGTAACCTCGCCTATCCGTTGGATTGGGAAGGTATTTTTAAATATGTCGGCTTCCCTGCCTATATGAAACCCTTCGCAGGTGGCGGGTGGAAGAATGTATATAAGCTGAATGACATGGACGACTTTTTTCACAAACACAGTGAAACCGGCGAACTGGTAATGCTTCTCCAGGAGGAAATTGTATTTGACGAATACTACAGGTGTTACTGTATTGGTGGAAAGAATGTCCTCATCATGCCATACGAGCCGCGCAATCCTCACCATCTGCGTTATGCTGCGGACTTCAAACCTTCACAACAAAGGTTGAAGCAAATGGAGGAAATCGTTATCAGGATTAACCAATACCTGGGTTATGATTTCAATACAGTAGAACTTGCCCTTAGAGACGGCGTCCCTTACGCCATAGATTTTTGTAACCCCGCCCCTGATGCGGAACGCACTAGTGTAGGGGAGGACAACTTCAATTGGGTAGTGGAAACAGCCGCCAACTTTGCAATAGAAAAAGCAACGGCACACAAGCCCAATCAGGACAACCTTACCTGGGGCGAGTTTGTAAAGCGCAGCAGCAATGGCAAAAAATTAATCTAAATGCTAACTACCAAAAACGTTTATGAGTCATATTAGTTATCGTCACTTTACACTAGGTATCGAAGAGGAGTACATGGTTTTATGCCC
Source organism: Bacteroidota bacterium (assembly GCA_023433265.1). Lineage (GTDB taxonomy): Bacteria > Bacteroidota > Bacteroidia > Chitinophagales > Chitinophagaceae > JAEZDR01. Next base: position 10,646 of record JAEZDR010000009.1, on the reverse strand, counting down.
TGAAACCTTTGAACTCAAAAGCCATGAGCAGAAAATAGTACATGAAGGCCAGAAACTTATCATGGACAAAGTAAAAGCCGAAATGCACCAGGCTGTCGTAGAGGTGGGCACGGATATCTGCGACGATGTTGAGGCTGCCTATCATGATGTTTCCATCCTCAGGAAAACGATCTCACAAATAGCCGGGGAACTGGGTTTTGCAGTAGGTGCTTCCGGAACGCATCCTTTCAGCCATTGGGAAAGCCAGCTTATTACCGACCATGTGAGATATAGTGAAATAGTTAACGAACTGCAGGAAGCTGCCCGTAGCAATCTAATCTTCGGGTTGCATGTGCACGTAGGAATGGAAGACCGCAGAATGGCAATTCATATTGCAAATTCTGCCCGCTATTTTCTACCGCACGTCTTTGCCTTGAGTACTAACTCTCCTTTCTGGGAAGGTAGGCAGACTGGTTATAAATCTTTCCGCACAAAGGTGTTCGACAAGTTTCCCCGCACAGGTATACCGGACCATTTCGATAGCATCGAGGCTTATGATAACTATGTAAATCTTCTTATTAAGACGAACTGTATTGACAACGCAAAAAAGATTTGGTGGGATCTAAGGGTTCATCCCTTCTTCAATACAGTGGAGTTCCGGATATGCGATGTTCCAATGACGGTGGATGAAACCATCGCTATTGCAGCGCTTTTCCAGGCAATATGTGCCAAGCTATACCAGCTACGAACACACAACATGAATTTTATAACTTACCATCGTTCACTTATCAACGAAAATAAGTGGCGCTCCAGCCGCTATGGCATCGACGGTACGCTTATTGACTTTGGAAAGGAACAGGAAGTAAATTCCCGGGTACTTATTTACGAATTGCTTGAGTTCGTTGACGATGTTGTCGATCATCTCGGTAGCCGTCACGCCTTGAAATTCATCAACAAAATACTGGAAAACGGCACCGGAGCGGACCGCCAGCTTGAGGTTTATGAGCGCACCAAAGACTTGAAAGAAGTTGTCGCTTATATACATAGCCAATTTCTGGCCTAGATGCAAAAAAGGACTCGTGGTAAAGGGCATGTTACATGCCCTTTTTAATGTCCGACATCTTCCTGTTCCCCCCCTCAATCGAATTGACGCTCCGGGTATTTCCCAAATTATAGCATACCGTATTTGCGCAGGCAGCAACAAAACCTTAATTTGGGTCTTAAACTAAATCGCCTCCATACATCAGTGACCGAAACTGATATTATAAAAGGTTGCATAAAGGGTAATGCAAATTGCCAGCGCATGCTATTCACCATGTTCGCAGGCAAGATGATGGCCGTTTGCCTACGCTATGCCCGCAGCCAGGAAGAAGCCGAGGATATGCTGCAGGAAGGTTTCATCAGGGTGTTCTCAAACCTTCAGCAGTTTAAGTTTGAAGGTTCTTTCGAGGGATGGATCAGACGGGTGATGGTAAATAATGCGCTCAAAGCCCTTGAGAAAAAGAAAATCAACTTCCTGGAGGTTTCCGGAAAGCATGAATACAGCCAGTCTCTTGAACCCGCAGCTTATACAGGGTTAGGGGAGGAGGAGCTTTTGAAAATGATTAACGCACTTCCTGATGGGTATAGGGTGGTTTTCAATCTAAATGTGATTGAGGGCTATTCGCACGAAGAAATCGGGAAAATGCTCAACATCCAGCCTAGCACAAGCCGTAGCCAATTGGTAAAAGCAAGGAAGATGTTGCAGAAACAGGTATTACAATTACAAAAAATTGCTGTTTGAATATGACAGGTAATTTATTTGATAGGTACATAAAAGAAAAACTGCACGACATTGAGGCGCCAGTGCCAGATGATATGTGGGAGCGTATTACCGCTAAACAGCCTAAAACAAAACGCGGCTTTTGGTGGGCAGCTCCGGCATCCATGGTATTATTGTTAGGGGTTTCTTTCAGCTATTATTTTTTCATTCAAAGCAACTCTACTACTCTCGCTAAACAGGGTCCCTCACAAATTGAGAATAAAACAGGTAGAATGGATAAAACCGACTTCACGGGCGGTGTTACGAACGCCAACATAGGTTTTTCTGAATTAGCCAATACCCCTACTGCTGAGGCAGCTAACCGGTTGCCTTCAACCAGTGAGTTGATATTAGAAGCTATCTCCGGACAAAAGGACAAGAATAGCAATACAGGGGGCGCTCAACCTCTTACTGCTGAAACAATTTCTCGGACTAAACAATCTCATGCCTTTGCGCAGACAAAATCACGTCTTACCAGGAGCGATAACGCTGGATTCGGTAAATCATATATAAGCGGATCTAACGTTTCAAAACAATCATCGGTTTTATTGCCTTTGTCAAGTGATAATGATGCGGGGTTCGGCCTCTCTGAGGAATCGATTATTTTAGATGCCTCAGCTAAAAAGGTTGAAGTGCTGAATCCTGTTTTGCGTGCGGACTTTTCTGCCATCAAGTCGTCTAAAGCGCTCATTGACAAAAGAGGGTTGATCCTTAACTACCCTGTCATAAATCCTCGTTATTTCAGCAACCTCTACCTTGAAGTATATGCATCCCCGGTATTAACGTTTAAAAAAGTTGAGGGCCCTAATAATAAGTATGTTCAGTTGAAAGACAGTACCGAAAGCAGCCTGTTTTCATATGCAGCAGGAATAAGGATCAGCAAGACATTTGGAAAGATCGCGGTGAAGACTGGTTTAGAATATGTTAGGATCAACGAACGTTTCACCCTTCACAAAGAGGCGGAAACTAAGTTTACAACTATTGTAACTACCAACCCTCTTGGTCAACCTGACACAACGACTTACGTACATGTAGGATATAACACCCAGTCCAGGACCAACCACTATACAAGCATAGCTATCCCGCTTATCCTTAGTTATGAATTCGGCAACCATCAGTGGCGAGCCGGTCTATCCGGCGGCGCCGTCTTTAACGTTTACAATACGTACTCAGGCCATGCAGTGGATGAATCGCTTAACACGGTAGCACAATCTGACAAAGACGGGGGCTATTACAAAACCGGCCTGCAAACTTCTCTTTACGGTAGCGTAATGCTCGTCAAAAGGATGAATCCGCTTGTGGATGTATTTGCTGAGCCTTACATCAACTACAAACTAAGTAGTATGACGAGCCAGCAGGCTCCATATAGCCAGAAAATGCATATGGCAGGGTTAAACCTGGGTGTTCGTGTAAGGCTCAACCCTTATAAACTGCCATAGTTACCTTTTCGCTACAGCTTTCGTTACAGCCGACGACACTAGTCCGCCAAGTAGGTACAGCCCTACACTCAACAGCTTTGTTGTCTTTGTTCTGTTGCTATGAGCTGGATTCAATCCCATAGGCTTTGGTAATACCAAAGCACCAATACCGGCTAGTGCGCCCAATAGACCTCCCTTTGCAAACAATCCTTTTTTACCTCCTGCTCCGGCAAGGCTATAATAAGCAGCGTTACTTACGATATCGCCTGCCATCGTCATCCAATAACGTGTATCATACGAAGGTTTGTCGGCTCCCGCCTTTTCATATCCCTTGTCCAATACCTCCATCCCTAACAGATCCATTCGGGGCGATTTGGAAGTAATTGCTTTCAGTATCTGATGAACAGCAGTTACTGTTACACTCGCTGCCAATCCACCCGCAATCAATGCTTTTGCTGTCATATGCTACATTTACTTATCATAAGACAATTGAATGCCACAGTAGGCGATAAATGTGAAGAGTTCGTTTAATCGGCACCTTTTACCTTATGCTTTTCTTCCCCCGATCATTTCGTTGGTATCTTTGCGCGCTATATGAGTAAGTTACATTTGCTGCTTGTCCTCGCTCTTTTTATTGTTGTATTTGCACTTCCCTATGCCACTAAAGATCGTACAATTCACATGCTGGTGTACGCTACTGCAGCAATAGCCGGGGTGATCATCTTCATCATGTCCGGTAAACAAAAACAGCAGTAACATATAGTACTGCTGTTTAAGTTTTGTTTCAAAGTGTCAGGAGTAACCTATTGTCTCTGTTGATCACCTGCCTGGTCAGTATTACCTAGCAACTTCATCAGTTCATCAAGGTTTGGCTCAAGTATTATCTCCGTCCTCCTGTTTCTTGCCCTGCCCTGGGCGGTATAATTTACATCAAGCGGCTCATATTGGCTACGCCCGCTTGCAACAATTCGGGTAGGATCTACTTTATAATCATGAGTTAGTATCCTCACAATGGCCGTAGCTCTTGATACACTTAAAGCCCAGTTATCTTCATATTTACCTCTGATAGGCACAGTGTCGGTATGTCCCTCAATATTCACCCTGATATCAGGGTTATTATTGAGCACCTGCGCAAGTTGTCCCAATGCTTGTTTCCCTTTTGGGTTCACAACTGCACTACCGGACGGGAATAAGAGGTTTTCAGATAAGCTAACATACACTTTACCATTCTTAGTAGCTACAGTAAGCTCATTAGCGTTGAAGTTTGTGAGTGCATCCGCCATCTTCCTTCTTAATTGTTCAGTTTGGTTGCGCTGCTGATCAATTAATGCCTGCAACTGCTGAAGTCTTTTCTGTTGTTCTTCTATGGTTTGCTGACTGTTGCTAAGCAGCCTGCTTGCATTGCTGCGGGTTTCATCCAGTCGTTTTTGCAGGGCGTCCAGTTCACCTTGTAAGGTTTGCTTGTTTTGTTGCATCTGGTCCAGCGTTGCACGGGCTGAGGCAATATCAGTCTGGAGTTTTTGCAGGTTACTCTGCAATTGAGCGCTGTCCAGTTGCAATCTGCTAATTTCTGCCTGTGCTGCAGTAAGCTTGCTTTTGGCAACACAGGAACTCTGCACTATCACAATAAAAAGCGCTGCAGAGGCAAGAAGTATACTTTTCATATTAAAGCTTTGTGCATGAAACGGTTAAAATTCGTGCCAAGCCTGTTGGGCGGCCCTTGCTGATGTATAATATCCGGATTACTAGTAAGGATATTCCAAAGGGCCACTATAACCATATGCAACATCTGCAGTCATAACAAAGCCTGCCACACTGCGGGAGGAGGCGTTGTAGATACACCTCCCGGAAGCAATATACAGTCGCTTTTCGCCCGAATGTTTCCTGAACGAACCATAAATCGCACTCGTCGAATCTCGTTTGTCGGCAAACACCTCAACAAATACCGGCTCATTGCCATCAAGGCTTTTGAACCCGCCAACATACATTAGTTCTTCATACATCGGGCTCTTTGCCGGCCGCTGAATATCAAACGCCGCTAACATGAAGGCAATACCTGCCATTACGATAAACATTACCGTTTTCATAGGATAGATTTCTACCCCTGATGAAACAAAACCGTGCCTGTTTTATAAAGTCGTAGTCAAACACCACGCGCAGATTGATTAGCTATTCTGAACCCCTGCTACACTCGTCAGACGGAGCAATCTAATATTTATGTACTATGTACTGTTTCTTCCGCCCAAACAAAAAAATGCCCGCATCTCTGCGGGCATTTACTAAGCTAGCGGAATATAATATTACCACCTGCTGTTGCCACCACTGAAAGATTTCCTGTTGTTGCCAGCAGGTCTTTCTTCTCTTGGCTTAGCAACAGTTACGCTGATGGTTCTTCCTTCAACAGTTGCACCATTCAACTCAGCAATAGCTTTGTTCGCTGCTGCGTCGTCGCTCATTTCAACAAAACCGAAGCCACGGCTCTTGTTGGTAAATTTGTCTGTAATAACTTTTGCAGACGATACTTCTCCGTACTCAGAGAAGAATTCTCTTAAGTCTTCACTCTCAACGTTGAAGCTTAAGTTTGACACATAAATGTTCATTAACTAAATAATTAAAAAAATAAAAAAAGCTGAGAACTAAGAAGATAAAGAGGACAAAAAACTATTAGCGGAATACCGTTTAGCAGAATCTTCAAATACCTGTTCTAAGAACTCAATTGCTCTGCAAACATACACCGGCTTTCTTGTTCGCAGAAATCTTTCCTGTTAACATTGCTACATTTTTCTATTTATACGCCCGTCTGTTCTACTATTTACCTCTCAAGGTTCCTGTTTTCGAAACAAAATGGCGCGTAATTTCGGCATCTACGATAACTTTCGTCAATGTTCTGTTAAATGATAATCAACGATTAACTGACGTTTAAGCAGGTTTCTTACTTTCAAGTCGTAAAGGCATGTATTTTGAACCCAGGTATTCAAACTAAACAAAGGAACCACGCAAATGAAATTTAGAAACGTACTACTAGTCGTCGCAATAAGCGCTACTACAGCAGTATTAAGCGTTTGGGGCTACAACTCTATTACCCAAAGTAACAATTACGCATACCAGGAATCAGGAAAGCTGCCTGTAAATTATGCAGGTTTTTTTGACAAATTTTCAGAAGATGCAGGCCCTGTCGATTTCAGCCCTGCAGCTACAGCTGCCACTCCGGGCGTAGTGCACATTAAAACAAAAACAAAAGCACGACAGGTAACGAATAATAACCCTCGACGCAATCCTTTCTCCGATTTCTTCGGAGATGATATGTTTGGCGACTTCTTCAGCGGGCCTCGTGTGCAAATGATTCCAGAGCAAAAAGCAAGCGGAAGTGGCGTTATTTTCAGTAAAGATGGATACATCATTACGAACAACCACGTTGTGGATGGCGCAGACGAAATAAGCGTTACGCTCAGTAATAAACGTACTTATAAGGGTACATTAGTAGGAGCCGATCCAAACAGCGATCTTGCTGTTATTAAAATAGAAGGAAACAGCTTTCCTTACATCATTTATGGAAACAGCGATGAAGTTAGACTAGGGCAATGGGTGATGGCCATCGGTTATCCCCTAAATCTTGATGTAACCGTTACCGCAGGCATTGTAAGTGCTAAGGCAAGAGCTATTGGAATAAATCGCGGAAACAGCCCAATCGAGTCTTTCATTCAAACAGACGCTGCCGTAAATCCAGGCAATAGCGGCGGTGCGCTCATCAATACCGCCGGCGAATTAATTGGCATAAACTCAGCCATCGCATCGCCCACGGGTGCCTATGCAGGTTACAGCTATGCTATTCCGGTCAACATTGTCAAAAAAATCGTGAACGATCTTGTCAAATTCGGAGCCGTACAACGTGCTTATATCGGGATCAGTTATCCTATTGACAACCTTACTGAAGATCAAAGGAAGCAGCAAGGCATTCCTGACATCGATAGGGGAGTGTATGTTACCGATGTAGCCGAAGATGGTGCTGCAAAAGCTGCCGGCCTCAAGAAAGGTGATATAGTAATTAAGATTAACGGTGTTAATATCAGTACCGGCCCCGAATTACAAGACCAGGTGGCTCGTTATAAGCCAGGTGATAAAATCAGTATTACTTATCTTAGAAATGGAAAAGAAGTCTCTACAACTGTTACGTTAAAGAACAAGGCGGGCACATACGAAATAGTGAAGGCCGAGTCTGTTCTTGATAAACTAGGGGGCGAACTCGTGAACCTCGATAAGGCAACTGCTTCCAAATACGAACTGAATGGGGGAGTAGTTGTGAAGAAACTTGGAAGTGGCATACTTAAGAGCACACGTATGCAGGAAGGCTTTATCATCACCAGCGTAAACGGGCAGGAGGTTAAAAGCCTTGACGATCTTAAAACACTTCTGGGTGCGGCAAAAGGCACGGTTCGTCTTGAGGGTATTTATCCGGGTTACGAGGGGCAATATGGTTATCCGCTTAACCTAAACGCCGATACAGATAGATAAAAGATTTCAATTTATAAAACAGTCGCTCCCTCGGGGGCGACTTTTTTTTATACCCCTGTTAAACCTCCTTGCAACTAGTTAATCTATTAGTAAACTGTTTCTCATGAAAAGACTATTTGCATTACTCATGCTGCTGTTTGTTGTGTCCTTTCAGCAGTCGTATGCGCAGGGGCGTGGCTACGGAAGAGGCCAGGGCCGCGGAGCCGGTCAGAATTCAGAAAGGCAACTCCAAACTTTAAAGGATACACTCAATCTTACACCTGCCCAGGTCGACTCTGTAAAAATCATTCTAAAAGAGTTTCAGCCGCAGTTGCGGGAGGTTTTTATGGATGAAACCTTAGCTCGCGACGAACGTCGTAAGGCTATACAGAAAATTAATGCCCAACGAAACAAGAGGATTAAAGCCTTGCTAACGAAAGAACAGCGTCAGAAATTCACAGAGTTCGAAGCTCGCCGCCACCAGGAAAACGATCAGCGTATCAAAGATCGCTTCGGCGAGTAGCGATCTAAATCTTTATGCAAGCCGTGCTTTATCGCATGGCTTTCTTTTGAGTTCTAGGTAAGTTTTTGTCCCGGCTGCAACTCACGCATCAGCTTTTGCCGCGTCGCACACTTCAGCTATTATCTCCCGCTTCAGCAGCACCTGGCGCTACTGCCTGCAATTAAACTCGTAAAATCCACCCATTAGGTCAATCAATAGAAGAAATAATTGAAGCACAGGTGGATATCCATTTATATGCTTTTTCTAATTAATTTTTGAAAATGGGTCATATGATAGTAGGTGGCCTTTTTCTTTGTATTGCGTTCGTTTTATCCGGGATGTTCAACTATTTTTAAGCTTCAGAAACCACTCTTGCTATGAGACACAGAATTATTTTTCTGATAATACTTGGCTTCCTGCCTGTAGCTATAGTTTTTAGCCAGGAGACTCAACTGGTTGACAGCATGGTAAAAAAATACCAGGCGGAGACAGATCCAAAGCAGAAAGCTTTGATTGCAGGCAAACTCACCCTTACCTACAATTCAATAAATCCTGCGGTTGCTGACAGTTTCGGAAAGCTTTGCCTGAAGTATGCTGAATATTCCCGCGATCGCAAAACGATGGTGAAGGCTTATTCCTATATAGGGGAGAAGTTCCTCCATAGAACCCAACGGAAGGAAAATATTGAGAAATCACTTGGTTACTATCAGCAGGCTTACAACCTTGCAAGAGAAAGCAAGTTGGATGAGGAAATGATTAGCACATTGCTTAAGATGGCATATTTACAATTGATTGTTCCCGATGCCGACAGAGCGATGAATTATACGTCCCAGGCTTTTGCTTTGATATCAGACAAACAAGCTTATGATAGCTTGAAAGCCCGCTGTTTTATCAGTTATGGAAACGTTTATCTGGTTAAAAAGGAAAAGTTACTTAGTTTAAGGAATTACCTTAACGCCCAGCGATTGGCTGAGCAATTGAAGGATTACACCCTGCAGCGGGATGTATTTTTGAAATTAAGCCAGTTCTATGCTTCTGTCAAGAATTACGACAAAGCCATAGACTACGCTGTATTGGCTTCAGAGAAAATTGATCCTGCGCTGGTCTTTGGAGCACCTTACTTAAGGTTTGAGGATCTTACTTACCAGGGAAGATTATTTATCGCTAAAAAACAGTATGAACTGGCGCAGGCTAAATATGACGAAGCATTGAAACTCGGCGATAGCCTAAATTCAACACCGCTAAAAGTACAAGCCTATCTTTTTACAATCGATCTGTATTTAAGCAGTAACAAGCCCGCAGAGGCATTGAGGTATTTCAACTCGCGTCCCGAAATAAGCAAATTCATCAACCTTGTCGGCATGGGTGGAGCTATTGACCATATCAACGCCTACGCCTATATGGAAATGAACAAAATGGACTCGGCTGCTTTCTATTATAATAAAGCCCAACCATTTTATAATGCTTTAAGCAGTCAGGTAAAGCTCATTTATTCTGATCATTACTTTGAATTCCTCAAAAAAACAGGGCAACACGACAAAGCCATTAACCTTTTATCAGAGCTTGCTGCCATTGCTAAAAATAACAGCGACCTGGAGTGGCAGCAAAAAATATACAAGAACCTTGATTCTTCGTACCAAAAGCTTGGCGATTTCAGACAAGCTATGTTTTATTCCGGTCTCTCTCAGCAGTTAAAGGATACCTTGCAGCAATTAGCAAGGGAAGAAGATATTTTGCAACTTCAGTTACAGGACGAGGATGAGCGGCGGGAAAGAGCTGCAAAACTGGAGCAGGAAGAACGCAAGCGCAGACATCAGTACCAATATCTTGGAATTACAATCGCCATTGCTGTTTCAATCGTGCTGTTGATTATGCTTGGAGCTTTCAAAGTTTCGAAGCCTGCCATACGGATAATTGGTTTCTTCACTTTTATCATGTTATTTGAATTCGTTTTCTTGTTGTTGAAGAAAAACCTTTATCCAATAACAGAAGGGGAGCCCTGGAAAGATTTGGTCGCAATGATTGTTTTAGCCGCCTGTTTATTACCGTTGCATCATTGGATAGAACATAAAGTTATTCATTACCTTACCAACAAACAATTAATCAAGGTCGATCCCAAAAAGCAATTTGCAAGGTTGCTAAGAAAACAGGTAAAATCAAATGAAACAGTAGAGTCCGTTTAGTTCATGCTGGTTATTAGCAATTCTACCCTGTGTGAGGCATCTAATCCGAGGCAAATTGAGCCTCTTCCACGGGTATAATTCTGGTTTACGGCTGGTTTATCGCTGGTTTACGGCTGGTTTACGGCTGGTATAAGGCTGGTTTACTGCTGAATAACAGAGACACTTCAGAGAAAGCCCCAAGATGTTCCTTAAGTACTTCCAGGCAGTATCTCCAACCACGAGGCACCTTCGTAAGTCTTTCGCTACCCCAGCCCTCCAGATCTATAGCTTTC